>JBBQGJ010000137.1:0-15605 GCA_038322925.1 Mycobacteriales bacterium
CCACCGCGAAGTGCCGGTTCATGCTCGGGTGATCGGCGATCGCCCGGACGATGGCGTAGCCGATCAGGTGCGTGAAGGAGATCTTCCCGCCGCGGTTCCGCTTCAGGAAGTTGTTGATCACAATCCGGTTGTCGGCCATCAGCTTCGCCGGCACCGCCCGCACCGAGGTGGCCGTCGGCACCTCCAGCGACGACGTCATGTTCCTCACCACGGTCGCCGCAGCACCGCGTATGGGCCCAACGGTCTCGCCGGAGCCCTCCGCGTCCTGGGCGGCCCTCGCGTCCTTCGCCGCCTTGGCAGCCACCATGTCGTCGGGGGTGGCGGTGGTGGCGGGACGGGTCGGCCGGCCGGTGGCCTGCGGCCGGTCGACGGCTTCCTTGCCGCCTGCCCGAGCGGGCGGCGGGGGTGGCGAATTCGTCATTCCCGACGTCGGCTGGACCGATGTCTTGGTGGTCGGCTGCTTGGCTTGGGCATTATCGGCTGCACCGTTGACGGCGGGCGCTTGCGCGGTCGCGGTGGCCGGCGGGGTCGGGGTGGCCTTGGCGGACGGACGGTTCGGCGGCGGGGGAGGCGGCGGGACGGCGCGCGAGCCCGGGGCGGGCGGGGTGGAGCCAGTTGTGGTGCCTGAAGCCGTCGGGCCAGCGCTCGCGGACCCCGCCGCGGTCACGGTCACCGGGTTCTCACCGGCCGGATCGCCCTCTGGTTTGCCGTTACCTGCCACCGTTTCAGCGCCTCTGATCCCGGAGCCCGTGTCCGAAAAGAAGTCGCGCCAGATCGGGTCCACGCTCTCTGGATCAGCGAGGAACTGCTGGTACTTCTCCTCCACGAACCAATCATTGGGACCGAATTCCGGCACGGTGGCTGACGACACGGTCGTTCTCCGCCTGTTCTGAGCTCTGAGGGTGATATGAACCAGGCTAACGCTCCGCACCAAACACGCGGCGTGATGTGCGTCCGCAGGTTTCTATGAGATCCACGAGTGGTCGATCGGCAACGTTCAACGGCGCACGTTTGCTCACTGTGCCACCTGTGCCACCTGTGCCACCTGTGCCACCTGCGCTACCTCGGGCACCGGCGCCGCATCCTGCGCCGAACGGAACTCGGCGTACAGCCGGCTGTAGGCACCTTCCCGCGCGAGCAGTTCGTCGTGACGTCCGGTTTCGGCGATCCGGCCGTGGTCCATGACCACGATCCGATCGGCGCGGGCCGCGGTGGTGAGCCGATGTGCGACCACCACAGTGGTGCGTCCCCGGGAGAGCCGGTCGGTGGCGGCCAGCACCGTCGCCTCCGCCGCCGGGTCCAACGCGGCGGTCGCCTCATCGAGCAGCAGGATGTCCGGGTTCACCAGTTCGGCGCGGGCCAACGAGATCAGCTGGCGTTGGCCGGCGGACAGGTTCTTGCCGCGTTCGGTGACGGGATGCCGGAAACGGCCCGCCAGTCCGGCGATCGCCGCGGTCGCGCCGACCGCCCGTGCGGCCGCTTCCACCTCAGCGTCGGATGCGTCCGGTCGTCCGTAGGCGATGTTGTCCCGGACCGTTCCGCTGAACAGGTGGGGCTCCTGCGGGACCACGCCGAGCCGCCGGCGGTAGGCGCCGAGGTCGAAGTCGCGGACATCCGTGCCGTCGATCAGCAGCGCGCCCGAGGTGACGTCGTAGAACCGCGCGATCAGTTTGACCAGCGTGGATTTGCCCGCCCCGGTGGCGCCCACCACGGCAACGGTCTGGCCCGCGGCGATCCGCAGGTCGACTCCGTCGAGGGCGGCGGTCGCAGCGGCGGTGTCGGTCGCAGCGGCGGTGTCGGTCGCCGGTAGGCGGGTCGGCGTTGTTCCGGTCGGCGTTGTTCGGGCCGGAGCGGCGGCGTCGATTGGCGCAGTTGCCCCGGGGGCGCCCGGGTGCGGATCGGCGGTCGCGTACCGGAACGTGACGGCTTGTGCCCAGATGTCGCCGGCCAACGCCCCGACGGGTACGGGGTTGGCCGGCGGCGGGGTGGAGGTCGGGGTGTCGAGCAGTTCGCCGATGCGGTGCAGGCCGACCTGCGCCTGCTGATAGGAGTCGAAGACCTGGGACAGCTGCTGGATCGGGGTGAAGAACGAGTCCAGGTAGAGCACGAAGGCCATCAACGTGCCGACGGTCAGCGTCCCCGCGACCACCCGCTGCACCCCGGATCCCAGCACGGCGGCCGCAGCCAGTTCCGACAGCAACGCGACGAACGGGAAGTAGATGGAGATCGCGGTCTGCGCCCGCATCCGTGATCTGCGGTACGCGTCGCTGCGCGCGGCGAAGCCGTCGGCGTTGGTCTGTTGACGGCCCAGGGCCTGCGCCACCCGCAGTCCGGCGACGTTCTCCTGCAGGTCGGCGTTGACGATGCCGACCTTCTCCCGGGCGTCGCTGTACGCCCGGGACGAGAACCTGCGGAACACCACGGTCGCAACCACCACGAACGGCAGCGCCACGAAGGCGATCAGCGCGAGACCGAGGTCCATGGCGGCCAGCACCACGGCGATTCCGACGAACGTGACCAGCGACACGACGGAGGTGACAAGCCCGGTCTGCAGGAACGCGGACAACGCGTCGACGTCGGTGGTCATCCGGGTCATGATCCGTCCGGCCATCTCCCGCTCGTAGAAGTCGAGCCCGAGCCGTTGCAGGTGCGCGAACTCGCGCAGGCGCAGGTCGTACAGCACCGTCTCGCCGGCCCGGCCCGCCACTTGCAGCTGCCACCGCTGGATCAGGTAGTCGGCTCCGACCACGGCCAGGCAGACCAGCGCCGTGCCCCAAACCACCTCGATGGCGCCCGCGGACACGCCGTTGTCCACGCCGTACCGGATGAGCACCGGCAACATCAGCCCGGCCAGCGCGTCCGCGGACACCAGGATCAGGGCCACGACCAACAGCCAGCGAACGGGGCGCAGGGTGCGGGCCAGCGAGAACGGCAGCCCGTCCGGCGGCGTTTCCTTCGGCTCCTCTGTCGCCGGCGGGAGCGCGGCGACCCGCTCCAATAGCTCCGGAGTCGCGGGCGCGGCGCCCAGGAAGCCGCCGATGCCGCCCCCCAGCCCACCAGCTGATCCGCCGGCCATCCCGCCGCTCCTGCCGATCCCCGCCCCGGCGCGGTCGGCCGCTGAGGCGCCCGTGGCCGGGCGTTCCTCCAGGGAGCCGGCGCGCTCCTCGATGTCGGGCCAGAGCTCGGGTGTGATGCCGTCCGAGCCCGGGAGCGGCGCAACAGCAGGAGCGAACGGCTGCGAAGCTGCCTTCGCCGAGGGTCCGCCAACCGCCCTTGCTTCGAGAACGTCGCCACTGAGCACGACGTCGGCCCGTCGTTCGGCGTCCGCATCGGTCGGCTCGGCCAGGTCAGTGCCGAGCAGCGCGCGGTAGGCCGCGCAGCGGGCGGTCAGCTCATCGTTGGTGCCGACGTCCACCACCTCGCCGGCGGCGACCACGGCGATCGTGTCCGCCAGCGAGAGCGTCGACCGGCGATGGGCGATCAGAATCGTGGTCCGGTCGGCGGTCACCCGGCGCAGCGTGGCGTGGATAGCGGCCTCCGTCACCGGATCCACCGCGCTGGTGGCGTCGTCCAGTACCAGCACCCGCGGATCGGTGATCAACGCCCTGGCCAGCGCCAGCCGTTGCCGCTGCCCGCCGGACAGGGTCAGCCCGCGTTCGCCGATGACGGTCGCGAAGCCGTCGGGCAGCGCCTCGATGAATCCCGTCGCTTCCGCGGCCTCGGCCGCGGCGCGAATGTCCGCGTCGGTGGCGTCCGGCCGGCCATAAGCGATGTTGGCGGCGATGGTGTCGGAGAACAGGAACGCCTCCTCGAACACCACCCCGACGCTCCGCCGCAGGTCGGACATCCCGGCCTCGCGCAGGTCCACCCCACCGACTCGGACAGTGCCGGCCTGGGGGTCGTAGAAGCGCGGGAGCAGCAACGAGACCGTCGACTTTCCCGAGCCCGACGCGCCGACCAGCGCAACGGTGGAGCCGGGCTCCACCCGCAGGTCGAACGAGCGCAGCACGGGGTCGTCCGGTGCGTACCCGAAGCGCACGCCCGCGAATTCCAGGCTCAGCCCCCCGGTCGGCAAGGGCCGCGGTTCGGCCGGTTCGGTGATCACCGGCAGCGAATCGATGATCTCCAGCACCCGCTCGACCGATGCCCTTGCCTGCTGGGCGGTGACCAGCAGCATGGTCAACATCCGGGTGGGGGCGACCAGCTGGGCCAGGTACAGGGTGAAGGCCAGGAAAGTGCCGAGCGTGATCGCACCGTTCAGCGCCAGGTAGCCGCCGAGCGCCAGCACACCCACTTGGCCGAGCGCGGTCAGCGCCTGCATGGTCGGGCCGATCCGTGCCGTCATCCGCACCGCCCGCATGCGGTTGGCGTAGAGCCGTGTCGCCCCCGACCGCAGCCGCTGGACCTCTCGGTCCTCCTGGCCGAAGCCCTTCACCACCCGGACTCCGGTGACGTCCTCCTCGACGATCTCCGCCACCTCGGCGGCCGACTGCTGGGCGGCCCACGTCGCGGGGAAGAGCACGACCCTGGTCGCCCTGGTGACCAGCACGACCGCCGGGACCACCAGCAGCGCGGTCAGCGTCAGCAACGGGGAGAGCGCGATCATGATCACCAGCGAGACGACGAACAGCACCACCTGGCCGGCCGTCAGCGGCACCATGGCCAGCAGCGACTGCACCATCTGCAGATCGGTGGAGGCCCGCGACACCACCTGCCCGGTCCGCAGCCGGTCCTGCCCGGAACCGTCCAGCCGTTGCAGGGAACCGAACAGGTCCTGCCGCATGTCGTGCTGCACATCCAACGACAGCCGGCCGCCGGCCCACCGTCGGAGGAACGACGAGCCGAATCGGACAAGGGCGAGGCCGACCAGGCCCGCGATGATCCACTCCAGCCCGGCTGTGCTGCCGCTGGTCGCGTCGTCGACGGCCACCTGCGTCAGCAGTGGGGTCAGCGCTCCCAGTCCGACGCCACCGACCGCCGCAAGACCGGCGAGCAGGGTGACCGTGCGATGCCGCCAGCAGTACTTCCACAGCCGGCGCAGCCAGCGACTGTTGCCGGGCTGCTGTGGCAGTTCGGGCCCTGCTCCGGTGTCACTGCGCGCTCCGCGGGCGCCGCCGATCGCGGCGGCGGCAGCGCTGGTCTGGGACACGATCGTCACGGTAGACGCCACCACCGACGGTCGGACTTTTCGCTGGCAGAGGCGCTGCGGCGGCCCGAATGTGGCCGCCTTTCGGGGGGATCGCCGGAAATGGACACCACCTTCGACCCATCGGTCGTGAGAATCTGGCGAGGTGCAGCAGGAGGTGACAACCCAGCCCTGGTGGCGGCGCCGCAAGACCTGGATCCGCATCGTTCGGGATGTGGGCTCGCTGGCCATCGCGGTGGCGCTGTTGATCTGGGGTCTGCCCCGGGTTTCCGGGGTGGGATGGACCGAGATCGTCGCCCCCATGACGCAGCTGCATCCCGGGCTGTTGATCCTGCTCGCCGTGCTGCAGCTCTCGGCCCTGGCACTGTTCACCTTCACCATCACCGGGGCGTTGCCGGGCATCTCGCACCCCCGCGCGTTGATCGTCAACCTCTGCGGTTCGCTGGTCGCCAACACGCTGCCCTTCGGCGGAGCGCTCGCCATCGGCGCGACGTACGCCATCTGCCGATCCTGGGGGTTCTCCCGCGCCGCCATCGGCATATCGATCGTGCTGGGCGGCGTCTTCGCGACCGCGGGCAAGGTGCTGGTGCCGATGATCGGGTTGGCTGCCCTGCTCATCCAGGGCGGCACCGTCAGCCCGAGTCTGCGGAACACCGCCCTGGTCGGGGTGCTGACCCTGCTGGCGATCCTGGCCGTGTTCGTCACCGTACTGGTCAGTCCTGGGGCGGCGCGCAGGGTTGGTGGATGGATCGAGGGCGTCGCCGAGGTCGTGCTGCGGTTGATCCGCAGGCCCCGCAAGTTGGGCTGGGACGTGGCGTTCGCGAACTTGCGGGAGCAGACCCGCAGCGTGGTCCGGACCGGGTGGCTCTCGATGACGCTGGGCACCCTGGGCTACTTCACCGTCTACTTCGCCATGTTCTGGATCTGCCTGGCCAGCTGCGGGTTGGTGATCGGCGTGGGATCCATGTTGGCCGCGTTCGCGTTGGGCCGGTTGCTGACCTCCATCCCGGTCACCCCGGGCGGCCTCGGGCTGGTCGAGGCCGGGTCGGTGGCGCTGCTGGTCGCGCTGGGTGGCGATCCTGCGCAGGCGGCCAGCGGTGTCCTGCTGTTCTCGATCTTCACGCACGTCATCGAGGTCCCGTTCGGGATCACCGCCTGGCTGGTGTGGCTCTGGGGGCGCCGTGGCCGGGCAACTCCACCCGAGAGCATCACCGACACCATCCCTGCGCCGGCGCAAGCCGCTGACAGATCGGTCGATCAGCCGACCCCGGGTGAACTCGCCACCGAGTAGTGACCGCCGATCGGGGATGTCAGAGAGTGGCGAAGACACTCGGGTGGCGACGGTCCGGGACCGGCACGTCGGCCTGCCGGTACCACTCGCGGCCGAACGCCCATCCGAACACCGGTGACGGGATGCGGGTGAAGACGCCCAGCGCGCGCGGCCCGCTGTCCGCGGTGGCCTGGCTGGCGTGCGCCCGCATGGACGCCCGGCGGGCCCCGGCCTGCCGGTGCACCTCGATGCAATGGGTGACCTCCGCCGACGCCGAGTACGCCTGCTCCCACGGCCGCAGATCGACCCGGCGCGAGGGCGGCAGCACCCGGTTCACCAGGCGCGCAGCCGCCAGCAGGCGATCCCGTGGCACGGTCGCCTCCAGCACCACCGGTGTGCCGGCCAATTGGGCGGCCAGCGCGCCGATCCGGTGAACGGCCACGTGGTCGGGATGGCCGTACCCGCCGTTCGCGTCGTAGGTGGTCAGCACCGCCGCCCGTTCCTCGGTGAGGATCTCCGCCACCCGGCCGGCCACGGCGGTGACGTCGGCGTCGGCCAGTCGCGGCAGCAGCTCGGCCGGCGGAGGTGGCGTCGGCTCGGTGGCCAACCCGGAATCCGCGTAACCCAGCAACTCGAGCCTGGACACACCGAGCGCCGTCGCCGAGGCGCGCAATTCAGCGGTCCTGGTGTCGCCGAGCCGACCGCCGGACCGCAACCGGTCGGCGGCAAGACCGCTCTCCCCGGCCGTCGCGACCACCAGAACCACGCGGTGGCCCAAGCCCGCGAGCTTGGCCATGGTCCCGGACGTGAGCAGCGCCTCGTCATCCGGGTGGGCGTGGAAGAAGACGACCGTGTGGGCCACCGGGTTAGCATGTCGCAGAATTGCGGCGAGCCGGGAAGCGGGTGGGAGTGTGCGGATCGCGCACGTCTCCGACTGCTTCCTTCCCCGCCTCGGCGGCATCGAGATGCAGGTCAACGACCTGACCCGGCGCCAGCAGATGGCCGGCCTTGAACCGGAAGTGATCACCGCGACCCCGTTGCCGCGACGGCTGGCGTCGATGTCGTTCCCGATGCCCGTCCACCGGTTCGGCCTTCCCATCCCCGCGGAGATCGCCAACAACCCGCTGCCCTCCCGGCCGATCGCGAAGGCGTTGCGCCGCGGCAACTTCGACGTCGTGCACGTGCATGCCGGGGTTGGTTCGCCGTTCGCCGCGGCGGGTGTCCGGGTGGGCCTGGAGTTGGGCTTTCCGGTGGTCGTGACGGTGCACTGCCTACGCCCGGCCTTCCGGTTGCCGACCATCCTGACGCCCTGGACGTCTCCGGACATCGCGCGGCGGCTCGCGCTCACGGCCGTCAGCGAGGCCGCGGCCGCGCCGCTCCGCGAGCGGACCGGCGTCCCCGTCGCGGTGCTGCCCAACGGGCTGGATCCGCACGACTGGGCGGTGCCGGCCACCGAGCATGATCCCGCGGTGGTGCACGCGGTGGCCACCATGCGGTTGTCCGTCCGCAAGCGGCCGTTGCCGCTGCTGGCCCTGGTGCTGGCAGCGCAGCGCAGGCTGCCGCCGGAGGTGACCCTCAAGCTGACGGTGTTCGGCGACGGCAAGCTGATGCCGCGGATGCGCCGGTTCATCGCCAAGCGCGGCATGGCGGACACGGTCACCCTGGCCGGCCGGGTCGACCGGTCTTCGCTGAAGGAGATCTACTCCGGTTCCGATCTGTTCATCGCGCCCGCCTTCCTGGAGTCCTTCGGGATCGCCGCGCTCGAGGCCAGGTGTGCTGGGTTGCCGGTGCTGGCGATGCTGGGAACGGGGATCACCGAGTTCGTCGACGATCGCCGCGAGGGCCTGCTGGCCGACGGGGACCCGGGCATGATCGATGCGCTGGTGGAGATCTCCCGGGACTCCGCATTGCGTCGGCGGATCGCCGAGCACAACCGGACCACCCAACCTCCGACCGCCTGGCCGGCCGTGCTGGACCGGTTGGACGACGAGTACGACCGGGCGATGGCGATCAGCGCCGCGCGGTAGTCGCGCAGGTGCCATCCGGGTCGAGGGACATGCCACTCCAGCGGATTGTGTGCCACAATGCACTCATGGATGCCACCACGATCGTGCTCGGCAAGCAGGGGCGGTTGGTGATACCTGCTGATCTGCGGACCGCTCTCGGATTGAAAGCAGGCGATCACCTGCGCGTTCGACTCGACGGACATCACATCGTGCTGGAGCGACCAGAGGATGCGGCCAGGGAATTGCGAGCGCTCGGAGATTCCGTTCCGCGAACGCGATCCCTGGTCGACGAATTGCTGGCTGAGCGGCGCGCTGCCGCGGCCAATGAATGACGCCGAGGTCTGCTGCCGACCGAAGCTGTTGACGGCTGCCGATCGTTGACTGACCAGCATGACGATTCTCGATGCGTCCGCGGTTCTTGCCTTGATCAACAACGAGCCCGGAGCTGATGTGGTGACGACCGCCCTTTCCGGGTCGTCGATCGGTACCCCCAACCTCGCAGAGGTTGTCGGAAAGATGCTCGACTCGGATATTCGCCCTGACCGACTGCGGCAGTTGCTCACCTCGGCGGGCGTCACCATCGAACCGCTGCTTGCCGACGATGCCGAACTGGCCGGAGCCCTGCGATCTCTGCCGGGCGGTCGGGCACTGTCACTGGGCGATCGGTGCTGCCTGGCTCTGACCATCCGCAGCGATCCGCCGGAGGTACTCACGGCAGATCGAGCCTGGGCAGTCCTCGATCTGCCCATCAACGTCCGCCTCCTGCGATAGCCCGTCGCTGGCGGCGCAGAATGGGCCGACCGAGGCCCCACGACGAGGTGGCGGCCGGACAGGAGTGATCGCCGGTGAATCAGGCAGACGTGGTGGTGGTCGGCGGCGGGCACAACGGTCTGGTGGCGGCCATCCTGGCGGCTCAGTCCGGGCTGCGGGTGACGGTGCTGGAACGGGCGGACCACCTCGGTGGGGCAACCGTCGGTGAGGTGCTGTTCCCCCCGCACCCCGCCCGGCTCAGCCGTTACTCGTACCTGATCGCGCTGATGCCCGACGAGCTGATCCGCCGGCTGGGCATCGAGGTCACTCTCGCCTCGCGCGCAGTGTCGTCGTACACCCCGGTCAGGCGCGACGGACGGGCCACCGGCCTACTGGTGGAGCGCCGGCCCAGCGCTGCGACGGAGGCCTCGTTCGTGGAGGTCACCGGGTCCGGTGACGATTTCCGCGCCTGGCGACAGTTCTACGGCGAGGTGGCGGAGTTCGCGCGGGCGGTGGCGCCGGCGCTGACCGGTCCGCTGCGCCGTCGGGCCAAGGTCCGGGATACGGCCATTGCCGCTGCGGGAGAACAGATCTGGACCGACCTGGTCGAGCAGCCGATCGGCGAGGCCGTTGTCCGCAGGTTCCGCGACGACACGGTGCGCGGCGTCGTCGCCACCGATGCGCTGATCGGCACCCACACCTCGCTGTTCGACCCGAGCCTGCGGGCCAACCGCTGCTTCCTGTATCACCTGATCGGCAGAGGAACAGGGGAATGGCTGGTTCCGGTCGGCGGCATGGGTGCGCTGACCGATCAGCTGACTGACCGTGCACGGCGGCTGGGCGTCGATATCCGTTGTGGTGTGGAGGTTGTCGCGGTCGACGAGGCAGCGGATTCGGTGACGATCGCCGGCCGGGGTGCCAACGGCAACGAGACTTACTGGGCCGCAAGACATGTGCTGGCAGCCGTGGCACCCGCGGTGGTCGACGGCTGGTTCGGCCGCGAGTCGGTCGTGCCCACCGGTGCCCAGATGAAGGTCAACCTGCTGCTGAACCGGTTGCCCCGCTTGGCCTCCGGCGCCGATCCGGCCTTGGCGTTCGCCGGTACTGTGCACCTGGAGGAGGGTTTGTGGGACCTCCAGGCCGCGTACTCGATCACTGCCGGTGGTTCGTTGCCGGCAGTGCTGCCCAGCGAGGTCTACTGCCATTCACTGACCGACCCGTCCATCCTGAACGGGTTCGAGGGAGCGACGCTGACCCTCTTCGGCCTGCACACTCCGGACGCGCTCTTCCGGGCCAATCCGCAGGCCGGTCGGCTGCGGGCGGCCGAGGCTGCGCTCGGCGCGCTGCAGCTCCATCTTGCCGAACCGCTGCTGGACTGCCTCGCTCGCGACGCGAACGGCCAACCCTGCGTTGACATCTCGTCACCGCTGGACGTAGAGGCGGCGGTCGGGATGCCGGGTGGGAACATCTTCCACGGCGATCTGAGCTGGCCGTGGCTGGGTGACGACGAACCCGCCGACACCCCGCCCCAGCGGTACGGCGTGGAGATTCCCGGCAGTCACAGGGTTCTGCTGGCCGGTGCCGGAACCAGGCGCGGTGGCGGGGTCTCGGGGCTCGGCGGTGCCGCCGCGGTCGACGCGCTGCTGGAACTGACCTCAAGGGCCGTCTGACGGGGACGCGCCGACGAGGTCCAGCGATGGTGACCCCCCGGTCGCTCTGAACTGCGGGCTGAGCGAATCCATATTCAACGAAAGGCCTTTCGGCTCTGGTCAGGCGGCTTTGTCAGGGGTGAACTGAGATCACGGCGCTGCGCCGCGCGGGGGTTCGGCCGGCAGCTCTGAGGGGTGGCGCCGTGCCCGCGGCGGTAACGCCAGGGGCCCGTGAATCGAATGGGTGACCCCCGGAACGTCCATCGCTGCGGGACGTCATTGATGGTGGAGGCGAAAATGATGAACACAAACCGTCGCACTTCGCTGGTGGCCTTCCTCGCAATCATTCCCCTGGCCGTGATGACCGGGTGCAGTACGTCCACGCCGGGTGCCGCGACCCCGGCCGGCACGACAGCCTCGTCCACGACCTCCGCACCATCGCCCACGGTGCCGAATTCCACAGTCCCGAATTCCAATGGGCCGAACTCCTCAGCGCTTCCGCCGCCTGCGGAATCGGCTCCGACATCGCCAACCTCCGAGGCGAGTCCGGAGGAGTCCACCTCGGACGGGCCGAGTTCGCAGGAACCGAGCTCGCAGCAGCCGGGGCAAACCGAGCCGACCGTGCTGCCCACTGACCTCAGCGGTGAGGTGTACGGCTACATCCGCGCCGTCGACGTGGATCAGTCGCAGCTCACCCTCGACAAGATCGATTGGTTCACCGGTGCCGCCGCCGAGCAGGCCTGCACCGACGATGCCGTTCCGCAGGAGGAACACCTCAACGGCTGGTGCAGCATCTACTACTTCCGCAATGTGAACCCCAAGCTGCGCGTCGTCTCCGTCAGCCCCGACGCGGTCATCACCACGCTGGAGGGGAACAGCCCGGTCGGCAGCACCCTGGCGACACTGGCGGACGAGGCCGCGACTGACCTCGGCCTCTATCATCCCTACCGGTCGGTGGTGGCGAACGGGGCAATCGTCGAGCTGACCGAGATCTACCAGCCCTGATCCTGCATGACGGTCAGCCGCCGCGGACCAGCACCGGGATGCGTTGCACCATGTTGTTCGCCATCCCCTGCCGGTTCCACGGCTGCTCGACGGGCTGCACCTGGCCGAGCTGATCCGTTGCCCTGCACAGCAATTCGGTCGGACCCTCGGTCACCGCGGCCCACTCGTACGACCATTTCCGCCAGGCCCAGCGGCCTCCCGGGTCAGCGGGATCGAGCGCCGCGTCACCCCAGGTCGCGCCGCCGTCCGTGCTCACCTCGACCCCGGTGATAGGTCCCCAGCCGGACCAGGTGCGACCGGTCAACAGGTGCCGGCCGGTGTCGACGATGCGCACCCGGCTCATGAAGTCCGGGAAGCCCGGCGGCACCATCAGCGCCCGCGGCAGGATCCTGGTGACCGGCTCGCCCGCCTCGTCGCCCTGCTTGAACCGGTAGGCCGTGGCGTTCTGGAAACCGTCGAACGACCGGTCCAGCACGGTGACCCGCTGCAGCCATTTCACCTGGGCCATGCCGTACCACCCCGGCGCCACCAGTCGCACCGGCGCACCGTGCTGCGGCGGCAGCGGCGCGCCGTTCATCTCGTCGGCGAGCAGCACCTCGCCGTCCATCGCGTCGGCCAGCCGTAGCCCGCGTGTGTAGTCCTGCTCCACCCCGCGCTCGATGCCGTGATCGGCGCCCGTGAACGCGACGTCCACTGCTCCGGGCAGCACACCGGCCTCGCGCAGCACCGCGGCCAGCGGAACCCCGGTCCACTCGGCGGTGCCCACTGCCTCGGTCAGCCAGGGTTGGCTGATCGGCCGGGGAGACAGCCTGGCACGGCCGTTCCCGGCACATTCGAACGTCACCCGCCGAGTCGTGCGCGGCATCGACCGGAGCGCGGCGAGATCGATGGCCAACTCCCGGGCGACGTGCCCGGTCACCGCGAGCCGCCACCCGGCCGCGTCCACGAACGGAATGTCGTAGTGCACCAACAGGTAGTGCAGGCCGGCCGGGGTGACGTCATACCGCAGCGCTTCCAGCGGCATGCCGTGGTTTCTGGCCGCGAGCTGCAATTCGTCCAACGACAGAGCCTCGTCGGGGGCGGCGACCCGGGCCGGCGCACTGACGAAACGCTGAACGGAGTTCGGACTTGTCATCAAGGCCTCCTGGCCCGGTTATAGCCGGGAGCCGCGGCAGGGGCAAGGAGGTTTTCGATGTTCTTCACCGGGTCACGGTCACCGATCCGCCGGGTGGGGGCGCCGCCCGCACGCTGACTGCACCGGATCACCTCCGGCCCGCCGATTCCGGTGTTGTCCCGTTGGCGGATTCCAGCGTCAAAGAGATCCCCGGATTGCGAACCGTCGAGGGACCTCCGCGCAGTGCGATAGCCAAGCTGGCGTCGCATCCGGGCATGATTCCCGCCCAGTCGCAGGACGGGCGTTATAGAAGGTCAGCCTCCGGAACGGGCTCGATGGTGCCGGTTCGGTTGGACGCGCCCGGGTGGTTCCACTGGTGCACCGGGTGAGGGGCTCGGAGGATCGAACGTCGATGGCGGCGCGGCAACGCAGGGTGGCGTCGTGCCATGCGGCGCGGAAGGCGAGGGCGGCCGTCAGTGGTGGCAGAGCAGGTCGAGGGTGGCCATGTCGTCGGCGTCGAAGTCGCGCCGGGTTCGATGGACTCCCATGAACACGGTCGCGCGGCGGTGCCGCCCGAACATCACCGCGGCCGGGTAGCGACCGTTGCAGTGACCGTGCATGAAGTGCCAGACCTCGGAGTCCCAGATTGCGGGGAGGGAGACGTAGTCGCTGACCCGGTGGGTAGGTCCGTTGAACATTCCCCGCCGCGCCTACGGGATTGGGACACGAGTGGTCCTGCGCAGGGTGACAGTCGTCAGGGTCGCCGGCACCACGGTCACGGTCGAGGGTGGCCCGTCCTGCCCACCCCCTGCCACGATTTGCGGGCCATCCCGATTGGCGGCACGATGCTCACCGCGTGGGTGCCGGTCCCTTGCTGCAGGACAGGCATCGCACCCATGGCGTGAGCATCGTCCGGGTCAGGGATCGTTCCCGTCCACCCGCACGGTCACGTGGCGAACCTCAGGACCGCTGCACCACGCAGAACTCGTTGCCCTCGACATCGGCCAGCGACGTCCACACCGCACCCCAGTCGTCGTAGTCGCCGATCCGACGGGCGCCGAGGGCGAGCAGGCGGGCGACCTCGGCCTCGCGATCGGCGGTGCCGAAATCGATGTGCAGCCGGTTCTTCGCCGTCTTGCCCTCCGGGACCCTGATGAACAGCCAACCGGTGGATCCCGTCTCACCGCCGGGAATCTCGGCGACCTCCTCGCTCTGCGAATCCACCGGCCGCTGCAGCGCGGCTGACCAGAAACCGGCGACGGCCGCGACATCGTTGGAGTCGACCGTGATGTGGATGGGGGTGAGCGCCATGTGGGCACGGTAGCGTCTGCAGAGATCACCGGTCAGCGACCCCGGGTGCGGGACGCCCATGTGCTGTGGAGGCCCGATGGCTGCCGAACCTTCTGCTGACGCCGACTACCTGGCCGCCGCGGTGCTGGCCGCCCGGCGGGGCAGGGCGGAGGGCGGGATCCCGATCGGGGCGGCGCTGGTGGTCGACGGAACGGTGTTGGCCACCGGCTGGAACAAGCGCGTGCAGCTGGGCAGCGCCATCCGGCACGGGGAAACCGACTGCCTGGAGAATGCCGGCCGGCTGCCGGCCACCACCTACGCGAGATCGACGATGGTGACCACGCTCTCGCCCTGCGACATGTGTACGGGGGCAATCCTGCTGTACAGGATCCCGCGAGTGGTGGTGGGCGAGAACCGCACCTTCTACGGCGCCGAGGACCTGCTGCGCTCGCGCGGGGTCGAGGTGGTGGTGCTCGACGACGCCGAGTGCGTCGCCATGATGACCGAGTTCATCGCCGCCGAGCCGAGCCTCTGGAACGAGGACATCGGCGTCCCGGACTGACCGGCGCTGCGGTCACATCCGTGAAACAGGGATCCCCCGTGCTTCGGCGTGACCTTTGGCCCTTGGTTGCCGACCACCAACGCGTAACGCTGGAGGGACCAAACCAAGGAGGAGAAAGCCGTCATGGAAATCCTGGTGGTGTACGAATCCAGCTACGGGAACACGCATCTGATCGCCGACGCGATTGGCGAAGGCGTGGGCACCGCTCACACCGTGCACGTGGTTCCCGTCGCGAAGGCCACCCGCGAACTCGTCGATCGGGCCGACCTGGTCGTCGTGGGTGGACCCACCCACATCCACGGGATGAGTCGGGCGGCGACCCGGGAGAAGGCCGTCGAGGCCGCGCACCAGGACGGCAGTTCGCTCGTCCTCGACGCCGACGCCGAAGGCCCGGGCCTGCGCGAATGGTTCGACACGCTTGGACGGGTCGACGCGAACTCGGCCGCGTTCGACACCCGGTACGACGCCTCGCCGTTGATGACGGGCCGCGCGTCCAAGGGCATCAGTAAGCAACTCCGGCACCACGGTTTCCACGAGATCACAAGCCCCATGAGCTTTCTGGTGACCAAGGAAACGCATCTCGCGGACGGGCAACAAGCCGGCGCGCGTCAATGGGGCGAGTCGCTCGCCCACGCCCTCGCCGGCTATTCAGACCCGACGAGCGCCAACTAGCGTTCCTTGGTGCGCCGGTCTTTGACGTTGATCTTGAGTTTTCAGGCTGCCTTTCGGAGGCGCGCGTGGTCGATGTAGCTGCGGACGTGCTGGTCGATGGTGCGCAGCGCGGCGCGGAGTTCGGCGGGTGCGGGCGGTTGG
>JBBQGJ010000138.1:0-15561 GCA_038322925.1 Mycobacteriales bacterium
TGACCCGCTGACCCCGCTCACCCGTTGCGTCCTGCAGATCGCTCGCTATTGCGCGCGATCTGCAGGACGCAATAGACGTGTCGGAGGGCGATCGGCTCGCTGGTTAGGCTGACCCGGCGCGCCGCCGCCGGTGGTGCGTCCGCCGTCCCCGCGCCTCGAGGAGTTCCCGCCGTGATCACTCGCCTGTCCACGCTGTTCCTGCGAACCCTGCGGGAGGACCCGGCTGACGCGGAGGTGCCGAGCCACCGGCTGCTGGTTCGTGCCGGGTACATCCGCCGGGCCGCGCCGGGGATCTACAGCTGGCTGCCGCTGGGATACCGGGTGTTGCGGAACGTCGAACGCATCGTCCGCGAGGAAATGGACGCAATCGGCTCGCAGGAGGTGCATTTTCCGGCTCTGCTGCCCAGGGAACCCTACGAGGCGACCGGACGCTGGACCGAGTACGGCGACAACCTCTTCCGGCTCAAGGACCGCAAGCAGGCCGATTACCTGCTCGGCCCGACCCACGAGGAGATGTTCACCCTGCTCGTCAAGGACATCGTTTCGTCCTACAAGGGCCTGCCGCTCTCGCTCTACCAGATCCAGACAAAATATCGCGACGAGGCCCGCCCCCGCGCCGGCATCCTGCGCGGCCGGGAGTTCGTCATGAAGGACTCGTACTCCTTCGACCTGGACGACGCCGGACTGCAGGCGTCCTACGACAAGCACCGGGCGGCGTACGTCCGGATCTTCGACCGGCTCGGCCTGAACTACGTGATCGTCGCCGCCATGTCCGGTGCGATGGGCGGGTCGGCCTCCGAGGAGTTCCTGGCCGACGCGGAGGTGGGCGAGGACACCTATGTGCGGTGCAGCAACTGCGATTACGCGGCCAATGTCGAGGCGGTCACAGTTCCGATAGCACCCGCGGCGATCGACGCAACGGCCGTGCCGGAGGCCCATGTCGAGGACACGCCGGACACACCGACCATCGACACCCTGGTGGCGGTGCTCAACCAGCGGTTCCCCCGCACCGACCGGCCGTGGGCGGCGGGGGACACCTTGAAGAACGTGCTGGTGCTGCTCCGGCACCCCGACGGCAGCACCGAGCCGCTGGCCATCGGCGTGCCCGGCGACCGGGAGGTCGACCCCAAGCGGCTGGAGGCCCAGGTGGCGCCCGCCGAGGTCGAGCCGTTCACCGAGGAGCACTTCGCCGCCAACCCCTCGCTGGTCAAGGGCTACATCGGACCCGAGGTGCTCGGGGCGTACCGGGCCAGCGCGATCCGGTACCTGCTCGACCCGCACGTCGCCGAAGGGTCCGCGTGGGTGACCGGCGCCGATGAACCAGGACGGCACGTCATCGACCTGGTCGCCGGGCGCGATTTCACCGCCGACGGGACGATCCAGGCCGCCGAGGTCAGGGACGGCGACCCGTGCCCGGTGTGCGGGAATCCGCTGCACACCGCGCGCGGCATCGAGATGGGGCACATCTTCCAACTGGGTCGCAAGTATGCCGACGCGCTCGGCCTGCAAGTGCTGGACGAGAACGGCAAGCTCGTCACCGTCACCATGGGGTCCTACGGCGTCGGGGTGTCCAGGGCGGTCGCCGCCGTCGCGGAGAATTCGCACGACGAACGCGGGCTGATCTGGCCGCGCGAGGTGTCGCCGGCGGATGTGCACGTGGTGATCGCCGGAAAGGGCGAGGAGATCACCGAGGTGGCCGAGCTGATCAGCGCTGGGCTGGATGCCTCGGGCGTGCGCGTCATCCTGGACGACCGGAACGCCTCCGTCGGGGTCAAGTTCACCGACGCGGAACTGCTCGGGGTGCCGACCATCTGCGTGGTCGGCCGGGGAGTCGCGAGCGGGGTCGTCGAGGTCAGGGATCGCGCCTCCGGCAGCAAGCAGGAGGTGCCGATTGCCGAGATCACCGAGCGGCTGTTGGAGATCGTCCGCGCCGGTTGAACCGGCGTCGGCCATATCGAAAGCCAGCGCCGGACCCGCTGTGAGCGCCATCGTGCTGCGATCGCCTCAAACACCCGCAGTGTCTCGAACACCGCAGTGTCTCGAACACCGCAGTGTCTCGCGATGCCGAATCCGCGCCGGCTCGGACCTGGGCCAGTGCGAACCTCTATCAGGCCTGACCGGCGAACGGCACGGTGGACGGGCTGGCGCCGGCGACCCGTTTCCACATCGCCAGCCGGACGGCGGCATCGGACAGCCCGGTGAGCGCGAATCCTCGCAGCTCGGGGTCGTCGGTGGAGCCCAGGACCACGCGCCAGGCCGCCGCAGCATCCGATTCGATGTCCTGGGCCAACTGCCGGGCGGACGGCAGGTCGGCCACGTTCATCGACACCGCATAGGCCGGGGCCGGCGGGGCAGCCTCCGCTCCGCTGGCCACCAGCCGGGCGGCCGTCGCGTCCCGGCGCAGCAGGTGGCCGGAGCGGTTCTCCGCGATCATCGCGGCGTCGTCCCGCGCATACGCCGCCACCAGGCCGTACGCCCACACCGCCGCCTGCTCCGCGGCGAGTGCGGACTGCACGGCGGCGAGCGCGTCGGGCGCCAGCGGCCCAGGTGCGGCAGCAGCCGACGAGCTGAACGGCGCGACGGACTGCGGCGACCCGGCGCTGGGCGATGCAGCGCCGCTCGGTTGGCTGTCGGTGGCACCTGACGATGTGCCGCCGGATGCCGGGTCCGGGGTAGGTGTGGGGGAACTCACGCCAGGATCGCCCGGTGACTGGCCAGCGCGGCGGCGATCGATCCGTACAGGGCGGCCCGGTAGCGAGAGGCGTTGGACACCGCATCGGTGAACTGCACCTGTGCCGTGGCCGCGTCCCCCCGAATGCTGGAGATGGCCGCCTCCGGCGAGGGCGGCACCGGGACCTGCCCGCTGGCCGGCACAGTGGGTGCCGTCGGGGCGTCCGCAGACGACACGCCGGTGACGGTCGGGTTGACCCGCGCGTACTCCGCCTCCAAGCCGGACAGCTGCGCAGCGCGGTCGTCCCGCAGCGGCGTCAGCAGCGGAGCCTGGTCCGGGTACGCCGCGATGGCCGCATCCAGTCGGAGTACGTGCAGGCGGGTGGTGGCGATCAACCCGGTGATCGGATCGCTGACCGCGGGCGCAGGCACCACGGTCGGCGCCCCGTCGTCCCCGCGGAACAGGCTGCATCCGGTGACCGTCGAGGCGATGGCCAGGGCCGCGGCACCGCCGACAGCGGAGAGAAAGGTGCGCCGCCGCATCGTCGCATCGAGAGGTCGAACCACGCTCACATCATGACAGCCCGCGGTGGGTGCCAGGTTCACCGACGCCCGGGACGCTCTGCGCCTGCCCGCCCGAGATACCCGCCCGACATACCCGTGCGCCCGATAGGCTGGTCCTCCGGATCAGCAATCCCGGCGCTCCCGACAGCGGCACTACGCAGAGCGACGGGCCGGGGTCACGAACACTGCACAACTACACAGGAGGCGGCGATGGGATCGTCGGACGAGCGCCGCCTGCGTGCGGTCGTCGAACAGATCACCGCCGAGGCCGGCTTCGACCTCGAGGACCTGACGGTGCAGGCCGCGGGACGTCGGCGAATCGTGCGCGTCGTCATCGACGCGGATGACGGCGTCAGTCTGGACGACGCAGCGGCCGTCAGCAGGGCGATCTCCGAGGCACTCGACGCCGACCAGGACGATCCGATGGGCAGCGCGCCGTATGCGCTGGAGGTCACCAGCCCCGGGATCGGGCGTCCGCTGACCCTGCCCCGACACTTCCGCCGGGCGCGGACCCGGCTGGTGGCGATCACCACCACCGACGGGCGCGCGATCACCGGACACCTCCTCGAAGCGACTGACATCGGCCTGGTGCTGCTGACCGGCAAATCCGGCACCGAACGGGTCGACGTGGCCTTCGACACCATCGCCAAGGCCAAGGTGGAGGTCGAGTTCAGCCCGCCGCCCGCGGCCGTGCGCGAGCTGCTGGGCACCGAAGATCTCACCGCGGACATCGATGAGCCCGACGAAAACGACGGGCTGGATGAAACCCGCGAAGAACTCGCGGACGGGACGACCGGGGCACCAGGCACCGGCCGGGAGGCGCGCAGATGAACGTCGACATTGCGGCGCTGCACGCCGTCGAGCGGGACAAGGGCATCGAGTTCAACTCGCTGATCGAGACCCTGGAAACCGCGCTGCTCACCGCCTACCGGCACACCATGGGGCACGCCGGGCACGCCCGGGTGGAGATCGACCGCAAATCCGGGCACATCAGGGTGCTGGCCCAGGAACTGGGAGCGACACCGGATGAGGTCCTCCGGGAATGGGACGACACCCCTGAGGATTTCGGCCGGATCGCGGCGACCACGGCCAGGCAGGTGATCCTGCAGCGGCTGCGGGACGCGGAGAACGAGCGCACCTTCGGCGATTTCGCCGGCCGCGAGCACGACCTGATCACCGGCACGGTGTCGGCGGACGCACGGGTGAACGCGCGTGGCGTCGTGGTGGTGAGCCTCGGTGACGTGGAGGGCGTCATCCCGGCCGCCGAGCAGTCTCCGGGGGAGACCTACACGCACGGTCAGCGGCTGCGCTGTTATGTCGTCGCGGTGTCCCGGGGGCCGCGCGGACCGCAGATCACCTTGTCCAGGACCCATCCGAACCTGGTACGCAAGCTGTTCGCGCTCGAGGTCCCGGAGATCGCCGACGGCTCGGTGGAGATCACCGCGGTTGCCCGGGAGGCCGGACACCGCTCGAAGATCGCGGTCCGGCCCACCGTTTCCGGGGTCAACGCCAAAGGCGCATGCATCGGGCCGATGGGCGCCAGGGTGCGGGCGGTGATGAGCGAGCTGGCCGGGGAGAAGATCGACATCATCGACCACGACGACGACCCGGCCACCTTCGTGGGCAACGCCTTGTCGCCCGCGAGGGCGCTGTCGGTGACGGTCGTCGACCCGGTGGCCAGGGCCGCCAGGGTGGTCGTGCCGGACTTCCAGCTGTCGCTGGCCATCGGCAAGGAGGGCCAGAACGCCCGGCTCGCCGCCCGGCTCACCGGCTGGCGCATCGACATCCGCAGTGACGCTGCCGGGACGTCCGAGCCGACGGCAACGGCCGCGCCGGTGTGATCCTGCTCTGAGGTTCGTCGCCGGGCCGGCCCGCCGCGGCGATCGGCTCGGGATCCAGCCCGAACAGCCTCGGGATCCAGCCCGAACAGCAAGGCGTTACCCACCCGAACAGCAAGGCGTTACCCACCCGATCATCAAGGCGGTAGACTCCTATGTCGGCCCGTTCATCGCTTCCGGCTGTCAGGAATCCGCGCCTCAGGATCCCGACAGACAACACAGTCAGCACCGATGCAACCGCCGCCACCGGAGAAGGTCCGGTGCGGACGTGCATCGGCTGCCGGACCCGGGAACGGATCACCGCAGTGTTCCGCGTTGTCGCCGTGGACGGGTACGTCGTTCCCGATCCGCAGCGTCGGCTCCCCGGAAGGGGTGCCTGGCTGCATCCCGACGAGGGATGTCTGCTCGCCGCGGAGCGGCGTCGAGCGTTCGGTAGGGCCCTCCGGGTCCCCGAGCCACTCGACACCAGCAGGGTCCGAGGGCACCTTCGTCAGGAGGGGTCCGACGGGTCCGGGATTCCTCCGCAACCCGCGGAGGATCCTCGAGCCGCCAGTAGGACAGGAAAGCAGGTCGACCCATCGTGAGCACGTCGTGAAGCAGCAATGAGCAGCATCCGACACATCTAGAGGGTGAGCGGGCAGTTCTTACCGGCCGCCAGCCCTCATCCCTAAGGAGAGCAGTGGCAGGCAAGGCCCGCGTACACGAGCTTGCAAAAGAGCTCGGCAAGACCAGCAAAGAGATCATGGCGAAGCTCACCGACATGGGTGAGTTCGTCAAATCCCCGTCCTCGACCATCGAGGCTCCCGTCGTCCGCAAACTCCGGGACGCGTTCCCGGCGGCGAAGAACGACGTCAAGAGCGACGCAGGCACCCGACCGGGTGCCGCCCCGCGCAGCGCGGGTGCCAGCGCTGCTGCCGCGGGTGTCAGCGCTGCGCCCCGACCGGCAGCCGGCGCCCCCAGACCGGCGACTCCCGGTGCACCGGCCCGGCCGGCCGCGGCTGCTGCTGCCGCACCGGCGGCAGTTGGCACGACAGCACCCTCGGCGACCTCGCCGTCCGCTGTTCCGGCCACCGAGGTCGAGCGCGCCCCGCAACCAATCGTCGGGTCCGGTTCGCCGAGTTTCACCCCGGCGGCACCGGCGCCGGCCCGTCCCGCCGGGCCCGCCGCCCCGGCCGCTTCTGCCGCCCCGGCGCCGGCTCGGCCCGCACCCGCCGCACGACCGGCGGCTCCGGCGGCGAACGGCGCCCCTCCCAGCACTTCGACGGACCGTCCCGCGGCGCGCGCAGGTGCTCCGGCCCCCGCGGCCAGGCCCGACGGCCAGGCGCCGCCACCCCGGCCGCAGCGGCCGACCGGTGGCGTGCCGGGTGCCCCGCGGCCCCCGCGGATGGGCAACAACCCCTTCGGCGTCAACCAACCTCGTAACGCGCCGCCACGCCCGGGTGGCGTGCCAGGTGCTCCGCGCCCACCGGCCGGACGCCCTGGCGGCGCTCCCGGTCCGGGTGGTCCCGGCGGTGCCGGAACCCGCCCGGGTCCCGGCGGCGCACGTCCCGCGGTGCCCGGCGCACCCCGCCCCGGCACACCCGGTGGCAGGCCAGCTCCCGGCGGGGCCCGTCCCGGTGCTCCCGGCGGCTACCGCGGCGGTACCGGTGGGGCCGGCGGTCCCGGGGGTCCCGGCGGCGGTGCCGGTGCTGGTGCCGGCGCCGGTGGTGGTTACCGCGGCGGTCCCGGTGGTGGCGGTGGTGCCGGAGCCGGCGGCGGCGGTTCGCGCCCCGGTGCCGGTGGTCGCGGCCGCGGCGGCGCCGCCGGTGCCTTCGGGCGTCAGGGCGGACCGGCGCGCAAGGGCCGCAAGTCCAAGAAGCAGCGTCGTCAGGAATTCGACAACATGCAGGCGCCGTCGATCGGCGGCGTCGCGCTGCCGCGCGGTAACGGCGCCGTGGTCCGGCTGGCCCGTGGCTCCTCGCTGTCCGACTTCGCCGACAAGATCGACGCCAACCCGGCGTCGATGGTGCAGGCGTTGTTCCACCTCGGTGAGATGGTCACCGCCACCCAGTCGGTCTCCGACGACATCCTGGAGCTGCTCGGTTCCGAGATGGGCTACGAGGTGCAGATCGTCTCCCCGGACGACGAGGACCGCGAGCTGCTGGATTCGTTCGACCTGTCCTACGGAGAGAACGAGGGGGACGAGAGCGATCTGGTCATCCGGCCGCCGGTGGTCACCGTCATGGGTCACGTCGACCACGGCAAGACCAAGCTGCTGGACGCCATCCGGAACACCCACGTGGTGGACAAGGAAGCCGGTGGCATCACTCAGCACATCGGTGCCTACCAGGTGGCAACCCACCTGAACGGTGAGGAACGGCTGATCACCTTTATCGACACCCCGGGCCACGAGGCGTTCACCGCCATGCGTGCCCGCGGCTCGAAGTCCACGGACATCGTGGTGCTGGTGGTCGCGGCCGACGACGGTGTGATGCCGCAGACGGTCGAGGCGATCAACCACGCCAAGGCCGCGGATGTGCCGATCGTGGTGGCGATCAACAAGATCGACAAGGAGGGGGCCAACCCCGACAAGATCCGTCAGCAGCTCACCGAGTACGGGCTGGTCGCCGAGGAGTACGGCGGCGACACCATGTTCGTGGAGATCTCGGCCAAGGCCCGGATCAACATCGACGGCCTGCTGGAGTCGATCCTGCTGACCGCCGATGCGGCGCTGGACCTGCGGGCGAACCCGGACATGAACGCCGAGGGCGTGGCCATCGAGGCCCACCTCGATCGCGGCCGTGGTGCGGTGGCGACGGTGCTGGTGCAGCGCGGCACCCTGCACGTCGGCGACTCGATCGTGGCCGGCAACGCCTACGGGCGGGTCCGCGCCATGCTCGGCGACAGCGGCGAGAACGTCGCGGAGGCCACGCCATCGCGTCCGGTGCAGGTGCTCGGGTTCACCTCGGTGCCCGGTGCCGGCGACTCGTTCATGGTCGTCGAGGAGGACAGGGTCGCGCGGCAGATCGCCGAACGGCGGCAGGCCAGGGCGCGCAAGGCGCAGATCGGCAACCGCCGGCGGATCTCCTTGGAGGACCTGGGCGCAGCCCTGGCCGAGAAGAAGATCGAGCAGCTCACGCTGATCATCAAGGGCGACAACTCCGGCACCGTTGAGGCGCTGGAGGACTCGCTGCTCAAGCTCGACGTAGGTGCCGAGGTCGACCTGCGGGTGGTGCACCGCGGTGTGGGTGGCATCACCCAGGACGACATCAACCTGGCGGTGATCACCGACGCGATCGTCATCGGCTTCAACGTCAAGCCGGTGCGCGGCGTGCAGGAGATGGCCGACCGCGAGGGCGTCGACATCCGCTACTACACGGTGATCTACCAGGCCATCGACGAGGTGGAAGCGGCGCTCAAGGGCCTGCTCAAGCCCGAGTTCGAAGAGGTCAGGACCGGTTCGGCGGAGGTGCGGGAGATCTTCCGTTCCTCGAAGTTCGGCAACATCGCCGGCTGCATCGTGCGCAGCGGCGAGATCCGCCGGAACGCCAGGGCCCGGTTGCTGCGCGGTGGTGTGGTGATCAACGACAACCTGCAGATCGATTCGCTCCGCCGGTTCAAGGACGATGCCACCGAGGTCCGCGAGGGCTTCGAATGCGGTATCGGCCTCGGATCCTGGAACAACATCGAGGTGGAGGACACCATCGAGACCTTCGAGGTGCGGGAGAAGCCGCGCTCGTAGGGCCCGCAAGGGTCCGAGTCGACACGATGACCGGGTGCGCCGGTCCGCTTGCTGCGGGCCGGCGCATTTCCGTGCCGACTCCTGTGTCAAGTCCGGCAGCCGGAGGAGCCCCGCGCCCGGAATGAGGATCCGGGGTGTTGGATGAAGGCGGAACGACTCAACGATGAACCCCGACGATGAACCCCGACGATGATCTCTGACACAGCGGTGTACGTCGGGATCCTGGAGTGTGACGTGCTGCTCGGCGAGGTCGACTCGCTCAAGCACAAGCGGGCCATCGTCCGGCCGGTCCTCGCCCGGCTTCGGCGACTGGAGGTCGCGGTGAGCGAGGCAGGCGATCCCGATCGTCACCGCCGCGCGTTGATCGCCGTGGCCACCGTGTCCGGCGAGTTGGCGCAGGTCCATCGGGTGCTGGACTGCTGCGAGCGGCAGGTAGCCGGGGAGGTGGAGATCGAACTGCTGGCCACCAGGCGCCGCATCGTGGGCGCCCACGACGAGTAGGGAACGCCGGACCACAGCGAGCCGGTCCACAGTGAGAGGGGAACGAACCCATGGCAGACTCCGCACGCGCCCGCCGTTTGGCCAAGCGCATCGTGGCGATCGTGGCCACCGAGCTCCAGCATCAGGTCAAGGATCCGCGGCTGGCGCTGGTCACCGTCACCGCGGCCACCGTCACACCCGATCTGCGTGAGGCGACCGTTTTCTACACCGTGTACGGCACCGACGAGGAGGTCCAGGAGACCTCCCAGGCGCTGGCGAGCGCCACCGGGGTGCTGCGGTCCGCCGTCGGCCAGCAGACCGGTATCAAGTTCACCCCGACACTGGCCTTCAGGCTGGACACCGTGCCCGAGAACGCCCACCGCATCGAGGATCTGCTGGCCGCTGCCCGCGCCGCCGATGCCGAGGTCGCCGAGCGCGCGGCCGGTGCCAGCTACGCCGGTGATCCGGACCCGTACCGGCGACCGGACGAGACCGAGGGTGAACCGGAGGACGTCGACGCCCAGCCTGTCGACAGCCTGGCCGCGCCTGAGGTGTCATCTGTTTCTCCTGTGTCTCCAGGGGGGGCCGGCGCTCCCCACAGCCATGACGCTGACATCGGCGGCCAGGACCCGGTCGACCGCTTCGGCGAGCCGATCGAGGCGCAGGCCGGCGCCGGCGACCGGGCCTGACCGAAGTCCCGCCGGCGACATTTCCCTCGGCAACGCACCGGTGGTCCGCGCACCGGGATGGGGCCGGCTCGGATTCGACGCAGCCGTCGATCGGTGACACGATCGGGGCACGACTCCCGGGCGCATCCGGGTCGGTGACCGGGAGGCGATGTGACCGACACCCGTGCGGTGAGATCCCGGTCGAGGTCCTCATCCGTCCGTGACTCGGCGGCAACCGTGGGTGACGATGGCGTTCGGGTCCGGATGACCGACATGGACGTGGCAACGGAGTTGCTGATCCGGGCGACCGACGCCGTGCTCGTCGGTCACGTGCACCCCGATGCGGACGCGTTGGGCAGCGCGCTGGCCCTCGGCCTCGGCCTCGAGCGGCGCGGCGTTCCGGTAGCGGTGTCCTTCGCCGAGCCAGGTGAGATCCCGGCGAGCCTGCGGTTGCTCCCGGGTGGCCATCTCGTGGTGCCTGCGGACGGCGTGCCCGACCACCCCGATCTGCTGGTCAGCCTGGACGTCGGGTCCGCGGCGCGGTTGGGCTCCCTCGACCGGTTGCTGACCACGGCCCGACAGAGCCTGATCATCGACCACCACCCGTCGAACACCCGCTTCGGCGACCACCACCTCATCGACCCCAGTGCCGGGGCCACCGTGGTGCTGGTAGCCCGGTTGCTGGATCGGTTGGGGGTGCCGATCGACCTGCCCATCGCGAAGAACCTTTATGCGGGTCTGGCCACGGACACCGGGCACTTTCGGCACGCCGATTCCGACGCGCACCGGCTGGCCGCCCGGTTGATCGACACCGGGGTGCGGCCGGCAGAGGTATTGCGGCCGATCACCGACAGCCATCCGTTCGGCTGGCTGACGATGTTGTCGCAGGTGCTCGGCCGAGCGGTGCTGCACCACGGGGCGGCCGACGGTCGCAATGTGGTCTGCACGACCATCGACCTGGCAACATCCACCGGGCTGCGGTCCGAAGAACTGGATTCGGTGATCGACATCCTGCGCACCGTGCAGGAGGCCGCTGTCGCCGTCGTGCTCAAGCAGACCGCACCCGAGACCTGGCAGGTGTCCTTGCGCTCGCACCCGCCCGTCGACGTCGCCGCGCTGGCCACCGAACTGGGCGGAGGCGGGCACGTCAGAGCCGCGGGGTTCACTCACCACGGCGATCCCGGCACCGCGATCGCCGCAATCCTGGACACCCTCGACCGCTGAGGGCTAGCACCGACGGGCCCTGTCCTGCGGGTGGGCGGCGCGTGAGTGAATCGGCCGAACGACTGCCGGAGCGTGACGCCGCCCACGAAAATCACCTGGATCCTTGGAGCTCAGCGGGTGCGTCCCGCATCATAGATACAACATGGATACAGAACACTCCTCTGCCGCCGACCGTGTGTACGAGCACGTCCGCTCCGGGATCCTGACCCGCCGTTACCCGGACAACGAACTGCTGTCCGAGGGAATGCTGGCATCGGAGACCGGCGTGTCCCGCACCCCTGTCCGGGAGGCACTGCTGCGCCTGGAGGCACAGGGGATGATCCGGCTGCTGCCCAAACGCGGGGCGTTGGTGCTGCCGGTGACGGCTCAGGAATGGCGGGACGTACTGGCGACCAGGCTGCTGGTCGAGGAGCACTGCACCCGGTCGGTCATCCTGGCCGGACGGGGACAGAGTCTCGCGCGATCCCTGACCGGGCCGCTGGATGCCCTGCGCCGCGCGGCCCACGCGGGCGACGTCGTCGGCTATGCGACCGCCGACCGCGAATTCCACGCGCATATCGTGGCCGCGGAAGGCAACCAGATCCTGATCAGGCTCTACGCCTCGCTCAGGGACCGGCAACTGCGGATGGGCGCCGCCAATCTGATGGCCGCCGGCGGGCAGGCGGACGCGGCCAGGATGCACAGCACCGTGCACGACCATCAGGTGATCGCCGACGCCATCGGCGCCGGCGACGCCGTGCTCGCCGGTCGGTTGACCCGGATGCATCTGGCGCACGCCGACCGGGCGCTGCGCGGCGATCCCGTCGACGTGGGACCCGACGAGTCGGCCCACCCGCTGCTCACGACGGCGACCGCATGATCAGCGTGTCGGCGATCGCCCAGCGAGCCCGCAAGAAGTCCTGGCTCATCTGGTCCGTCGGGGTCGGCGTGTACCTGCTTGCGGTGTTCCATCGCACTTCGTTGGGCGTCGCCGGTCCGCTGGCCACCGAGCGCCTGGGTCTGTCGGCAGGACAGCTGAGCACGTTCGTCATGCTGCAACTCGGCGTCTACGCCGCCATGCAGGTGCCGACCGGCATCCTGGTCGACCGCTTCGGGCCTCGCCGGATGCTGCTGGTCGCGACGGTCATCATGGGCTCCGCCCAGCTGCTGTTCTCCCAGGTGGAGAGCTACCCGCTGGCCCTGCTGGCCAGGGGCCTCCTGGGGTGCGGCGACGCGATGACGTATGTCTCGGTGCTCCGGTTGGCGGCCGGTTGGTTCCCCGCCAGGCGCTACCCGGTGCTCGTGACGTTCACCGGGCTGGTCGGGATGGCCGGCAACGTGGTGGCCACCGTCCCACTGACCCTGCTGCTGACCAGCCTGGGCTGGGGGCCGACCTTCGCCATCGCCGGTGGCATGTCGCTGGCGTACGGCCTGCTCTTGCTGCGCCCCGCGGTGGCCGCGCCGTACCGCCAGGCCGAACGGGCGGACGGGCCGATCGGTGGCCGGCGGGTGCTCGGCGAGGTCAAGAAGGCCTGGCGGTTGCCGGCCGGCCGGCTGGCGTTCTGGGTGCACCTGTCGACGATGGCCGGGCCGACCGCGTTCGCCGTGCTGTGGGGGTTCCCGTACCTCACCCAGGGCCTGGGGTACACCCCGGCGGCGGCCAGCACCCTGCTGATGATGCTGGTGGTCGGCGGCCTGGTGGCCAACCTGATCATCGGTCCGATGCTGGCCCGACGACCGGCGTTCCGCGGCCCGCTGGCGGTGATCGTCGCGCTGCTCTGCCTGCTCAGTTGGCTGGTGCTGATCCTCTGGCCCGGCGGCGTGCCGCCGTTCGTCGTGGTCATCGCCGTGGTCTGTGTGTTCTCGGTGGGTGGCCCGGCGTCCTCCGTCGGGTTCATGCTGGCCCGCGACTACAACCCGGCTCATCGGATCTCCACGGCCACCGGCCTGGTCAACGTGGGCGGCTTCTGTGGCGCGGTGTTCGTGGTGTTCGCCGTCGGCCAGATCCTGGACCACCTGGAACCGGGCGCACAGACGCATTCCCTGACTGCCTACCGTTGGGCGCTGGTCGCCATCGCCGCGATGACCGCGTTCGGCATCTTCCGGATGACCACCTGGCTGCTGCGCACCCGAGTGGGAGTGCTGCGGGCCGCCGCCCGCGGCGAGGACGTTTCGGTGTCGATCGTGGCGCACAAGTGGGACCTGCTGGGCACCGGCGAGTTCTGGATCGTGTCCGCTGCCCTGACCAACGGGCGGATCGAAGTGCCGGTTGGTGCTGACCCGCCGGTTCTCGCGGCGACCCCGGCGCAGACGAACCAGCCACGGTGAACCGAGCACCGGACCATGCGGCCAACCAGCCGCCTCCCGACGACCGTCGGCCACCGCCGCTGCCACCCGGCGGGGGCCTGCTGCTGGTCGACAAACCATCCGGCTGCACGTCCCACGACGTGGTCGGCCGGCTGCGAAAAGTGCTGCGGACCAAGCGGATCGGGCACGCCGGCACCCTCGATCCGATGGCTACCGGGCTGCTGGTGGTCGCGGTCGATCGGTCCACCAAGCTGCTCGGTCACCTGGCCCTGACCGACAAGGCCTACTCGGCGACCATCCGGCTCGGGCAGCGGACCGACTCCGACGACGCCGACGGCGCGATCGCCGCGGTGGCCGACCCCGCCGCGGTCGCCGCCATCTCGGCCGCCGACCTACGTACCTCGATGGCGGAGTTGACCGGGCCGATCCTGCAGGTGCCCAGCTCGGTGTCGGCGATCAAGATCGGCGGCCGGCGCGCCTACGACCTGGTCCGGGCGGGGGAGCGGGTCGAGCTGGCGGCACGGCCCGTCACCGTCGGCAGGTTCGAGCTCGTCGGCGGGCCGCGGACTGCCGGAGGCGTCACGGATATCGATGTCGAGGTGGAGTGCACGACGGGCACGTACGTACGCTCGCTTGCCCGCGACCTCGGTGACGCGCTCGGCGTCGGCGGACACCTCACCCGGCTCCGCCGCACCCGGGTCGGGCCGTTCCTGGTCACCGATGCGGTCTCCGTGTTCCCGACCCACGGCGCGGACCGGGGCGCTCCGGTGACCGACGAGTTCGCTCGGGCGGTCGCCGCCAGGATCCTGCCGGCCGCCGAAGCCGTCCGCACGGCCTTCCCGGCGCACGTCGTCTCCGACGCCGAGGTCACCGAGTTGCGGTTCGGCCGCAGCGTGCCTGCGGCTGGGATCGCCGGCACCTATGGTGCTTTCGACGGCACCGGACGGCTGATCGCGCTGCTGGTCGACGGCGCCGAGGTTGCGCGCCCGGTGCTCGGCTGGCTGACTGCCTGAGATGATCGCGGGCGGGATCGGGTGCTGACGCCGATCGCGCACGGGACGACGAGCTGCGACCGGTGTCGCGCACCGCGGCATGAAGACCAAGGGCGAAGGAGGCGGCGCGTGGAGCGCTGGCGCGGAGTCGACGAGATCCCCGGCAGTTGGGGCCGCTGCGTGCTGACCATCGGGGTCTTCGACGGGGTGCACCGCGGGCACCAGGAGTTGATCCACGAGGCGGTGGCGATGGGCCGGTCGCTGGGGTTCCCTTCCGTGCTGACCACCTTCGATCCGCACCCGGCCGAGGTGGTCCGCCCCGGCAGCCACCCGGCGCTGCTGACCTCGCTGCGCCGCCGTGCGGAGCTGGTCGCCGAACTCGATATCGACGCGTTCCTGGTGCTGCCGTTCACCCCGGCGCTGTCCAACGTCGGCGCCGAGGAGTTCGTGCACGACGTCATCGTCGACCGGCTGCACGCCGCGGCCGTGGTGGTCGGGGAGAACTTCCGGTTCGGCCATCGCGCGAAGGGCACCGTCGACCTGTTGCGCGAACTCGGCCCGCGGTTCGGGTTCACCACCCACGGCATCGGGGTGATCACCGGTGACCTGGAGGATGCCGTCACGCTGTCCTCGACCTATGTGCGGTCCTGCGTGGCGGCCGGTGACATGCGCGCCGCCGCCGACGCGCTGGGCCGGCCGCACCGGGTCGAGGGGTTCGTCGTGCACGGGGACGGTCGTGGCGGCAGTCAGCTCGGCTATCCCACGGCCAATCTCGATGTCGTCACGCATTCGGCAATCCCGGCCGACGGGATCTACGCCGGCTGGTTCGTGCTGGGCACCCGGCGGTCGCCGGCGGCGATCTCGATCGGCTCGAACCCCACGTTCTCCGGGCGGGAGCGAACGGTAGAGGCCTTCGTCATCGACGAGGGCGGCAACTTCTACGGCCGGCGGGTGGCGTTCGACTTCGTGGACCGGCTCCGCGACACCGAGAAGTTCGACTCGGTCGAGGCGCTGATCGCCCAGATCGACGCCGACGTGGCGCTGGCCAAATCCATCCTCGCGGTCCCCTGACCGCCGCCGGGACCCGTCCGCCGGCCCCCTGATTGGGCGCGGATCAA
>JBBQGJ010000139.1:0-15484 GCA_038322925.1 Mycobacteriales bacterium
TCCAGCGCCCTTGCCGTGAGCCGGCCGGTGTGCTCGCCGATCGCGTCCATGGTGGCCGCCACCGCCGCCTGCGGGACGGGGACACTGCTGCGAAAGTAGCCGCAGCGGCCGGCCGCTCCGACCAGATCGACCGCAAACCTCAGCGCCTGCGCGGAGACGACGACCCCGAGAATGTTCGGCGTGCCCGCGGAGTATTTCCAGGGGAGGTCGGCGTAGTCGACCTGATCGGGCGATACCCGGTCCTGGGCGATCATGTCCCCGCCGTAGAGGAACGGCAGGGATCGGGCCAGCAATTGTTCCTTCGCGTACAGCACGCCCACGCCGAACGGCGCCAGGAACTTGTGGAAAGAGAACGACAGATAGTCGACATCCAGGTCCTGCACGTCGACCCGGCTGGTGGGCACCAATTGTGCTGCGTCCACCAGGAGCAGCGAACGCCGGTCTCCGGTCGGCTGGAGATAGCCGCTGCTGTCAGCGATCTCCCGCACCGAGCGCAGCGGCGGCTTGGTGCCCAGGAAGTTCGACGCCCCGGTGCAGCACACGAGCTTGGTGCGGGAATCCACCAGGGAATCCAGGTGTCCGAGGTCCAATTCTCCGGACTCGTGGTCGAACCGCGCGATGCGGAGTTCGACCCTGACACCGAATCGCGGCAATATCTCCCGGCACAATGCGTACCAAGGGACGAGATTAGAATTGTGTTCCATCATGGTCGTCACCACGTTGTCGCCGTCGCGGAATTCAGTGAGCAGCGAATACATCACCGCGTTGTGGGCCTCGGTGGCATTGCGATAGGTGGCGATGGTGCGCCGGCTCGGCGCGTTCAACCACCCGGCGATGGTGTCGTAGGACTCCTCGAACAACGCGGTGGTGCGCAGCGAAGCGGTGGACTGCCCGCGGTGCACGTTGTCGTAGGAGGGCACCAGACTGCGGTAAAGGTCAAGGAGCTGCCTCGGTGGCTGGGTGGTCGCGGCGTTGTTGGTGACGATCCGCCCGCTGCGGGCGAAATCGAAATGCGTGCGCACCCGATCGACATCCAGTTCGGCGCGGAATGTGGTCATCTTCGGCCCTTTGCGTCTCGACGCCCGCCGGGCAGCCACGAGGGCGCGGCGCCGGTGCCGGCCACAGCTGGGAGCAACCCGCGACCTCGAGTGATACCTGCGAGGTCAGGGTGCCGGATCGAGACGCTTGACGCCGAGCTCCGCGGTCAGCAACTCGATCGCCGCTTCTTCAGGGTCGCGCACCGCCGGCGGCGGTACCGACGGATCGACCGGTTCCCCGTAGTCCTCGGGGATGTCGTCGTCCTCGGGTGGCGGGGACATGGGCGAGGACGATGGGTCGCCACCGCGGTCGGCGACCCGCGCATCGGGTCTCCGCGACGATCCGGACGGGCCGGTCGGCCCGCTCGCCGCCGCACCGTCGGCGGCCTCACACCGCACCGTCCATGCGACGCCGAGGACTTCCCGCAGCGCGGCCCGCAGCAGGTCGGAGTTGGCCGGTTCCACCACCCGGCGCGCCATCCCGGCGGACGGCATCGCCAACCGCAGCACGCCCTGCTCGACCCCGACGATGGTGGCCGACTCGAGCAGGATCTGAGTCGTGCGGCGATGCCGCTGGACCGCGGCAAGCACCTCCGACCACACCCGTCGCACGTCGGTGACGTCAAGGGCCTCAGCGGAAAGCTCGGCGGCGACCTCGCCCGACGCCACGCCGGACGCTTCGGGCGGGGTCGGCTGGATCGCGCCGGCGGTTGCCGGCCCGTCGTCGGCGGACGGCGCGGGTGCGGGTCCGGCCGGTGCGGCGGATCGAGCTGGGGCCGATCGTTCTGGGGCAGATCGATCTGGGGCCGACCGCTCGGGGCTCGGACGCGGGCCGGAGCCACCCGCGCGCAGCGATCGCGTCGGCGGTGCGTCCGATTCTCGGCCGGGCTGCGTCGAGCCCAGCTTCGGACGGACGGGCAGGCCAAGATCTGGGCCACTCCGGGCAGCGGTCGCCCGCGCGCTCACTGGTTCCGGCGTCGGCTCGGCAACCTCGGGCGGCGGCACGTCGGCGGTCCGATGGGGAGCCGCGGGCTCGGCGGCTTCGGTGGGCTCGGCGGCTTCTGCGGGCTCGGCAGCGATCGCCATCCGCCGTTCCATTCGTTCCAGCCGCTGCAGCAGCGCACCATCGGAGGTCGACGCCGCCGGCAGCAGCATCCGGGCGCACATCAGCTCCAGCACCAGCCGGGGAGACGTGGTGCCGCGCATCTCCACCAGCCCGGTGTGCATCACCTCGGCGAGCCGGGTCAGGGTGGCCACGCCGAGGCGTTCCGCCTGACCCTCCATCGAGCCGAGTTGGTCCTCCGGGCTGTCGATGAGGCCCTTCGCGGCAGCGTCCGGCACGGAGTCCAGGATCAGCAGGTCCCGCAACCGCTGCAGTAGGTCGGCCGCGAACCGCCTGGGGTCGTGCCCGGCCTCGACCACCCGATCGACGGCACCGAAGACCGAGGCGCCGTCGCCGGCGGCCAGCGCGTCGACCATCTCGTCAAGCAGCGCAGCGTCGGTGACGCCGAGCAGCGCGACCGCGTGCCGGTAGGTGACACCCTCCGGACCCGCACCGGCCAGCAACTGGTCCAGCATCGACAGCGAATCCCGCGCCGATCCCCCGCCCGCCCTGATGACCAGCGGGAACACCGCCGGCTCTACTGTCACCTTTTCTTCTGCGCACAACCGCTCGAGCAGCGTGCGCAGCGTGGTCGGCGCGATCAGTCGGAACGGGTAGTGGTGCGTCCGGGACCGGATGGTGGTCAGCACCTTGTCCGGTTCGGTGGTGGCGAAGATGAAGACCAGGTGCTCCGGCGGCTCCTCGACGATCTTCAGCAGTGCGTTGAAGCCCTGCGGAGTCACCATGTGTGCTTCGTCGATGATGAACACCCGGAAGCGCGATTCGGCCGGCATGTAGAACGCCCGGTCCCGCAGGTCCCGGGTGTCGTCGACGCCGCCGTGGCTGGCCGCGTCGAGCTCGACCACGTCCAGCGAGCCGGGGCCTTCCGGGGCCAGCGCAACGCAGGATCCGCAGACGCCGCACGGATCCGGCGTCGGCCCCTGCACGCAGTTCAGCGATCGGGCCAGGATGCGGGCCGACGAGGTCTTGCCGCAGCCGCGGGGGCCGGAGAACAGGTAGGCGTGGTTGATCCGACCTGCGGCCAGCGCGATGCGCAGCGGCTCGGTGACATGCTCCTGCCCGACCACCTCGGCGAACGTCGCCGGGCGGTATTTGCGATACAGCGCCAACCCCACGGCCCGAGGTTACGGCAGGGCACCGACAGAGCTGGACACTGCTGATGGGAAGGCCTGCCGCCCGGCTCCGCTGGCGCGGAGGTGACGGCGCCGGGTCAACAGACAGGTCAGCAGACAGAAGGGGACCCCCGCACCCGCCAGAGCTCACGGACCCTTGCTGCCTTCCAGCCCTGGGGGGGTTGATGAGATGGACGCCGCGGGGGTCCGCCGGTCAGTCTAGCCAACGCGCGGCGACCGGCCCACCATCCGCCGGCGGGTACCGTCACTGAATAAGGTCACCCTTGCCTACCAACCCGCGGGGGGGTTCGATCCGCAACTGTCCTGCTGGGTGACAACAGGAGAACGCATGACGGTCGCGTTGTCGCCGCCCGAAGATCGGGCGCGCTGACCCATGCCCAGCTGGCTCGACGACTCCCCCTTCGGTATCACCTTCGCCGCGCTGTTCGGCATCGTGTTCCTGCGAGCACAGGGCACCTACTGGATCGGCCGCGCCGTCACTGCCGGATTGCTGCACACCCGGGTGGCCGCGCGGATGACGAGCCCGCGGATGACCAGGGCCATCGAGGCGCTGAACCGTTGGGGTCTGCCCGTCGTCACCGTGTCGTTCCTGACGGTCGGGTTCCAGACGGTGGTCAATGCGGCGGCCGGCCTCATCCGGATGCCGTGGCTGCGCTACACGCTCGCCATGCTCGTCGGCTGCGCCGCCTGGGCGGCGATCTATGCGACGGTCGGAATCGCGGCCTTCGAGGCGTCGCTCGCGCTGGCTGCCCGATCGCCGTGGGCGCTGATCGGGGTGCTCGCGATCGTCCTGGGCGTGGTGATCGCGGTCATCGCGGTGCGGGGACGCTCCAGCGGCCGGAACACGGACACCGCGCCCCGACCCGCACCGGGCTCACCGTCGCATGAGGATGCTCCTCGGGCCTGAGCAGCGCCCATCTTGATCGGCAGCCCGATCGGGTGCGGCGATCGTGGGCACGTCGCGATGGTCGTGACCACCGCGACGTGCCCACTAGACTGCTCGGCGGAGGATTCGCCTAGAGGCCTATGGCGCACGCTTGGAAAGCGTGTTGGGTTAACGCCCTCACGGGTTCAAATCCCGTATCCTCCGCCACGCTGGCCAGCGGTAATGCTCGGCGGCCGATCTTGTCGATCGGTCACGAGCGCCGCCGTGGTCTCAGTTCCGGTCTCAGTTCCGGTCTCAGTTGAGGGTCGGAGCCCAGGCGATCCTGACGAAGTGACAACCGGGCCAGGGGCGCGAGACGCTGATCCGGCAGCGCGCACCGTGGCCGACCCGCCAGGAGACTGCCGCCCAGCTCCGAGCACGGTTCGGCTGGACCGCCTCGCCCCGATTGAACGGCGCGCGACCACGGGACAGGAACGCGCTGTATGCAGGAAGCGCCGTCTGCGGGACCTCAAACCGCCACGAGATGCCCGCGGGCCAGGGGAGTGGACGCGGTCGGCGCTGACGGGCTCAGGTGAACCACGCAGTCGGGTGCGGTTGCGGGGGCGGCCCCGGCCGGCTGCACGGAATAACCGACGGCGAGCGCCAACGCGAGGGCGCCGGCGGCAGCGAGCGCGCGGACGACAGTTGCTTTCATGATCACTCCAGGATCGAATCTCGCCAATGGTGGATGCAGGGATCGAGCGCTCCCTTTCACCCTGGCGCGATGTCCGGTTCGCGTCGATTCGCCTTTCGGCGTATTTCCCTTCGGGTCCCCCGGCGATAGCTTGGGTGCGACCGAAGGGGATGCGGCGGTGGCTGCACCGAAGAGGCAACGCGGATTCGACCTGCGTGCGTTGACGACGCTGATCGCCGACGCCAACGAGGACCAGCCCGGCCCGATGCTGCCCTGGTCCTTGCTGGACGGACTCGCAGAACTGATACCGGCCGAGGAGGTGTCGATCTGCGAGCTGGATCTGGTCAACCAGGAGCGGGAACTGCAGCAGGGCGTGCTGGAGGACGAACCCCGGTGCCTGGAGCGGGGCGAGTCCACGCCCGGGGAGTACAAGTCCTTCTGGCGCTACTACGACTCGTTCTGGCAGGGTCTCCCACCCTCACGGGCCGGGCAGGTTCGCAGCTGGACGGACCGGTACCCAGGCCGGCTGCTCGCCCAGCAGCCGCTGTATCGGGAAGCCTTCCAACCGTGCGGCGTCAAGTACCTGTTGTCGGTCGGGCTGCCGGCGCCCACCGGACGCGAACGGAATCTGCTGTTCTGGAGGCACGCAGGCCCCGACTTCTCCGACCGGGAGAAGGATCTGTTGACACTGCTTCGCCCGCATGTGGCGGAGATATACGCCGGCGCGGTCCGGCGGCGACGCGGGGTCCTGACTGCGCGCGAATGGGAGGTGCTCGAACTGGCGGCGGAGGGCCTGGGCAACGCCGAGATCGCCGCCCGGCTGTTCACGTCGGTGAGCACCGTTCGTAAGCACCTGGAACACATCTTCGACCGGACCGGCGTCCGCACGCGCGGGGCGGCGGTCGCCCGGATGCTGCCGGAACTCCGCGATATCCACCGCGTTGACAGCGCCGGCAACCTGGGGGGATCTCCGCGCGACGACCGCGTGGGTCATCGCACCTTGTCCGGCGTTCTTCTCGGCCGGGAGTGACGGGCCGCCGCCAACTTGGCGGGGGCGGCAGCGTGCACAGGCACGGCGGGTCGGCCAGGGTGTACAGGACCGCTCCCGAAACGACCCCGGTCACACCGGCCAGCGTGATCAAGTAGATCAAAGCGCCGACACCCGGACCCTTGAGTTTCTCACGGGATCGGTCGAAGAATCGGTCCCACTGAGTCCAGTCACCAACTGCGGCAACACATCAGCCGAGTCGTCACCCCGCCCACTGGTGCCATGCGGTCGGTTCACCCGCGCCCGTGATCACGACCGACTTCAGCAACCTGCAGGTTCAGGCTGGCGCTCGAACCGGTTTCGCTCAAGTGGCATCATCCAGATCGGATCTTGCCGCTGGACCTGCACGGGCCAGCGCGTTCAGCCCGCGGCCGAGGCGGACCTGGAAAGCGTGTTGGGTTCACGCCCTCACGGGTTCAAATCCCGTATCCTCCGCCTCGCTGTCTTATCGGCGCGACGCTTCACCCAGAGCCGGGTGCGGCGGGCTCGTCGGTCCAGGCGACCTGCACGAGCTCCGACGGTCGTCCGCGTCGGGCCAGCAATCCCCGCCCGGGTGGTTGCACCCGGGCAACCACACCGTTGAGAACGGCTCCCTCGCCCCGATCCCCCGAGAGCACCAGCCCGGGACTCCCGATCTCGAGCAGCCGCTGCATGACATGGTCGTACGAGCGGGCGATTCCTGACACGCGACGGCCGATCACCAGGTGCATGCCGATGTCACGGGCCTGCGGCAGCAGGGGTGCCAATGACTCCAGCGGGTTCCCCTCGCGCGTCGCCACGAGGTCATAGTCATCGACCACGACGAGCACCTCAGGACCTTTCCACCATGACCTGGAACGCAGCCTCGCCACGTCGAGGTCTGGTCCCGGTAGGCGGTTCTCCAGCGCCTTGGCCAGGTCGGCGACGACATCCGGCGCAGCGTTCGAGGATCCGACGTAGGACAGCAGGTACTCGTTCGGCACAACGTCGAGCAGGGTGCGCCGGTAGTCGAACAGCGCGATCAGCAGCTCGTCCGGTCGCCGGGTATCGACCAGCCCGCGCAGGATGGTGCGCAACGCAGCTGACTTTCCGGACTGCGAGTCGCCCAGTACGAGGAAGTGCGGGTCGGGCCCGAACAGGTCAAGTCGCGCCGGCCCGAGGTCGACACCCGACATGCCGAGGATCACCTCCCGGCTCCCGTTGCGCGCCGTTGGGTGCAGTTCGCCGGCCGAGACGTGTGCCGGAAGAATTCGCACCGCACGAGCTGGTGGTCCCGCCCACGCCGCCGCGACCGCGGCGATGCTGTCGTCCAGTACCTTGCCCAGATCAGCGACGTCGTCCCCTCCGTCGAGGCGCGGCAGGGCGGTCTGGAACACCAACTTGTCAGCGGTCAGCCCCCGAGCCGGCGCGGCACCGCTGATGCGTTCCTGCGACTTGCGGTCGACGCGCGACTCGAACGGGTCGTTGATGCGGAGCTCAAGCCGGCCCCGCAGCGCGTTCTGCAGCGCGGGGCGGATATCGGTCCAGCGGCTGGCGCTCACCACCACGTGGATGCCGTATCCCAACCCGCGGGCGGCGATGTCGGTGACCAGCTCCTCCGCCTCCGTCAGTTCGGTACGTATCGCTCCCCAGTTGTCGAGAAGCAGCACGACGTCGGCCGCAGATTGGCCGTAGTTCTTTCCTTCGGCGAACCGGCGCCTCAGCATGGCGGGTGAGTCGATGCGATGCTCCCGGAAGAGCAGTTCGCGCGCGGCCAGCACAGCCGACAGCTCACCGAGAATCCTGACGGCGCGCTCGCTATCGCTGCGCCCGGCGATCGCGCCCACGTTCGGCAGAGCGTCCAGCGGAGCGAGGGCTCCACCGAAGTCGATCCCGTAGAAGCTCAGTTCCCGCGGTGTGTGCGTCATGGCCGCGCCGAGCACCAGGCTCCGGATCACTGTGCTCTTGCCGGTCTGTGGGGCGCCGACGATGGCAATGTTGCCCTCGGCCACCGCCAGATCGAGCCTGAAGACGTCGATGCGCTGCTCCTGCGGACGGTCTATCAGGCCAATCGGAACCTGCAGCGCGCCGCGCCCGTGGGCAGCACTGAGCCCGCGCTCCGGGTCGACCTCGAGCCTCCCGGTGACGGCCGCCAACGAAAACCGCTGCAGCAGCGGCGGCAACCAGACCTGGTGCACGCGCCCGGCCGCTGGCCTCAGCCGCTCGACGACCACGTCCATGACCGAGGGCACGCCGGACGCCGCGCCCTGGGCACCTTCGTGGTCACGATGCTCGTCGACCAGGCCACCGATCCCGTTGTACGCCGTATACGGCAGTGGGTGCGGCGTGGCCGGCAGCTTCATTGCCGGGGACTCATACGGGGTCGACACCTGGGCCACCTTGAAGCGCTCGAACACCGTCGTGTCGACCCGCAAGAACCCGGAGCCAGGGAACGGAGGTAACTCGTACGCGTCCGGCACACCGATCGCCTCGCGGCTCTCCGCGGGACTGAAGGTCTTGAGTCCGATGCGATAGCTCAGGTGGCTCTCCAGTCCGCGGATGCGGCCTGTCTCCAGCCGTTGCGACGCCAACAGGAGGTGAACACCGATCGATCGGCCGATCCGCCCGATAGCGACAAAAAGCTCGGCGAAGTCGGGCTTTGCCGTCAGCAGTTCGCTGAACTCGTCCACGATCAGCAGCAGGGACGGCAGCGGGTCCAGCTGCTCGCCCTGGTCCCGCCGCCGGTTGTACTCGTGAACGTTGGGGAGGTTGCCCGCCTCCTTGAGAACGCGCTGACGCCGGCGGATCTCGCCGTACAGCGCGTCGTGCATTCGATCCACCAGGCCAAGGTCCTCTTGAAGGTTGGTGATCGCGCCCGCGACATGCGGCAGCGGCTCCATTCCCGCAAACGTCGCCCCGCCCTTGTAGTCGACCAGCACGAACGCCAGGCGTTCCGGGTCGTGCGTCGTGGCCAGCGCGAGAACCAGGGTGCGCAGTAGTTCGGACTTGCCTGACCCGGTCGCCCCGACGACCAGACCGTGCGGGCCCATCCCGCCGAGCGCCGACTCCTTCAGGTCGAGCGTGAGCGGTAAACCGCTGGCGGCCATGCCGAGCGGCACGCGAAGGAACTGTCGGGCCGTCCGCGCCCGCCACTGCGACTGGGGATCTATGTCCGCGACGTCCGGGACGCCGAGCAGTGCGAACAGGTCGACATCCTGGGCGAGAGACTCGGCGGCCGACTCCTGCGAAACCCGGATCGGGCAGAGCGCTCGGGCGAGGGCCGACAGGGCGGGCACGGACACCCGATCCGCCTGAATGACGGCACCGGTCGCTTCCGCCGAGCTGGGATACTCGACAACCGCCCGGCCACCTCGCTCGATGGTGAAGCGGACGTCGACGGTGGATGGTTCCAGCCGCTTGTCACCGACGACGTAGACAAGGGTGACGCCCGCGTCCTGCGGGCGAACACTCACCTCGCCCAGATCGAAGCCCAGGTGCGACGGCAGCCGCTCTGCGTCGATCACCACGACCAGCCGCCGGCTCGGCCGCCCACCCGCCCCCCGGGCCCGGGCCGCCTGGTCGAGCAGGCTCTCGAGTTCCGGGCGCAGCACGTCGCCCAACTCCTGGAGGTCGGACGCGACGAGCCGCGTTGGCACGGGACCGTCATAGGTGTGGTCAGTAATCGTGTGCGGCAGCCACTTCACCCATGACCACAGCGGCAGCCCCCCGGGAGCGAAGCAGAATGCCAACTGCAGGTCGTCCGCCGAATGCAGAGTGACAGCCTGCGCCAGCACCGACCGCAATACGCCGCGCGCCTCGTCCAGGTCGCCGCACAGCGACACCACGCCCATGGAACCGAGGTCAACGGCCACCGGCTGGTCAGTGAGAATCCTTTGGCCGTCGAGTATCTGCCTCGCCGCCGAGACACACACCGGGTCGGCGCGGTCCATCGGCGTCTGTTCGCCCCGGCGCTTCACCTGCAAACGCGGCAGGACGTCGCCGAGACCCAGGCGCAAAGACAGGAAGTCGGTGTCGTCGACCCGCCGCTCCCACAGGCGCGAGGTGTCCGAGGCGAGGTCGAGCAGGCGCTCGGGCTCGGGGTGTCGGAATGCTTCCGCGGCCATCTGGTTGCGTCGCGCGCCGCGCAGTTGTTCGCGCACATGCTCGAGATATTCCAGGTACCGCGCCCGGTCCTCCCGGAGGCGCCGCCTCGGCAACCCCCGCTGGACAAGGAACATTCCGAGCCCCACCCCGACCGAGGCCATCATGAAGACCAGGCCCGCCGCGACGGCCACTGGCCGGGGATTTGCCAGGATGAAGATCATGCTGCCGGCGGTGCCCAGCACCGGGAACAGAACCTGAAAGACACCCTGCGCCCCGGACTGGGTGTCCTGCGGTTGTGGCGGGTCGAGCAGGGTGATGACGTCGTCCTCGATCGCCGGTGGGTGCATCCGCGGCGGGCGGTTGACGATGGTGGAGGTCACCGACAGAGGGTACGGGCGGCTCCGGGACGAGCGGTACAGTGCCCCACATGTCGCCTGAGCCGGTTTCTGCAGGCGGTGGCCCGACGCTGACGCAGTGCAGGTTCACGCTGGTCGGCTCACATCGCCGGATAGACCTGGCCGTGCCCGGAGATCTGCCGCTGGCCGAGCTGCTTCGCGACCTTGTCCGGCTCCTGGACGAGCCGGACGCTGAGACAGACTACCGCGCATGGGGTTTGGGGCGGCTAGGTCACGAGACCCTGCCGCCGGACAGGAGCCTTGCCGACCTTGGAGTGCTCGATGGCGAGGTCCTCTATCTGCGCGATCAGCACCGGGTGACGGCGCCCACCCGGGTCGAGGACGTCATCGAGGGGGTCCAGGATTCCGTAGAGGCGGATCCGCAGCTGTGGCGACCGGACCTTCGCGTGCGTCTGGCGCTCTGGATGGCCGGGCTGGTCGCACTGGTGGCAAGCGCTGCCGCCGTTCGTTTATCTGATGTTGCGGCCAGGTCCCGGATTTCCCTTGTCGCAGCGGTAGGGGCGGCTGTCCTGCTGTGTGTGGCGTTGGGTCTGCAGCGGGTGGTTCGTCGGCCGGTATCCGCTGCGGGGAGTGCAATCACCGCCTGGCCCGTGGCGGCCGCCGCCGGCGTCCTGGCCATCAGCTCCGACAACGTCGCAACAAGGATCGCGGGCGGAGCCGCCGGATTGGCGGTAGCGCTCGTCCTTTCGGCTGTGGCTGTGCCCGCGATACGGCCGGTTGCCCTCGGTGTCGCACCCGGTGTTGCACTGTTGCTGGGCGCCGCCGGAGCAGTGTCGGTCGGCACCCAGGTTCCTGGCACGGCCGGCGTTGCTGCTTTCCTTGCCGTCGTGCTGGTGAGTGTCCTGCCGCGGCTGGCGATCGGGGCGGGCGGACTTGCCACTCTCGACGAAACCGCCCTGAGCGGTGCGCCCGTCCGAGCCGAGGAGCTGTCCGCGGGTGTCCGCGACGCCCATCGGATGCTTGCCTGGTCGGTCGCGGCCCTCGGCCTCGTTGCACTGCCGTGCCTTGTCCTGGTAGCGCTCGCGGGCGCTTCTTGGTCGCTGGCCACCGCAGCGCTGTTGGCACTCGCGCTGGTTCTGCGAGCCCGCGGCTTCGTCCTCGCCCGCGAGATCGTCCCGCTCGTGGTGGTGGGGGCGGCCGGCCTGCTCGTCGTGACGGCGTTGCTTCTTGCGCGGGTTGGGCCGGATGTCCGGCCCTTCGTGGCAGCGGGTGTGGCGACGATCACCGTCTGGGCCCTGCTCGTGGCCGGCTCGCTGGAAGTCAGGCCTGCCGTTGGGGCGCGAATGCGCCGTTGGCTGGACGGGCTGGAGCGGATCGTTGTGGTGATATCGGTCCCTGTTCTGGCGGGCATGCTCGGGCTCTACACCGCGGTCATCGAGCTCGTGTCGTGACCTGGAACGGCTCGGTGCCGCAGGCGAGGACCCACGACGGTAGCGGTGATGAGCCCGCGGCCGGTTCCGACCACAGGATCGAGTCAGCCGCGCGTGACCTGGCCTTCAGTGCCGAGCTCGCGACGATGGGCCTGATCCCGAGCGAGGATGTGACAGAGCTTCCGGCGCCGTTGCCGGCGGCGCCCGAGCCAGCGGCGATGGGACAGGTCTCGGACCGCATCGATGCCTACCTCCCGAAGCGAACGCGGCCCGGCGTCGCCCGCCGTTCCCCGTTCAGCGCTGGGCCGCGACTGTCCCGCGCCCTGCGCCCGTTGGGTGCTGCGCTGCGCCGCACCGTGCTCGAACCCAGCCTGGCAGCCGACGTCCGCCGTGACCGCGAACTCGCAACCGGTCTGCGCGCGACCACGTCGGGTTGCCGGCGGGTGCTCGTCCTTTCCGCCGGTCCGGGATGCGGGCAGACTTCCGCCGCGGCGCTGATCGCGCTCACGCTCAGTCGGGTACGTGACGACCGGGTGGCCGCGGTCGACCTGGACGCAGATTCCACCTCACTCGCGTCCGTGCTGGGTCAGCCGCAGGCGCCGACGGCGGGTGACGTCCTGCGTGCCGCACGGCGAGCGCGGCAGGGCGGCGCGTTCTCCCCCCGGCTCGGGTCGAACGCGCCGCTGGCCGTCCTGCGCATGGAAGGCCAGGGCGCCGACCAGATCGAGGAGGCGATGGAGGCGCTGCTCACCGTCGAACGAGGTGTCGCCGTGACGGTCGTCGATCCGGGGTTTTCGCCCCGGGGGTTCCTTCTCGACAGGCTGCTGGCCGGTACCCAGAGGCTCGTGGTCGTCGCGCCCGCCAACAACCTACCGCTCGCCGAGCGACTGCTCGACGACGTCGCAGCGCGTGGGCCTGAAGTCTTGACGGACACCGCAATCATCCTGCGCTGCGGTGAGCAGGCGGCGGTCCGGCGGCGCAGCTCGTCCGCCGAGTTCATGACGGTGCTGACAGTGCCGCGGGACGACATGCTGGCGGCAGCGGCGGTGATTGACCTGGCCGCGCTGCGGCCGGGCACCCGGCGTGCCGTCGTCAACGTCTCACTTGCGGTGATGGCCGATCGTTCTCGGCCGGCGGCGCCTGCCGAGAGATGACCTCTACGACCCGCCCAGCATGCGCTTGAACCGCTGCAGCCGGCTGTCGCCGGCGGCACGCTTGGATTTGTGCCGGAAATAGTCGTGGACCATTCGGGCGTCTGCATTCGCTTTCAGGTAAGCCTCAAAGTAGTCGTCGCTCATCTCTTCGCGCTCCACGGGGTACGGGGTGGGTGCGTCGATCGCCGGGTCATGACGCTGCCGCTCCTCGACCGTCATACCGATCAAGTCGGCGTAGGTGTCGGGGAAACCCTGAACCCGAAGGGTGAAGCCTTCCCCACGCACAAGGCAGACCTGATGGATCCGCTCCAACATCCCCCGGGCGGCGGGAGTGCGGGGCTCGTTGGGGACGACCAGCATCAACGACGCCAGGCGTCCCTCCGCTTCCGGGACCTGCCCGCTGTCGAGAGCGTCCACATAGGCACCGAGCTTGTAGCGGATCTGCATGAGCTTCTCCTCGTCGTCACGGAGCGGGCGCTGCTCGACCGCTACGAGGCTGATCCGGGTGTGATCATCGGACAACACCATGATGTCGATGACCTCCGCGTTCTCAACTGACATCGGTCTCCTTCGCCAAGTTATCCACAGGTCCGCGAGATTGTAAGTGGCCGGGGGCCGTCTGTGGGTATGCTCCCCGTTCCTGCTGGGCCTGGTGGACGGGGGTGCTGGATGCGGAGCGACGACGAGTTGCTGCAGCAACACGCCGTGCATAGCGCGCGGCTCGTTTCCGCGTTCATTCATGGTCGACGGCGGTCGTGGGCGGAGAGGAGATCGCTGACCTCAGCCGTACTGGTCGGCGGGCTGCTCGCCGTCGCAGTGGCGTTCGGGTCGGGTGTCACGGTCGTGGTGCGCGAGCAGCTCGCCGAGAACCAGGCGCAGCAGGAAGCACTCGAGCGTCAACAGCAGGAGAACGACCGCACACGGCAACAGTTGGAGCAGGAGAACACCGCGCGTTCGGCGACGACGTCGCCGCCACCCTAGGGCGGGTCTGGCACGGTGTCCAATTGCGCCCGCTCCTGCGTCGCGCGCGACTAGGGCCGGACCCGCCCTCTGTATTGAATGGCGCCTGACGACTTCGTCGCAGGCGACTACGTGCTGTGACCCAGCCGGGCACAGCACATCTGTCCACACCAGGAGGAGCCTGAAATGAGCGCAGGGAACCGCTTCGAGCTTCGCGAAGCAGATGTCGTCGGCACGCACTCTCAACACGTGAACGACGTGAAGGATCAGATCTTCGACCAACTTCGCCAGCTCATCGGCGACCTCGAGCCCATGTCCTCGGAGTTCCAGGGCGCCGCCGGTACGGCCTTCCAGAACCTCAAGGCGGAGTACGCCGACCGGCAGTCGGGACTGGATGAGGTCCTCGGCCGGGTGGCACTTGCCCTGTCGGCTGCACACAACAACTACATGACCGGTGAAGAAGAGGGCGCGCAGGACCAGCGCACCGTCATGGCCGAGACGTCGACCATCATCAACCGCATCAATCCGCAGATCTGAGAAGGGAAATACCATGCCCGCCAACGGAATCATTCGCGTCGACTTCAGCAGCATGGACGGCGCGGCCAGCTCCATCGACCAGGCTGCCAACCGCATGCAAGGCCAGCTCGAGGCACTCCAGCAGTACACGAACCGCGCCACCTCCGCATGGGAGGGCTCCGCGCGGGACAGCTACGCACGCCTCCAGCCGGACTGGAACCGCACGCAGGACGAGCTGATCCAGAACCTCCGCCGGGTCGCCAACGCCATGCGGACCTCACGTGGTCGCTTTCACACGATGGAGACCCGCAACACTTCCATGATGGGCTAAGTGGTCAGGACACCTGAAGGGGGCCAGCATGGCCGACGAGATCTACATCGACCCGCCGACGTTCGACACCGCAGCCGCCGGGATCGAAACGGCCCAGGCCGATCTGCAAGGGGCGTTTGACAACTTCAATGCGGTCATTGGAAATCTCGGCGACTTTCTTGGCAACGACGACGCGGGAACGCAGCTAAAAGCCGATTACAACCCTGCGTCCGAGAACTTCCGCACCGGCATCCAAAAGCTGCTCGGCGAAGACCTTCCCGCCTTCGCGACGAGTCTGCGCAACGACGGCCAAAGTTGGCGCAACGCGGACACCGCACTCTTTGGCGAATAGAAGGAAATCAACTCATGGGCATTGGTGCACCGTGGTACCCGGACGTCGAGCCGGGCGACCTGCGTCGCGCGGCGCAGGCGTACCGCGACCTGGGTACGGCCATCGACGATGCCTCGCGCACGGCCGGCCCCGGGATGCAGCAGTTCTTCGCCGCCAACCAGACCGACACCCTGACGCCGTACCGCGAGGCCTGGACTGCCCTCGCCGACCCGAGCGCTTGTCCCGGCGGATATGTCGGGCAAATGGCCAACGGCTGTCGGCAGATGGCGACGGGTCTCGACGAGGCCGCGAAGGGGATCGAGGAACTGCGCGACAAGATCGACGCAATGGTTGCGGGAGGCGCGGCCGTGACCATCGGGGTCGGTCTGATCACATTCGGCATTGGGAGCGCGGTTGCCGGCGCTGCCACGGCTAGTACGGTCGTCGTGACCACGTCTCTGGTGA
>JBBQGJ010000140.1:0-15333 GCA_038322925.1 Mycobacteriales bacterium
GTCTTTCTGCGCAACGGTTCCCGGCTTTACCTGGATGTCGGCTCGCACCCCGAGTACGCCACGGCCGAATGCGACGACCTGCCGACGCTGATCGCGCACGACAAGGCTGGGGAGCGCATCCTGCAGGATCTGGTGGTGGACGCCGAGGCGCGGCTGGGCGAGGAGGGCATCGGCGGGGACATCTACCTGTTCAAGAACAACACCGACTCGGCGGGCAACTCCTACGGCTGCCACGAGAACTTCCTGATCGCCAGGGGCGGCGAGTTCGCCAAGATCGCCGACGGGCTGATCCCGTTCCTGGTCACCCGGCAGCTGATCGCCGGGGCCGGGAAGGTGCTGCAATCCCCGCGTGGCGCGTCGTACTGCCTGTCGCAGCGGGCCGACCACATCTGGGAGGGCGTGTCCAGCGCGACCACCCGGTCCCGGCCGATCATCAACACCCGTGACGAGCCGCACGCCGACGCCGAACGGTACCGCCGGCTGCACGTCATCGTCGGCGACTCCAACATGAGCGAGACCACCACGCTGCTCAAGGTGGGCAGCGCCGCACTGGTGCTGGAGATGATCGAGGCCGGGGTGCCGTTGCGGGACTTCACCTTCGAGAATCCCATCAGGGCGATCCGGGAGATCTCGCACGACATCACCGGCCGGCGGCCGGTCCGGCTGGCCGGCGGTGGCGACATCTCCGCGCTGGACGCGCAGATCGATTTCCACGAACGGGCCGTGGAGTTCGTCGGCCGCCGCGGCAGCGACCCGGTGACCGAACAGGTGCTGGACCTGTGGGGCCGGACGCTGAAGGCGGTGCAGTCCCAGGATCTGTCCGCGGTGGACACCGAGATCGACTGGGTGATCAAGAAGAAGCTGATCGACGCGTACGCGGCCCGTTCCGGGCTGGACATGACCCACCCCCGCATCGCGCAGATCGATCTGACCTACCACGACGTGCGGACCGGCCGGGGGCTGCATTCCCTGCTGGTGGCCAAGGGGCGCGCCGCGCAGGTGGTCACCGAGGACCAGATCATCGAGGCCACCACGGTGCCACCCCAGACGACGAGGGCCAGGCTCCGCGGCGAGTTCGTGGCGGCCGCCCAGGACGCCGGCCGCGACTACACCGTGGACTGGGTGCACCTCAAACTCAACGACCAGGCCCAGCGCACCGTACTGCTCAAGGACCCGTTCCGGGCCACCGACGACCGGGTGACCAGGTTGATCGAGGCCATGTAGTCAATAGGGGTTCCTGCCTGTGCCTGCCCGTGCCGGGCGTGCTGACCTGCGGCGCGACCGATCGGCCGCTCCGATATGACAGGCTGGACGGCGTGGCGACGGCGAAGGCGGAACGGCTGCTGAACCTGGTGATCGCCCTGGTCAACTCCCCGCGGTACCGGACCGCGGCGTGGATCAGGGACAAGGTCGCCGGGTACGCCGACGCGCCGACGGACGAGGCCTTCTTCCGCACGTTCGAGCGGGACAAACAGGAATTGCGCGAACTGGGCATCCCGCTGCAGACGCCGTCGACCGGCGAGGACGGCTACCGCATCCCGCCGGTGGAGTTCGCGCTGCCGCAGTTGTCGTTCACCCCTGCGGAGACGGCCGCGTTGGCGCTGGCCGGTCGGTTGTGGGAGACCACAGCGCTGGACAGGGCCGGATCCGGTGCCCTGCGCAAGATCCGGGACGCCGCCGGCAACGGCGGGACGCCGGCCCGCGACGGATCGACATCGGGGAACACTCGGACCCCTGCGACCGCCCACCTTCCGGATCAGTCGGCGAACGCCGACCATCAGGACACCGCCGAGCCGTCCGCGGCCACCCTGCTGCAGCCAAGGGTGCGAACCGGTGACCCCGCATTCGCGCCGCTGTATGCCGCCGTCCGGGCCAGGCGAGCCGTCCTGTTCGACTACCGCAAGGACCCGACCGGGCCGGCGGAGCCCCGGTCGGTGCAGCCCTGGGGACTGGTCTCCTTCCGAGGCCGCTGGTACCTGGTCGGCCATGACGACCAGCGGGGCGAGCAACGGACCTTCCGGCTGTCCCGCATCGACGGGCAGGTCAGGACCGTCGGCCGGGCCGGCACGGTCCGGCCGCCGGCCGGTATCGACCTGTTGGCCGAGGTCGCGAACACCGTCGAACGTCCCGCCGACCGCACCGCCACCGTCCTGATGCGCTCCGGTCGGGGAGCGGGTCTGCGCCGGACGGCCATCGGCTCGGTGGAGGACCCGGACGCCCCGGGCTGGGACCGGCTGACGATCCCGCTGGGCGGTCTGTGGGACACCGCGCGGCGGATTGCCGAGCAGGGCCCCGACGCGGTGGCCGAGGAACCCGCGGACCTGGTGACGGCCGTGGTCAGGCTGCTGACCGGAACCCGGCAGGCCGTGGCCGGCGCTGCCGGCGCTGACGGCGCCGCCGGCCCGGTCCCGCAGCAGGCCGGCGAACGCCAGGTCGACGCCGAGCCCCGGCTCGCCCCGTCACCCGGCACCGATCGCTCGGCGGAACCGGACCCCGCCGGTCTGGGCTGGCCGTCATGAGCGAGACGGCGACCGACCGGCTGGCCAGGATGCTGGCCCTGGTGCCCTACATCTCCCGGCGTCCCGGTGTCGCGATCGCCGAGCTGGCCGGCGAATTCGGCGTCAGCACTGCGCAGATCAGCTCGGACCTCGATCTGCTGATGGTGTGCGGGCTGCCCGGGTACTACCCGGACGACCTCATCGACGTGGTGCTGGACGACGACGGTGGAACGGTCGCGATCGCCTTCGACGCCGGCATCGAGCGGCCCGTCCGGCTGACCGGCGACGAGGCGTTCGCGCTGACCATCGCGTTGCGGGCGCTCGCCGAACTGCCCGGCCTGGTGGACGCCGGAGCGGTGCACTCCGCGCTCGCGAAGCTGGAGCAGGCCAGCCCCGCGAAATCCGGCTCGGCGAAATCCGGTTCCGCCGAAGCGGTCCGGGTCGCCGCGGCCGACCCGGCCCCCGCGCTCGGCGCGGTGCGTGAGGCGCTGGACCGATCCCGCCGGCTGTGGATCCGCTACTACACGGCCTCCCGCGACGCCGTCACCGAACGCACCGTCGATCCGCTGCGGCTGCTGGTCACCGACGGCCACGCCTACCTCGAGGCCTACTGCAACCTGGCCGGGTCGATCCGGCATTTCCGGGTCGACCGGATCGAAGAGGTGCGCGTCCTGGACGAACCCGCGCAGCCCACCCTCTGGGTGGACTCCGAGATCCCGGACCGGATCTTCCACCCCGACCTGCAGATCCCGCCGGTCACCCTCCGGCTCTCCCGTGGGGCACGCTGGGTCGCCGAGTACTACCCGATGGAGGACAGCGTCGAGGTCGCCGACCCGCCCGGCGGTCTGCAAGTGCGGATGCGCGCCGCCCGTGACGAGTGGTTGGCCCGCCTGGTGCTGTCCCTCGGCGGTGACGCCGTCATCGAGGACGCCCCCGAGCTGGCGGCGCTCGTTGCCCGGCGAGCGGCCGAGGCGCTGACCGCCTACCCCGCTGAGATCGTGGCCGCGGCCGCGCAGGTCGGGAACTCGGCATCAGGGCTGACCCGCGCTGACCCGCAGGCTGCATCGAACCGGCGCCCGGGACCGCCGCGCTGCGTAGGATCGTGACGAAGGTGGTGCCGCCCGGCGCCGGTCGGCCACCATCGACATCACCAATCACCGGCAATCGTCACCCGCCCCCCGGACAGACCCGCCCCCCGGGCAGTCAGCGGGTCGAGCAGTCACGAACCACGGAAACAGACCCAGAAGGACACACCGTCCCAGGACCAGCCAAGGAGTGACGCCGTGCCACTGCGGATCCCCCGGCTGCGCCGCAAGAAGGAGGAGAAGTCGCCGGACGGCACGATGTCGCTGATGGAGCACCTCTTCGAGCTCCGTCGGCGGTTGTTCTTCGCGGTGCTCGGAATCTTCCTCGGCACCGTCGTCGGCTTCATCTGGTTCGGCCACGGCATCCCGGTGATCGGGCTGCCCAGCCTCTCGGAGATCCTGACCGGCCCGTACTGCGCGGTGCCGCCGACCGAGCGGGTGCAGCTCGGCAGCGGCGACGGCTGCAAACTGCTGGCCACCGGGCCGTTCTCGGCGCTGGAACTGCAACTGAAGTCCGCGCTGATCGCGGCAGTGGTGCTGGCCAGCCCGGTGTGGCTGCACCAGCTGTGGGCGTTCGTCACCCCGGCGCTGTACTCGAAGGAGCGCAAGTACGCGATCATCTTCGTCAGCTGCGGCGGGGTGCTGTTCGCGCTGGGCGGCGTGCTCGCCTACGTCGTCATCCGGGAGGGTTTGACCGTCCTGCTCGGTTTCGGCGGCGACGCCACCATCGCCGCGCTGTCGCCGGACAGCTACTTCTCGTTCCTGATCGCCATGTTGATCATCTTCGGGGTGTCGTTCGAGCTGCCGCTGCTGCTGATCATGCTCAATCAGATCGGCATGGTGTCCGGTGCCAAGCTGGCGAAGTGGCGCCGCTACTCGATCTTCGGGATGGTCGTCTTCGCCGGGCTGGTGGTGCCGGGCAACGACCCGATCACCATGGGCGCCCTGGCGGTGGCGCTCTGCCTGCTCTACGAGGTGTCCGTCCAGGTCACCCGGATTCACGACAAGCGCAAGGCCAAGCGGCTGGCGGCCGCCGGGCTGAGCGAACTGTCCGACGACGAGGCCTCCGCGCTGCCGGACGCCGTCGGCGCGACGGGCGGGGTGCAACCGGTGGCCGCGGCCGGGCCGGTGCCCGACCCGTTGCCACTGTCCGAAACGCCACCCCGGCCACCCGCTCAGGACTTCGGCGACGCCACCTGAGGGCCGGCGCCGGCCGGACCCGTGCTCGGCGCGCCCGTTGAAGCAGTTCCCGGCGGAACCGGAACCGCGGTCGCCGTCGGGTCCGGCGGCGGGGCCAGCCAGATGGACAGCATGTAGCTCACCACCACCGCGACGATGACGACCGGCATGGTGGCCAGCCCGTCGGAACCGAGCAGCAGGGTGGCCAGCAGCACGGAGGTGAGCGGCAGCCGCAGCATGCAGGCGCACATCGCCCCGATGCCCATCGCGACGGCGGGCACCAGCGCAACGCCCGCGACGGTGGACAGCAGGATGCCGATGGTGGCACCCAGGAACATCGACGGGAACACCGGGCCGCCGCGAAAACCTGCCAGCGAGATGCCGTACCCGAGCCCCTTGCAGACCAACAGCAGCACCAGCGCGCCCCAGGCGTAGTCGGCGTGGTTGGTGATCAGCACGGGCAGGTCGTTCTCGCCGGAGAACAGCACGTCAGCCGTGGGGTGACCGGTGCTCTGCGAATACAGGATGGCCAGGCCCGCGATGACGATCCCGGCCACCGGGGTGAGCAGCACCAGGTTGCGCTGCAGCAGCGGCCGGATCAGCAGTCCCAGCCGGCGGATTCCGGTTCCGATGACCGCGGCGGCGATCCCGATGACGATGGCCCACAGGAAGTCCACGCCGTCCGGCGCGTCGAATTCGGGGAGACCGGGAATCGCCAGCGACACCGAACCGAGCCCGGTCAGCGAGTCGACGCCGATGAACACCAGCGCGCCGATACCGGAAGCCAACAAGCCGGGCATCAGCACCACGGTGCCGATGGCGCCGGACACGCCGATCGCCTCCATCAGCAGGAACGCGCCCAGCAGCGGGGAACCCAGCAAGGCGCTGATCGCGGCGAAGCTGCCGGCCGCGCCGATCACCATGATCGCCTGCTGCGGCGCGTCCTTCTTCACCAACCGGACGACCAGCACGGCGACCCCGCCGCCGAGCGCGATCAGCGGCGCCTCGGGACCGATCACCGCACCGAGACCGAGCGACGCCAGCGCGGCCAGCAGAATCCCGGGCAGCTCGGATCCGGTTGCGACACCGCCGGCGTGGAAGCCGTCGGCGGGGGAGTGACCGCCGGCGCCCGGGAAGTGCTTGATGATCACCCCGACGAGCAGTCCGGCGATAACCAGCGGCGGGATCGGCCACCAGACGGGCGGCTCGGCGAAGCCCAGCCCGGACGGCAGGTCGGTGTAGACCCAGGCCTGGATCGAGTTGACCAGCCAGAGGAAACCGGCCGCCACCAGGGCGATCGGCACGCCGAGGATCGCCGCGAACACCAGCAGCACCACGTACTGCCGGGTCCGCAGCACCGCGAAGGGGTTGACCGTTGCGGCCTGGGTCATGGTGGTCCTCCGGTGGTGGCGGGCGCGGGTCGGGCGGACGCAGTGCAAACACCCAAGCGATCACCCGCCCACCGATCCCACCGGGCGCCGCAGGTCCGCACATCAACCCCGGTGGATGAACCGTAGGTGGTTCGTCCCGATGGGGCGATGCCGGGCGGTGCCCGGACGGGTCTGATGCTCTACAGGCCGCCGACGTCCACCAGAGTCGATGCGGTCATATCACCGGAACAGGAGCTGCACGATGGCCGCGAAGACAGTCGCCCACCCCAGCGTTGCCGACCGTCGCGCGAAGGGTGCCGACGCCCGGATCGCGACACCACCGTCGAACCACACCGGCTGGGTGCCGGCGGCGGACCGAGGGGATCCGGTCGCACTGCTGGAGGCACAGAACGTCACCAGGGAGCAGGACCTGGTGCCCGTCCGGCACGGCCGGATGGCGGTGTCGCCCTTCACGTTCTATCGCGGCGCCGCGAAGATCATGGCCCACGACCTGGCCGGCACGCCCAACGCGGGGTTGGAGGCGCAGCTCTGTGGTGACGCGCACCTGTCCAATTTCGGCGCCTTCGCCTCACCCGAGCGCAAGCTGATGTTCGACCTCAACGACTTCGACGAAACCCTGCCAGGGCCGTTCGAATGGGACGTCAAGCGGATGGCCGCGAGCTTCACCATCGCCGCCAGGAACAACGGGCTGACGCCGGCGGAGGCCAGGGAAGCCACCCTGTCCTCCGTCCGGTCGTACCGCCAGGCGATGGCCCAGTTCGCCGAGATGCGCACCATGGAGCTCTGGTACACGCACATGTCCGAGGACGACCTGCGGGTCGACCTCGGCAAGATCACCGCGCTCGGCGACGGCGCCAAGGCGGCCAAGGGCAAGCCGTCGAAGGGTGTCAAGGGAGCCAAGGACGCGAAAGCCAAGTCCGGCAAGGGGATCTCGGCCGAGGACGCGGCCGCGGTCAAGGCCGCGCAGCGGGCGGAGAAGGCCCTGCAGAAGGCGCATACCCGGGACAGCCTGCAGGCCCTGTCGAAACTCGGAGAGGTGATCGACGGACATTACCGGATCAAGAGCCAGCCGCCCGTCGTGGTGCCGCTCCGCGAGATCGGTGAGGCGAACAACATGTCGGCCGACGAGATCGAGCACGTCATCCGCGAGCAGTTCCGGGAGTACCGGTCGACGCTGCAGGACGACCGCCGGCACCTGCTCGAACGGTTCGAGATCATCGACGTCGCCCGCAAGGTGGTAGGGGTCGGCAGCGTCGGAACCCGCGGGTTCATCGCCCTGCTTCAGGGCCGTGACGAGCAGGACCCGTTGTTCCTTCAGGTGAAGGAGGCCACCCGGTCGGTGCTCGAGGATCACCTGCCGAAGAGCCGCTATCAGAACCCGGGGGAGCGTGTCGTCCAGGGCCAGCGGGCGATGCAGGCGGCCAGCGACATCTATCTCGGCTGGACGAAGGGCGTCCAGGAGGACCGCTATTACTACTGGCGGCAACTGCGCGACATGAAGGCGTCCGCGGTCGTCGAGGGGATGTCGGCGTTCGTGCTCGGCTTCTACGGAACGCTGTGCGGCTGGACGCTGGCCCGCGCGCACGCCCGCACCGGTGACTCGGTGGCGTTGGCCGAGTACCTGGGCCCGGACGACGGCTTCGACCTGGCCATCACCGACTTCTCCGAGCGGTACGCCGACCAGAATGAGAAGGACTACCAGGAGTTCACCGCGGCCATCGCCTCCGGTCGGCTGGCGGCGACCACCGGGATCTGACGGGCGGGCCGGGCGCCGGCCCCGGGCACCGTCCGTGCTCACTGTCTGCCGACCGCACCTCACCCGCAGCGGACTACCCGCCGCGGGTGAGGCGGCGGTCCCCGCGTGATGGCATCGTCCGGGTCGACGTCGTCGGCGAAAGGACAGCATCATGCCGGTTCTCGGTGCCCCCCGTACGACCCGGGCCGCCCGGGTCACCAGGGCGGTCCGAACTTCACCACCGGTCGCGTCGGCTCAGGCCGCCGCGGCCGTGGCCGCAGCGCTGCCGCCCGGGGATGAAACGGAGCCGGTGGTCTGCCGGGTAGCCGCCCTGGACCCCCGGCCGGCCCCGTCGCGTTTCGCACCGCCCGCCGCGAGGGACGGAATGGTCCGGCGGTCGGCGTTGGTCGGTCAATTGACGGGCTCAGGGATCTTCCCTGTCGTGCTGCTGAACGCGCCCGCCGGGTACGGCAAGACCACCGTGCTGGCGCAATGGGCTACCGCCGACCCGCGCCCGTTCGCTTGGTTGACGGTCGACGAAGAGCGCAACGATGCCGAGCAGTTGCGCCGGGAGATCGACGAGGCCATTGCGTCGTTGCGACGCCGGTCGATGGGCGCGACCTCGTCGACAAATCCGGGACTCGATCCCGGGCCGAATCCTGTGCCGAATCCTGTGCCGAATCCTGTGCCGAATTCCGTGCCGAATTCCGTGCCGGATCCCGGGCAGGACGCCGGTTCGGTGAAGGACATGCTGGCGTCCGTTCCAGAACCGTTCGTGCTGGTGGTGGACGACGCGCAGCTCATCACAGATCCCGCGGCCCGGCGGCTGGTCGACGGCATGATGATCGGCGTTCCGGTCGGCTCGCAGGTGGTGATCTCCACCCGGGGCGCCGCGCCGAAGTCCCTGAGCAGATTGCGCGCCGACCATCGGGTCCTCGAGATCACGGCCCCGGAGCTGGCTTTCGATGCCGACGAGGCCCTGGCAGGGCTGGCTGCGGCCGGCTGGAACCCGGCGTCGCCGAAAGTCGCGCAGGCGCTGGTGGAGGCCTGCGAAGGCTGGCCCGCGGTGTTGTCGCTCGCCGCCACGGCCGCAGGAGGAATCTCCGACCGGGGCCGCCCGCAGCTTGCCGTCCGGGATCGGAGGGTGACCGAATACCTGCAGACCGAGGTGTTGTCCGGCATCGATGAGTCCACCCTGAGGTTCCTCACCCGCACGTCGATTCTGACCGAACTGTCCGGCCCGCTGTGCGACTCGGTGTGCGACACCATCGGCTCCGGGGTGCTGCTGCGCGATCTGCACGGGGGTGCGCTGCCGATCATCCCGATGGACAACGAGGATCAGCGGTTCCGCTACCACCCGTTGTTGCGCCAGGCGCTGCTCGCGGAGTTGGATCGCCGGGAGTCGGCCATGGTCACGGTGCTGCACAGCCGCGCACGCCGGTGGTTCGCGGAGCGTAACGAGGTCGATCCGGCGATCGGACATGCCCGGCTGGCCGGCGACATGAACGGCCTCGGTGAACTGGTCTGGGCGCACCTGCACGGCGCGCTGGCCGACGGCGGACCCGACCGGGTCCGGCGCTGGTTCGCCGGGCTGACCGACGCGCAGATCCGCCAGTCGCCTGAGCTGGTGGTGGCCGCCGCGTGGCTGTCGCTGGTCACCGGCGATCTGGAGTCGATGGCCCGCTGGCACGCGTTGGCGCGGGCCGCGGAGGAGACCGTCGCGCCCAACGGCGCCGGTTCTCAACTCGCCGGTGTCCAACTTCCCGGTGTCCAACTTCCCGGGGCCCCACTCGGTGCTGCGAACGGTTCGGACCACCGCGGAGCGGTGATGCTGCTGGCCGCGTGGCGGGGAACGAGCGGGATCGCGGAGGGATTGCAGTCGTGCACAGACGCCTTCGAGGCGCTCCCGGCGGGTAGCCCCTGGCTGCCCGCGGCCGGTGCGTTGTCCGGCATCGCGCTGGCGCTGTCCGGGCAGAGCGGCCCGGCGCTTTCCCGGCTCAGGGAGTCCGAGGAGTTGGCGGCCGCTCTCGGCGATCACGCGGCCCGGGTCGATTGTCTGGTCGCGCTCGGCGCGTTGGCCTTTGACCGAGGTCTGTGGCGCGAGTCGGAAGAACTGGTGATGCGCGCGCACGGGCTGATGACCACCCACCAGCTGCAGGAGTTGCCGACCTCGGCGTACGCCGTCAGCATGGTGGCCCTGGTGCGGGCACGGCGGGGCGAGTCCGCGGAAGCTGCGTACGCGCTGGACCAGGCACACCGGTTGACCGGCGCCGTCGCCGGGCTTGCGCCGTGGATCCAGATCCAGGCCCGCATACTGCAGGCCAACACCAGCCTGATGCTCGGTGACGCGGCCGCGGCGCGGCGGCTGACCTGTCAGGCGCGCCAGCTGGCCGGCGACCGACGCCTGCCTCTGTTGCTCTCGTCCGGTCTGGAACAGGCAGAGCACACACTCGCGCACCTGCCGGCGGGCTCCACCTACGGGCTCAGCCCGTTCACCGTCGCCGAATTGCGCATCCTGCGGCTGCTACCCACCCACCTGTCGTTCCCGGAGATGGGCGCGATGTTGTTCGTTTCCCGGCACACCGTCAAGACCCAGGCCCTGTCGACCTACCGCAAGCTGGGTGCCGCCTCGCGTCACGAAGCCGTGGAGCGGGCATGCGCGCTGGGGTACCTGCCACCGAACTCGGTGCCGGCGCGCACTGCGTGACGATCGGGCGTGACGATCGGGCGTGACGATCGGGCAGCTGCTACGGGAGCAGCCCCAAGGTCCGACTGCGGCGCACCGCGCTGCGCCGGTTGGGTACGTCGAGCTTGCGGTACAGGGTCTTCAGATGCACCTTGACGGTGTTGACCGAGACGAACATCTCCTCGGCGATCTCCAGATTGCTCTGCATGCTCGGAAGGAGTTGCAGTACAGCCAGTTCCCGCTCGGTGAGTGGTTCGACGAGCAGGGTTGACTCCTGCCGGGTTGAGTCCTGCCGGGTTGACTCCTTCAGGGTCCACGCCGACGTCGCATCGGCCGAGCCCGTCGCCGGTCCCAGACCCGCTGATCTGAGCTGCGCGACGAACCCCGCCTCGGTGGCGTCGAGCCCGGACAGCCGGCCCAGCACTCGCGGGACCCTCTCCCGGTCGAAGAACAGGAAGGGGCGGGCGATGCCGTCCGGCGCGGCGATCCGTACGGCGCGGCCGATCGCATCCACGGCGCTGCCCTCGTCACGCAATCGTTCGGCCAGAACGGCTCTGGCGACCCACACTTCAACAGCGGCAACGGGATTGGTCGGATCCTCGACGGCGGCGCCGGTCGTCGTCAAGGCCAGTTCCGCCCGCGGCAGGTCGGACAGGGCCAGCCACGCCCGCGCCGAGCAGACCGCGTACTGCACCGCAAACCAGCGGGGTGGCGATCCATCCGTGCCCGCTCGGCTCAGCACGGACAGGGTCGCCTTCGGATCACCGGCTGCCAACGCCGCCTTGGCCTCGGCTAGTGCCAGCCATTCCGCGACGAAGTCGGGGACGGTCCGGCCCGCGATCATGTCGCGGGCGGAGCGGGCGTATCTGACCGCGGCATGCGGGCGGTCCTGGGAAACGTTCAGCAGGCTGTGTGCGATCCGGATGGCCACCTGCACCAGAAGTTCGTTGGTGGCGGCGGAAGCCTGCACCAGCAACCGTTCCGCGTCCGCAGGCCTGCCTCGGATCAGCAGCACCAGCGCCCCGGCCAGATCTCCGGCCGCCGACTGGGCCAGCGACGTCCACGCCCGTTCCTCGGCCAGCGCGCGCGCTTCTTCGGCGACCACTGACGCTTCGGCCGGGCGGCCCAGCAGTACGGTGGCAAGGCCCAGGTAGCCCAGCCCGTTCAACCGGGGGGCGTCCAGGTCGGTCCGCAGGCACCGGGCGATCGCCGGACCCAGGTCCGCGAGCGCTCCGGCGAGGTCGCCAGTCCACACCTGCGCCACACCCCGGTTGATGGCTGCGATCGCGCCGTAGTCCTCCGCGGCCGGAAAGGTCGATTCCATGGTGTCGAGCACGGCGAGCGTCGAGGCGCACGCGTCGAGCACGACCGGCATGTCGCCGGCCGCCCGTCCGACCGCGGCACCCCACAGGTCGATGAGTGCGGTCTCGGCTGCCGACGGTGCGCTCTGCTGCGCGAGCATCCGGCGAGCGCGGCCGAGGACGGGAGCGATGTCCAGGAAGCGGCCGGCATACTCCAGCCGTGCGGCCGCACAGGCCTGAAGAGCCGCAGTCGCTGTCAACTCCGACTCGGGGATCAACGCCAACGTCTCGTTGATCGCGCGTCGCTCCGCAGACATAATGCGGGGTCCAGCTGTGGTGACGAACAGTTCGCCCAGCAGCACCCAGTCCTGCGCGGCGGCCGCATGCCGGAGGCCTGCCACTGGGGCGCCGTGCCCGGTCAGCCAGACCGCCGCCCGACGGTGCAGCGTACGGTGCAGCACCGGATTCTCCACCAAGAGCTCATGCTCGAGTGCCTCTCGCAGCAGCGGGTGGTAGCGGTACCACTGCCGGCGCGGCCCGACCGAGGTGATGAAGGTGTTCGCCTGCTCCAGCGCCTCCAGCCGGCGCTGCCCGGGCCCGCGATCGGCGGCCGGACTGCCGGCCGCGACTCGGGGCGAGTTCTCGCTGGCGTCGATGGAGTCGTCGGTCAGCGCGTCGGCCAAGTCGCCGCAGATGCGATCGGTGACGCTGGTGCGGAGCAGGAAGGTGCGCATTTCGGCCGGTTGACTGCCGAAGACCTCGCCGAGCAGGTACTCGGCCACCGCGCGGTCGTCGCCGGCGAACTCGTCGACCCGTCCCGGTGAGTCGTGGCGTGACAGGAACATCCCCGCCAGCCGTAGCCCCGCGGCCCAGCCCTCGGTGCGCTCGACCAGGCGTGCCACATCTTCCGCCTTGACCTGCTGCCCGGTCATTCGGAACAGCCCGGTGGCCTCGTCCTCGTCGAACGCCAGGTCCAGCGCACGGATCTCCTGCAGGCCTCCGTTCACCCGTAGCCGATGCAGCGGCAGCACCGGGTCGGTCCGGCTGATCAGCACCAGATGCAGCGGCAATTCGTGACGCAGCAACACCGCGATCGACTCCAGCACTTCCGGGTTCTGCACGAAGTGCAGATCGTCGAGAACCAGCACCGTGCCCGGCCGGAGTCCTGCCAGGCCGTCCCGCAACCGCTGCAGACCCTTGGCCGTCACCCCGGGTGCGAGGGCCAGGGTGGCGAGCTCGCTGTCCCGCGGAAGTGCTCCGGCCTGGCGCAGCGCCGTCAACACGCCCGTCCAGAAGATGCGGAGTTCGTTGTCGTCGATGTCCAGGGTGAGCCAGGCCACGCCCGCAAACTGACCAGCCGCGTGGCCCGGTCCTGCTTCGGGTTCGTGCCCGGCCTGCTGATGCGCCGATTGCTGCTCGCGGATCCAGGACGCCACCACGAGTGTCTTGCCCCACCCCGGCCCCGCGCTGACCAGCGTCAGCGGTCCGCTCACGCCGTCGTCGAGCAGTTTCTCCAGTCGACGGCGTCGCAGGTAGCCGCGGGGAATCGTCGGCGGCACCACCTTCGTGCCGAGCAGCCCCGACCCCGAGTGGCCGCCGGTTGGGCTGCCCACCTGACCTCCGACTCGCTGATCCCGCCGGGACCGCTGTCGGTCCCGGCACCAACTGTAAAGCCTGACAAATGCCGGCGAAGGCAGAATGGCCGACCGCGCCGCGGGGTAGTCGATAGCTGACGGGATGTATATCCGATCGGGGTGATGTGCGGCGCCCGGCCGGGCGGCGAAGCTGAACCCCTCGGGCTGGATGGAGGGCACACAGGTGGCAGCGCGGTCGTACGAGATTCGCGTCCGGGGGCATGTCCCCCCGGAGGAGCTCGAGGAGGTCGAGAACCTGCGCGCGACCATCGAACCCGCGGAGACCGTGTTGCGGGGATGCGTCCCCGATCAGGCCGCGCTGCACGGCATCCTGACCCGGTTGCACAGCCTGGGGCTGGAACTGCTGGAGGTCCGGCGGGTTCCGGCGCCGGACGAGCTGCGGCGGCGCGAAGGCGGATGAGACCGATGGGCGCTGACGTTTTCGAGTTCGTCGTCCTCGGCGCGTTGGGCCCGCACCTGCGGTCCATGCTGGCCGATCTGGAGATCGACGACCGGCCCAGCGAGACCGTCCTGTTCCTGCGGGACTCCGACGAGTCGGTGCTGCTGGCGTTGCTGGCTAAGATCGCCGGAGATGACCGCGAGGTCCAGGCAATTCGGTGCGTGACGGCGGGCTGACGACTGCAGGGCCGGCCCAGCGGACGACCGATGGATCTGGGCCGTTCCTGATGGAGCCCGATGGACACCAAGCCTCCGCAGGCGCCGCTGCCTGTCTCGCAATCACCCGTGATCGGCGATCGCCGCGCCCTGCTCGCGGCCTGCGCCGGCAACGTCGTCGAGTGGTACGACTACGCGATCTACAGTGGCTCGGCGACCGTGCTGGCCGCGGTGCTTGCCCCGGGCGGCTGGGCCGGCATCACCACGATCTTCGCCGTGTTCGCGACGTCCTGCCTGCTGCGGCCACTCGGCTCGCTGGCGGCCGGTGCCAGAGCCGACAGGCTGGGACGGCGGCAAACGCTGGCCACGATGATCCTGATGATGGCAGCGGCGACGGTCGCGATCGGCCTGCTGCCGCCCTGGACTGCAATCGGAGTGCTGGCCCCGTTGTGCCTGCTCGCGCTACGCGCTGTGCAGGCGTTCTCGGTGGGCGGCGAACTCGGTGTCTCGGTCGCGTATCTCATCGAGTTCAGCCCGGCCAGGCGTCGAGGCAGGCTCGGCGGCTGGTACCTGAGCACGGTGGCTGCCGGTCTCGCCATCGGTCTCGGGACCACCGCAGCCGTGGCCGCGCTGGTGGACACGGCGACACTGCACTCATGGGCGTGGCGGGTGCCGTTCCTGCTGGCCCTTCCGTTGGGGCTGGTGGGTCTGTACCTCCGCACGAGGGCGGCCGAGACGCCCGACTTCCATCACGACCGCCGCCGTGATGTGCCTGCCCATTCCGTTCCGCGCGGAAACTCCCAGGCCCTCTCCGGCGCACCGTCGCGCCCGCGGGTGCGCCCCACCGTCGTGCTCCGCGAGAACCTGTCGACGATCCGACGCTGTTTTCTGCTGGCCGCGGCCTACAGCGCCACGTTCAATATCTGGTTCGTGTTCGTGCCGAGCTATGTGACCACCACGGGCCGCGCGTCGCTGGCCGTGGCGCTGGCCTGTGCGATGGTTGGACTGCTGTCGACGGCGATCGCCGCGCCGTTCTTCGGTCGGCTGTCCGATCGGATCGGCCGCCGCCCCGTCCTGATCGGCGGCTGTTCCGTCCTGGTCGTTGCCGGCATCCCGGTCTATCTCTGGGTGGTGAGCGGCTCGGCGGCCGCGCTGCTGGTCGGTAATGTCATCGTCGGCGTGACGGTCGCCGCCTTCGTGCTGCCGTCG
>JBBQGJ010000141.1:0-15324 GCA_038322925.1 Mycobacteriales bacterium
CGATGAACAATATTCAGGCTAGGTGAAGTTGCTTCACGGAGCGCTTCGACACACCGCGCACAGAAGGACCAGCAGGTCACAACCCCGGAACGCATCCAGAGCGCCACGTCCCCTACAGCGAACTCAAGGGTTATCTATTAGAAACGGACCGGTCGAAAGACCGCAACCGCGCCTCGGGCCGACTTCGCGAACCGGCTGACAAGAGGGCGCCCTCATCCAGGCCAGCACAGCCGTACCCGCCGCCGGCGACCCCGCCGGCAACCAGCATTCTCTTCCCTGATCGGGATGTGATCGATCAGGATGTGATCGATCAGTTCGGGTTAGCCCTCGAAAACCCGGGGGCAGCAGGTGGCCCGTCCGCGCAAAGGCGTCACCGTCCGCCACGATGCGGTCCATGACCGGTCACGGTACCCGCGGGCAGCAGATCAACCGGCCGCTCGAACACCCGGGGGATCGGGCCGGCGGCCGGTGGCGGGCCCGGATCTGGTGACACCGGCAGGGCCGCCGCGTCAACCATGACGGACGAATTCCCGTGCGCCGCGGCGACCATCGTGGGGTGATGGAAAGTGACACCGTAGAAATCCAGCGGTGCGGAAATCACCTCCAGATCGCCGTCGCAAATCACATCGTCCGCCACGCCTGGCATCCGCAGAATCTCGTCCGGATAGCTACCGCGCAGCAGCGGTTCGGTGAATTGCCGATTGTGGTACGCGTGGTAACAGGCTGCCGCGGCGATGTCGGACCTGCTGCGGGAGGCCGCATCGACGGTGGTGTGGTGATTGACGATGCCGATCCGTCCGCCGGTCGCTGATCGCAGCACCTGCACAGCCCGGCCGTGCGCCAGTATTTTGTGATGGGTGGCCTGGAAAGTGCCGCCGAGCAGCGTGAGACCAGGGGCATCGATGCCCACCGCGTGGCCATAGGCCATGTGCAGCAACGGTTCGTCCACCGTTGTCCATGCCGTCACCCGGTCGCCCAGCGAGGACGCAGCCAATTCGGCGTAGTCGGCGAAGCAGCCTGCGGTCTCGCGGATCAACCAACCGCCGTGTTCGATCAGTTCCAGCGGCAGATCCCAGTGGTAGAGCGAGACGAACGGCTCGATGCCCGCGGCCAGCAACGCGTCCAGGAGGCGGTCGTGGAACCCGATACCGTCCGGCGACGCCGGGCCCGAGCCGTGCGGTTGCACGCATGGCCATGACAGCGAGAGCCGGTAGGCACCAACGCCGAGGTCGGCCAGCAGGGCCACATCCTCCGGCCAGCGATGCAGGTGGTCGGCGGCGATCTGTCCGGACGTGCCGTCGGCGATCCTGCCGGGGATCTGAGAGAACACGTCCCCAGATGGACGGCGTCCGCCCACCCAGCGACTGCGCTCCTTCGATCTGATACGCGGCGGTGGCCACGCCGAACAAGAAGCCGGGAGGTAGCCTCCGGCAACGGTTTTCAGTCCCCGGGGTGGTGGACATCGGTCAGACTTGCGCCGCGATCAGCGATCTCGGTCCAGCCGCCGTCGGAGCTGAGCACCGCGAACGCGCAGGCCGAGAAGTGCCGGAGACGCTGCAGGGCAGCGGGTTCCGCGCCGCCGGATGCGAACTCGCTGCCGGTCCGGGCGTCCTGGCCGGTCGCGGTACCGTTCGAGCCGGAGTGGCTCGAGGACAGCTCGGCCGTGGTCGCCAGTTCGTAGGCGGTGGCTGGAATGCCCGGCGCATGTCCGATCACCAGCAGCGTGCGGGCGTCACCCGGCGTGCGGGCGATCACCTCGATGATGTCGTCGATCCCGCCGCCGTACAGCCCGTCCACATACTCGACCGGCGCGGTGATCCCGCTGGCCTCGAGCGTCTGGCGGGTCCGGGTGGCGGTCGAACAGAGCACGGCGTCCACGGGGCTCACCTGCGCACGGATCCACTGGCCGGCCGCCACGGCGTCCCGCGAGCCGTGGGTGGTGAGTGGCCGGTCGTGGTCGCGGAAGCCACCGGGGTGGGCCGCTTCGGCATGGCGCATCAAGATCAGCACTCGGGAATCTGGCATGGATGGCTCCGGGTGTTGGTCTGGTGACGGGTTGTGGTTGTCTGGCTACGGTCTGTCGATCATGCCCTGAATAGGTCCGACGCCGCAGCTCATTCCCCCTTATGCGTATTTGTCCGGTCTGGCTGTCAACGCGCGGCACCCCGCTCGGGGATCCCGTGAAGATTCGGGCCGCGGGCGGGTTGAAACCGGCTCCGCAACGTGGTGTTATGGAGATCTGGTCCAGACAAGGCGCCAGGAAAATCCTTGATTGCCCGGGAGAATCCTGTGCCTCCAGACGACCTGTTCGACGGCTCGACCCTGCAGCTCGCCCGTCCGCAACCCCCCGCACCCACCATCTCCGCCGCACCCCCGCGTGACCGTGCCATCCGGATGCGCGAGATGCTCGACGACATCACCACCTGTGACGATCCCGTCGAGCAGCAGCGCCGCCGCAAGTCGGTGATCATGGAGTATCTGCCGGTCGCGCGGTCGATCGCGGGCCGTTACGCGGGCCGCGGCATCGAGCGGGCGGATCTCGACCAATTGGCGTTCCTCGGGCTGGTCAAGGCGGTGCGGCGCTGGCTGCCGGGCCGCAGTGAGGACTTCCTGCAATTCGCGGTGCCGACCATCGTCGGCGAGATCAAGCGCTATTTCCGGGACCATTCCTGGCTGGTCCGCCCGCCGCGTCGGATCCAGGAACTGCGCGCGGCCATCAACGACGCCGAGCAGACGCATTGGCAGCGGCATGGTGCGCGGCCGACCGACACGGAACTGGCCGAACTCACCGGAGTCAGCGCCGCAGAGGTGTCGGAGGCGCGCGCAGCCACCCTGGTCTGCCGGCCGCCTTCGCTCGACGAGGAGCACGGTGCCGGTTGGGCGATGGCGCAGGGATGCGGTGAAGGCGACGCCGAACTCGATCGGATCGAGGACCGGATCGCCGTACAGCGGCTGTTGGCAACGCTGACCGATCGCGAACGTCAGGTGATCGAGATGCGGTTCGGCAACGGCTGGTCGCAGTCCCGGATCGGCGCGGAGATCGGCGTCAGCCAGATGCAGGTATCCCGCTGGCTCCGCACCATCGCGACGAAACTACGGGACAACTGGGAGGTCTGAAGCACCGCCCGGGACGCCAGCGCGCCTCGCCGCCCCGGTGTGTCCGGGGAGCCGGGGCGCCTCACCTGCTCACTTCTTGGCGCCGCCGGCAGGCGCCTGGACCGTCGGGCTGGTCTGGCCACTGCTGGGTCGGACCGCGCCATCGGAAGTGACCGCCTCCCCGTCGAGCTCGAAGCCAGGGTCGCGGTGTTCGCCGGGGAGCGCGCCGGTATTGACCAGGGTGCTTGCGATGTCGTGCAGCTTGATGTTGTGCTGCTGCGAATACCGGCGGAGCACCGCGAATGCCTTCTCGGGGGGCAGCCCGAATCGCTCCGTGAGAATGCCCTGCGCCTGGCCGATGAGATGGCGGGAGTCGATCGCCCGCCAGAGGTCCTGTTCGGCCCGCAGCCGGGCCAGCGCCACCGAGGCGTGCGCGGCGACCACCTTGGCGACCTCGACCTCGTCCTCGGCGAACTCGTCGCGGGACGGGTAGTAGAGATTGAGGGCGCCGAGCACCCGGTGGTCGGTGAAGAGGTTCAGGCTGAGCACGCTCTCAAGCCCGAGTTCGGCAACGGCCGGCCCCCAGCGGGGCCAGCGGGGGTCGGTCGCGGTGTCGAGGATCAGGTACGCGCCGCCCTGTTCCGCGGCGCGCAGGCAGGGTCCCTCGTCAAGCCGATACTGCAGCTCATCGGCCTTCTCGACCAGCGAATCGGAGCTCGCAGCGGTTTCCACCACCCCGTCGGCACGGACCAGCGTCACGCTGGCCCGTTCGCACCCGCAGCTTTCGATCGCCAGGTCGACAACCGACTGCAGTGCCTTGCGAACGTCGGGGTTGTCCGCCACGCGTCGGGCGGCCTCGGCCAACGCCGAATCTGAAACGGCACCGGCGTCCGGCATCGTCATGGCGTTCCTCCGTCAGCGAATCCCCCCGGTCCATCATGCCTGCGCAGAGTACTTCCGTGCGGATCGAGGGGTTGTTGACCACGGTCGGTTGGCGGGATCGCTCACCGTCACGTCTGTGCGGCCGGGCGGGCCGACCGCGGTGCTGTGCGGCCTCTTCCGCCGGGTTTCGGTCAGTGCGCATGCGGTATCGGGTTGTCGGTCAATGGTGCGGATGGGCCGGCGTAGTGACGCACTCCGTGCGGCTCCGCACAATCGGGTTCGGCCGCGATGATCTCCCCGGCCGCGGTCACGGTGTCGGCGTGGTCGACCTGCAGGGTGGTGTGATCGATCCGGTAGCTGCTGTTCAGCAGCGCCTCCAGGTCGCGACGGACCTGGTGGCAGTCGCCGGTGGGGTCGACCAGGACGTGCGCGGACAGCGCCGGCATCCCGGACGTGACATCCCAGATGTGCAGGTCGTGGACCTCCGCCACGCCGGGCCGGCCGGCCATTGCGGGTCCGATCGCGTCGGGGTCCAGGCCCTGGGGGGCGCCTTCCAGGAAGATCCGGCCGGATTCCTTGACCAGCCCGTACCCGGCCTTGGCCATCAGGGCGGCGACGATCAGCGCCGCGAGGGAGTCGGCGCGGGTGAACCCGGTGAACACCACGACAAGGCCGGCGATCGCGGTGGCGATGAACGCGTACAGGTCGTTGAGGATGTGCTGGAACGCGCCCTCGACGTTCAGGCTGGTCCGGTTCGCCTTGCTGATCAGCCACGCCGCGGCGATGTTGATCACGATGCCGACCATCGCGGTAATGAACACCAGCAGCCCCTGCACTTCGGGGGGGTCGAACAACCGGCGGATGGCCTCGTAGACGAACCATGCCGCGAGCAGCAGCAGGGTCAGCCCATTGGCCTGCGCGGACAGGATCTCGGCCCGTTTGAACCCGTAGGTCCAGCGGCCCTGCGCCGGGCGGGCTGCCAGGTTGATCGCCCACAACGCCAACACGATCGACGCGGCGTCGGTGAGCATGTGCCCAGCGTCGGAGATCAACGCCAGCGATTGCGCGATGATCCCGACGACGACCTCGGCGGCCATGAACACCACGATCAACGCAAGCGCCCCGGACAGGTACCGCTTGTCGGCGTCCGGGTTCACCTGATGCGAATGTCCGTCCCCACCGCCATGGGAGTGACCACCACCGTGCTCGTCCCCGCCACCGTGACCGTCGTGATCACCGGTTCCGTGGGCGTGGGCTTGACCGTCGGTGACCCCCGCGTCGTCGCGGGCACGCCGTTCGGGTCCGGTGTCGCCGGCATGCTGGATGTCGGTCATGGTGTCTCCGCCGATCCGGGACTGATGTGGACGGCGCAGCAGCCGTCGGCGCACACATCGGCAACGGCGGTGTCGCCTGCGGTGCCGTCAGGTGCGGAAAGACTTGGCGCGCAGCAGGTGTCGCCGTGCCAGGCTTCGCGGCCCTCGCGGACGGCGACGGCGGCGATGACCAGCGCGGCGATAGGGTCGGCCCAGGACCAGCCGAACGCCGCGTTCATCGCGAGCCCGACCAGCAGTACCCCGGACAGGTAGGTGCACAGCAGGGTCTGCTTGGAGTCGGCGACCGCCGACGTCGAGCCGAGTTCCCGGCCGGTGCGGCGTTGCCCATAGGACAGCACCGGCATGATCAGCAGGCTGACTGCTGCAAGGATCATTCCAACGGTGGATGGAGATGCCTCGCCGACCCCGAACAACCCGCGGACGGCGTCGACGGTGACGTAGCCGGCCAGGGCAAAGAAGGAGAACGCGATGATCCGCAGCGCGCTCTTCTCACGGGTCTCCGGATCCCTGGCGCTGAACTGCCATGCCACCGCGGCCGCGGAGGTCACCTCGACCAGCGAGTCCAGACCGAACCCGATCAACGCCGCGGACGAGGCGACCGTTCCGGCGGTGACCGCGACGACCGCCTCGATCACGTTGTAGGCGATCGTCGCGGTCACGAACCAACGGATCCGCCGCGCCAGCACCGCCCGCCGCGCAGGGTCGGCAGCGGTGAGGGTGAGCGGGTCGCCGGGGGTCACCGGGACGGGACTCGATCCCGGGTCGGCGCGGCACAGTACTGCTCGTCGACCGCCAGCACCACCCCGAGCAGATCGGTCAATGCGTGCCGCAACCGGTCGTCGGCCAGCTCGTACCGGACCCGGCGGCCCTCCGGGACCGCGACCACCAGGCCGCAACCCCGCAGGCAGGTCAGGTGGTTGGACAGGCTTTGCCGGGACACCCCCAGCAGATTCGCGAGGTCCGCCGGGTACGCCGGGGCGTCCCGCAACGCGAGCAGTACCCGGGATCGCGTCGGGTCCGAGAGGGCGGCACCGAACCTGGCCAGCACCTCACCATGCGTGACAGCTTCCACAGGCAAACCATACACTGATCGGTGTATACAGCGATGGGTGGACAGCGTTGGAACCGAGGCGATCCGTACCTCGTTCGCCCGGGCGGGTTCAGGCGTTCTTGTCGCGCGGCCGGCCGGTCCGGGAGACCGCGCTTGACGGGTCGGGGTTGGCCAGGTTCGCCTTGATCACCACGATCTTGTCGCCGGGCTGGAAGACCTTGACCCCACCGGAGTCGAACCGGTGCGAGACTCCGTTGCGGATCACCGTGAGCACGATCTCGCCGCGCGCGCTCAGCCGGGCGGGTGCGAGCCCGACGTCCTCCGGCCGGACCTCCCGCTCGGAGATCTGCAGCCCGGCAACCGGTTCGAGCAGGTCCTCGATGAGTTCGCCGGCGTTCGGCGCGATGATCGACAGGCCGAGCAGCCGGCCGGCCGATTCCGCGGTGGGGATGACTACGTCGGCGCCGCCCTGCCGCAGCACCCCGATGTTCTGCTCTTCCCTGGCCGCCGCGGCGATCGTCGCGGTCGGGGCCAGCCGGCGGGCGGTCAGCGTCACCAGCACGCTGGTGTCGTCCCGGTCGGCCGCGACGATCACCCGGTGCGCGCTGGGCACCGCGGCCTGCCGGAGGACCTCCTCCCGCCTGGCGTCGCCGAGCACGCCGACGCAGCCGTCGGCGGTGGCGGCCTTGATGTTCGCGCCGTTGGTGTCGACCACCACGATGTTCTCCGACGGGTAGCCCTGGTCGATCAGCGCGCGCACCGCGGAGCGGCCCTTCATGCCGTACCCGATGACCACCGTGTGCTTCTTCACGCGCTTCCTCCACCGGGTGGTCCGGAATTGCTGCCGGCTGCGTTCGGTCAGCACCTCGATGGTCGTCCCGACCAGCACGATCAGGAAGATGAACCGCAGCGGGGTGATCAACAGGATGTTGGTGATCCGCGCCGACTCGGTGACCGGGGTGATGTCCCCGTAGCCGGTGGTCGACAGGGTCACGGTGGCGTAGTACAGCGCGGAGACCCAGGTCTGGATGGTGCCGTCCAGGTCGCGGTAGTCGGCGCGTTCCAGGTAGACAACGGTGGTGGTGATGACGACGCACATCACCGCGATGAAGATGCGTAACATGATGGCGCGGAGCGGCCCGTGCTGTTTGTCCGGTAGCGCGAGGCGCGCTGGGCTCTCATCCGCCACAAATCCGCACCCTACGCGGAGATTGAACACTCAACGTGCGGCGCCCCGTGGGTCGGCCGGCGTCAGCTGCCCGGTCGCTCCCGGTCCGCCAGGAACGCCTCGAACTGGGCGCCCAACTCGTCCGCGGTGGGCAGCGGCGCCGACTGGGCCAGCAAGCCCCGTCCGCTGGCCGAGACGAACGCGTCGTACTGCTGCTCCAACGCGCTGACGATCTCCGCCACCTCGTTGCTCTCCGCCAGTTGCTCGGCGAGCTGGGTGCGTACGGTCGCCGCCGCCTCGTCCAATCCCGTGGTGGGCAGCAGCAGGCCGGTGGCGTCCGCGGTGGCCTGAATCAACGTCCGCGCGGTCTCCGGGTACTCCGAGCGGGCGATGTAGTGCGGCACGTGCGCGGCGAAACCGATGGTGTCCCGGCCCGCCCGGCCGAACCGGTACTCCAGCAGGCCGACCGCGTGCCCTGGCACCTGCACGGTGCCCAGCCAGTCCTCCTGCTCGGGCAACAGCCCGGCTCGGGTCGCGTGGCTGGACATGCCCGTCGGGCGGGTGTGCGGGACGGCCATCGGGATCGCCATCAGACCCACCGTCAGCCTGACCCGGAAACGATCGACAACCTGCCCGACAGCGGCGACGAAGCGTTCCCACTGGGAGTCCGGTTCTGGGCCCGACAGCAGCAGAAAGGGTGTCCCATCGGAGTCGCTCAGCTGGTGAATGACCAACTCCGGCGCCTGGTAGTCGGTGAACGCGTTGGCCTGGTAGGTCAAAATCGGCCGGCGGGCCCGGTAGTCGATCAGCTGGTCGACGTCGAAGGTGGCCAGCACGCTGTGCTCGAGGCTGTCCAGCAGCTGGGTGACGGCCAGCCGCACGCCGGCGCCGGCATCGATGTACCCGTCCAGGGCGACAATCATCACCGGTTCGCGCAGATCATCGATCTGCGGCTGTTCCAGGTGCAGCTCGTACAGCTCGCCCGGGTCCGCGGTCATGGTGTCCGTCCTGGTCTGTCGGTCGTTCGTGCTCGTGACCCCATCGTCACCCGCTCCCTGCCCAGCGGCAATTCCGGGTGCCCGTCGGTGATTCCCCGGCCTCGCGCGGCGTGCGCGCGGTCAGCTGAACACGATCGTCCGCGCACCGTCCCGCAGCACCCGATTCTGCAGGTGATAGGTCAGTCCGCGGGCCAGTACCGCCTTCTCGATGTCCCGGCCACGCCGCACCATGTCCGACGGGGAATCGCCGTGATCAACCCGGATCACGTCCTGGTCGATGATCGGGCCGGCGTCGAGTTCGGCGCTGACGTAGTGGCAGGTGGCGCCGATGATCTTGACGCCGCGCGCGTAGGCCTGGTGGTAGGGGCGGGCACCGCGGAACGAGGGCAGGAACCCGTGGTGGATGTTGATCAACCGCCCTGCCCACGCGTCGCACAGGTCGGGCGGGATCACCTGCATGTACCTGGCCAGCACGATGGCGTCCGGTTCGTGGGACTCGACCTCGGCGCGGATCTGCTCGAAGGCGGCCGCTTTGCCAACTTCGTCCTTCGGCACCGGAATCAGCCGAAACGGCAGTCCGAACATCTGCGCCACCGGACCGAGGTCGGGGTGATTGCCGATCACCACCCCGATGTCCGCGGTCAGTTCGCCGGAGTGCCACCGCGCCAACAACTCGTAGAGGCAATGGCCCTCCTTGGACACCATCAGCACGACGGTCTTACGGTCGGCGTTGTCGGCCACCTGCCAGTGGTCCGCGGCGAGCGCGCCGGCCACCTCACCGAACTGGCGGCGCAACTCGTCGATCCCGAAGCCCACCGAATCCGCGCGGATCTCCTGCCGGGTGAAGAACCGGCCCGACTCTTCGTCGGAGTGGTACGCGGCTTCGGTGATCCAGCCGCCGATGTCGGCGAGGAACGTGGTGATGCGCGCGACGATGCCGGTGCGGTCGGGACAGCTCAGCGTCAGCACGAAGCGATGATCGTCACCCACAGTGCCTCATCGTGTCACGGCCTCATCGTGTCACGGCATCGGTCGAACGGACGCAGCTGTCCGGATCAGCTGCGGATCACTCCCCGAGGCGGGTCTTCGTGAATTCTTCCTCGTTCCTGAACAGCTTGCCGACCTGCTCGACGACGACCGCTTCGATCTTGGAACCGAACATCGGGATCGGCACGACGGCCTCGCCGTCAACGGTGATCTTCGAGCCGTCACCGTCCGGGAGCAGTGTCATGGTCCCCTTCAGTGAGGCCGGAGCGCCCTTGATGACGACCGAGAACTGCGCAGAGTAGCCGTCACCATCGGCATGCCAGTCCTCGATCCGCTCGGTGGCGGGGTCGCCGGGGATCATCGAGGCGACCATCGAGGGCAACACCGAGGACGGGATGCTCTGCCGGGTGACGATCTTCACGGCGTCGTCGGTGGCGTCCACGCTGACCACGGTCGAGTCGAGGCCACCGGCATCGTGCAGCCGCGACTCGATGAATTCGTGGTCGCCGAACAGCGCGAAAACCTGCGCAGCGGGCGCGTCGTAGTGCTGGGAGATGTTGAGCTTTGTGGGCACCGTCGGCACTCCTGAATTGTTTTCGCCCACCGGTGCGGGTGACCGGTGGGGCGTGACTGGGGGGTGACTGGTAAGGCGCGGCTGATCCGGGTCGCCCGGACAGCCGAGGCCGACAGTCCGGACCATTGGCCCGTCGATCATCACCGGCCCACACTCCGTCCGCAACATCCCCGTTCGGGTGGGGCCGTGCGTGCTTCCCAGCCGGGTCGGCCGGCAAACGTTACGGTCGTCACGATCGGGTCGACGCGGATCCTGGTTCTCGGCTGTCAGGGGAGCGAGTGGCGTCGCACCGCTCAGTCGCACCAATCAGCCGCACCGTTCAGCCGCACATCAGTACATGAGGAGCAATGCCAGTGGCCAGTCATCCACTCGATTCCCTGAGTGCCGAGGAGTTCCGGCGCACCACGGCCGCGTTACGGGCCGGCGGACAGCTGACGGCGACGCGTCGGTTCGCCTCCATCACGCTGGACGAACCCGCCAAGGCGACGGTACTGGCCTGGCGTGAGGGCCATCCGATCGACCGCAGGTCGCTGAGCGTGCTGTGGGATCGGTCGGACAACAAGACGTATGAGGCCGTAGTGGAACTAGCCGAACTGGCTGCTGACGGCGACACCGTGGTCTCGTTCGATCACATTCCCGGGGTGACGCCCAACTTCACCCCCGACGAGTGGCACGACTGCGAGGTGGCGCTCAAGCAGGAACCGAGGGTGGTGCAAGCGCTCGCCGAGCGCGGTATCACCAACCTCGACCTGGTCTTGATCGACGTGTGGACTTACGGGCACGCGGTGATGCCGGAGCAGTGGCGGGATCGCCGGCTCGGCTGGGCGGACGTCTGGGTGCGGTCCAGCCCGACCGGTAACCCGTACGCGAACCCGGTGTCCGGGCTGAAGTTCATCGTCGACATGAACACCATGGAGCTGCTGGACATCGACCGCGCGCCGGCTGTGCCGCCGGCGCCGGTGATGGGCGAGTACGAACCGGACCTGGTGCCCGGCCAGACCCTGCGCGATGACATCAAGCCGCTGAACATCACCCAGCCGGACGGCCCGTCGTTCGAGATCGACGGGAACGTGATCCGTTGGCAGAACTGGAGTTTCCGGCTGGCCTTCAACTACCGCGAGGGCCCGGTGATCCATCAGGTCAGCTACGACGACCACGGCACCGAGCGGGACATCGCCTACCGGATGTCCTTCGCCGAGATGATCGTGCCGTACCGGGACGCCAGCTTCGACCACTACCGGCGCACCGCCTACGACATCGGCGAGTGGGGGCTGGGTTACATGACCACCTCGCTCGAGCTGGGCTGCGATTGTCTTGGCGAGATCCGTTATTTGGATGCCACTCTCACCGACAGCCTGGGCGAGCCGTTCGACATCAAGAACGCCATCTGCCTGCACGAGGAAGACAACGCCGTGCTGTGGAAGCACATCGACTCGGTCAACGGTCGGGCCGAGGTGCGGCGGCAGCGCCGCATGGTGGTGTCCATCCACGCCACCGTGGCCAACTACGAGTACCTGGTCTACTGGCGCTTCTACCAGGACGGCAACATCGAGTGCGAGGTGCGGGCGACCGGGATCATGGTCACCACCCCGTACGAAGAGGGCACCGATGCGCCCCGCACCGGGACCGTGGTGGACCAGCGCACCTACGCCCCGTACCACCAGCACTTCCTGGTCGCCCGGCTCGACCTGGACAACGACGGCCGGACCAATACCGTCGTCGAGGTCGACTCACAGGCCGAGCCGGTCGGCCCGGTCAATCCGTACGGGCTCGCGTTGACCACCAAGGCCACGCCGATCGCGTCGGAGTCCGAATCTGCGCGCGACTTCAACTGGGAGACCCAGCGCGGCTGGAAGGTGGTCAACCCGGAGAAGCTCAACGGGCTTGGCATTCCGGTGTCCTACAAGTTGGTGCCCGGTGCGGCGTTCCCGGTGATGATGGACCCGTCGTCACCGCAGTACCTGCGGGCGCCGGTAATGGGTCACACCCGGTGGGTGACCCGGCACCACGACGACGAGAAATGGCCCGCTGGAACGTATCCCACGCAGAGTGCGACGGATGACGGGCTGACCAGGTGGATCGCCGACGACGAGCCGCTGCTGTCCACCGACGTCGTGCTCTGGTACGTCTTCGGCATCCACCACATCACCAGGCCGGAGGAATGGCCGATCATGGCGGTGGACGCGGTGTCGTTCTGGCTCAAGCCCTTCGGCTTCTTCGACCGCAATCCGTCGCTGGACGTTCCGCCGCAACCGGGGCACGGCAGGGCCATGGTGGAAGGTGCACCGGAGCACGCCACCGGGCACGGGACGGCCGGAGACGGACCGAGCTGCCACTGATCTGTTCGGTGAGTGAGGCCCGGCCCGATCAGCGGGGCCGGGCCAGGATCTCACCCTGCGTGCCCGTGGCTGTGGGTCTCCTCGATCCTGCTCACCCCGCTGGCCTGCTCGACCTGCGCTATCCGCCACCGCCGGCTCCGGACAGCACGGTGAACATGCCGGTGACCAGCAGCCCCAGGATCAGGAACATGATCGTGGTGGTGACCGGCCTCGGGGGCGGGGGCATGTTGGCCAGGCCGCCGATCGCGGCCATCAGGCCGGCGCAGATGCCCAATGCGAGCCAGGATGTCAACAGTGGACTCATCAATTCGTCCTTTCACGACCGGCCGGGCAGTCTCGGCGTTCACCGCAGGACAAGTGCCACCGTGAACAGTACGGCCGCCGCCAGTGATGCACACCCGCGCACATGGTTCCACCTGGTCCAGCCCCGTCGGTAGCTGGTCCACCGCGAGACCGCGTCGGCCCGGGACGGGTCGAGGGCGTCCAGTGCGTTGTTCCGCGGGACGTGATAGCCGGCCGTCAAGCCGAAGGCGCCCACCAGGAAAGTGACCCCGCCGGCCAGCAGGAGCAGGGCAGAGCCGCTGCCCCACACCAGGAACGACCACACCGTCAGCAGCCCGCAGAGCAGGGTTGTGCCCAGGAACAGCACCATGAATGCGGGGGTCAGCGCCGCGCGGTTGATCTCCTGCATGGCCAGCATCCCCTGCGGCGCCGGCAGCCGCCCGAGCGCCCTCATCACCAGGGTGGAGAACGCGACGAACACGCCCGCGAGCACCGCGCAGCCCAGCGCCGCCAGGGTGGTCAGATTGAGCAGCAATGGACTCATCGAGCAACCACCGCCGGGGCCGGCTGCCACCCGCCCGAGCTGGCCACCGAACCGGCGTAGTCCGTGAAGTCACGCGGTGCCCGGCCAAGTGCGCGCGGAACGCCGTCGGTGACGTGGGCGTTCCGGCCGTCGAGTACCTCGGTGAACAGGTAGCCCAACAGGTCGATCACCGCGGCCGGCACTCCCTGCGCGGTCAGCGCGGCCGAGTACTCGCGCGGTGACACCGGGACGTACCGGATGCTCCGGCCGGAGGCACGGCCGATCTCGGCGACGGCATCCGCAAAGGTGAGCAGTCGCGGGCCGGTGAGTTCATAGAGCTGGCCCGCGTGGCGGCCGTCCGTCAGGGCCGCGACGGCCACATCGGCGATGTCGTCGGCGTCGACGAACGGCTCGGCCACCGACCCGGCCGGCAACTCGACCAGGCCATCGAGGATCGGTTCCAGGAGGTAGTTCTCGCTGAAGTTCTGGTTGAACCAGCTGCACCGCAGAATGGTCAGTAAGGTTTCGGTGCCCTGCAAACGGTCGAACACCGCCCGTTCTGCCTGCTGCGCACCGGGTTCGCCGCGGCCGGACAGCAGCACCACCCGTCGAACGCCGGCATCGACCGCCGCCGCGGCGAACGCGGCCACCGTGGATGCCGCGCCGGTCACCGCCAGATCCGGGTGGTACGAGAGGTACGTCGCGTGCACGCCCTCCAGGGCGGCGGCCCAACTCGCCGGTTCATCCCAATCGAACGCGGGCGACCCGGCGCGTGAGCCGATCCGAATCGGCCTTCCGCGCGCTCAGACGATCCGCGATCCGGCGGCCGGTCTTGCCGGTGCCGCCGGTGATCAGGGTGAGGTTGTCGGGGTGCTGGTGACTGGTCATGCCTTCAGTACACGGCAGGTAGCTGAGACGATCCATGGTTCAGAAGCGCATTTACATACTCCTGCGTCTCACGGTGCGATACATTCTGCCGATGGACGCCGTTACAGCCTTGTTGGACGGCCCGCGCGCTCGGGGGGCGTTCCTGCTCCGTTCCGTCCTCGACCCGCCGTGGGCGCTGCGCATCCAGGACGAGGCGCCGCTGACCCTGGTGGCGATCGTCAGGGGCGAGGCCTGGGTGCTTGCCGATGACGGAGAACGGGTGCGACTCCGTGCAGGCGACGTCGCCGTGCTGCGTGGTCCCGAGCCGTACACCGTGGCCGACAAGCCCGACACCGCGCCACACGTCATCATCCATCCCGGTCAGCGGTGCGAGATCCTCGACGGCGACCCGACTTCCGCGATGATCGACCTGGGTGTCCGGACATGGGGCAACAGCCACGACGGTGCGGTGGTGATGCTGACCGGGACCTATCAGATGCGCGGTGAGGTCAGCCGCCGACTGTTGGACGCGCTGCCGGGATTGCTGGTGGTTCGCGGCGACGAATGGGACAGCCCATTGGTGCCGCTGCTCGCCGCCGAGATCGTCAAGGACGAACCCGGGCAGGAGGCGATGCTCGACAGGTTGCTCGATCTCTTGCTGATCGCCGTGCTGCGCGTCTGGTTCGCCGGGCCCGACGCGCGCGCGCCTGCCTGGTACCTCGCGCAGCGGGACCCGGTGGTGGGCAAGGCATTGCGGATGATCCATCACGATCCTGCGGCACCATGGACCGTTGCCTCGCTGGCAGCCGCAGCCGGTGTCTCCCGCGCCGCGCTGTCCCGCCGGTTCACCGAATTGGTCGGCGAGCCGCCGATGTCCTTTCTCGCCGGGTGGCGGTTGGCGGTGGCCGCGGATCTGCTCCGTGAACCCGATGCGACGGTGGGCGCGGTTGCCCGCCAGGTCGGCTACGGCAGTGCCTTCGCGCTGAGCACCGCGTTCAAGCGAGTGCGCGGAGTCAGCCCGCGCGAGCATCGCAACGGCGCTCCCGTTGCACGCCCGACGAGTGCGCGTTGATGGGCGAAATCCGGGTCTTCCGGCATGAATGTGGGTGACCGGGCGGTCTGGCCGTTGGTTTCTCCCTGTAGGGCAACGGTCTTGGGCTGGACCGGGCGGGCCGCTATCTGTACCCGTTCTTCCCGCCCGCCCAGCAACCCGGCGAGGGCCG
>JBBQGJ010000142.1:0-15258 GCA_038322925.1 Mycobacteriales bacterium
GATGAACTCGACCCCACGCAGGCCGACCTCGATCATCCGGTTGATGGCGTTCACCCCGCCGCCGCCGATGCCGACGACCTTGATCACGGCGAGGTAGTTGTGCGGTGGCGTCATTCGCCTGAGCCTTTCTGCTCTGTCGGGGTACTGCGGGACGGTGCTGTGCTCGGGTGCTTCGACTTCATTTCGCAGCCCGCCCGGCGTGTCGAACTCTCAACCTCAACCGGACGGTTATAGTTATGTCAAGTGCTGCTGGGATTGAAGGTAGGTCGAGGGTCACGGCCCGACACGGAGGCGCGCCGGTGCGGCGCGCGATTTTGTCGTCGTTTCGTCAGCGGCCGCGTTCGGCCGCGCAGCGTGTACTCCGGCCCGACCGCGGGATCGCTACCGGCAGCTGCAACTGGAGCCGAACGGGTCGATGTCATCGTCGGCAATCAGCGAAACTGCCACTCATCCGCCCACCCACCGGCCACCTCAGCCAGGAAACTCGTTGCGCCCGTACCGGTTCCACGACGTGACCTGCTCGACCGGCTGCCTATCGGCGGGCTTGAATTCCAGTCCCTTGGTATGGGCAACGGGCAGCAGGGCGACCTGGGTGACCCTCTCCGGAATGCCCAGGAGTTCGCCGACCTCGCGTTCGTAGGTCAGGTGCAGGGTGGTCCACGCCGAGCCGAGACCGCGCGAGCGCAGCGCCAGCGCGAAGCTCCACACCGCCGGCAGGATGTTCCCGTAGAACCCCGCCTGGCTCTCCCCCTCGGCCGGGCGGCCGATCACGCACGGGAGCACCAGCACCGGCACCTTGTCCATGTTCTCGGCCAGGAACAACGCGGAGGACGACACACGTCGTTGCTGATCGGTCCGCGCTGCGTCCAGACCGGACCGTAGGTAGGGCAGTGCGCCGCGCCGGTAGTACGCGGCGACCTCGCTACGGAGCTCCGGATCGGTGACGACAACGAACCGCCAGTTCTGCCGGTTCCCGCCGGTCGGCGCCTGCAGGGCGAGCCGCAGGCAATCGGCGATGATCCCTGGCCCGACGGGCCGATCGAGATCCAGCCGCTTGCGTACCGCGCGGGTGGTCGACAGCACGTAGTCGACGTCGTGCAGGTCCATTGCTCCAGCCCATCTGACGAGTGATGCTGCGACCGATTCGGTCCGCAGCAGGAGGCGCAGGTGCGCGAGTTGACCGAGGAGGTCGGGGGCGCAGGGTCCTGCCGGGGGCGGCCTGACCAGCCGCTTCTTGACCGGCCAGGCCTGATGGGCGCGAAGCTACCCGGGTCCGACGTTCGCGCCCATGAATGACTGTTCCCCATCGCCCTGGCTTCGAACTCCCCCGATCTGGACGATCCGGGCACACGGATCCCTGCCGCAGCGCACCTCCGGGACGGGACCGGACACGCGGGGGCCCGACCGACGGGGCATGACATCTGTCACGACACCGGCCACGACGGCTGCCACATCGCAACGCGCGCCCGGCCGTGGACGATGGAGGCATGTCGACGTCGCAGTCCGTCAGTCCCGCCCTGCGCCCTCCGGCGCGCCTGGTCTCACCGCGAGCCGTCCACTACTGGTTCGTCCGCGCACTGGCCGGCTGGATCGTCCTGATCGCGGCGCAGGTGATCTCCTGGGTCCTCGACTGGCCGGTCCCGCCGTGGCACGCCCAGCTGCTCGCGGTCACTGTGATCCTCGCCGCCGCGCACCTGGTGGTGATGCCGCGCTGGCGGTACCGGGTGCACCGCTGGGAGCTCACCGACGACGCCGTGTACACCCGGACCGGGTGGTGGACGCAGGAGGCGCGGGTCGCGCCGCTGTCCCGGGTGCAGACGGTCGACACCGAGCGCGGCCCGATCGGACGGATCTTCCACCTGACCAAGGTCACCGTGACGACCGCGTCCGCGGCTGGTCCGCTGGTGATCGACGGGCTGGACGACGAGGTCGGCATCACGCTGACCGCAGCGGTCACCGCCGCCGCGCAGGCCGTACGGGATGACGCAACATGATCGGGGAACCGGCCGACACCCCGACCACCGCAACACATCCTCAGGATGCGGAACCGGAGCCCCGGGAGGCGGCTGCCGCCGCGGACGACGAGACCCCGTGGCGCCGGCTCGCCGCCGGCATGCTGCTGGTCGAGCCGCTCCGCGAACTCATCCGCTTCATCCCGCTGCTGATCGCGTTGATCTTCGCCGGCCGGGCCGGCGAATCCGGACCGCCATGGGGACTGATCGGAACCGCCGCGGTCATCGCGCTGGGCATCGTGCGGTACCTCACCACCCGGTACCGAATCACCCCCACCGTCATCGAGGTGCGAAAAGGGATGCTGTCCCGTAAGCACGTCACCGTGCCGCGCGATCGGATCCGCACCGTCGACACCAGCGCCCACCCCCTGCAGCGGATGCTGCGGCTGGTGAAGGTGCAGATCGGCACCGGCTCGTCCGGGCATCGCCACGAATCCGTCGACCTGGATGGACTGCCCGCGAATTTCGCGATGACACTGCGCGCCGAACTGCTGCACCGCGCGCGGACCCAACCCGAGCTGCCATCGTTGTCGGCGGGTGCGCTCGCGACCCCCTTCGCGGGGGCCGTCCCCACCGGCCCTGAGAAATCCGACACTGTGACTACTCCGGTGACTACTCCTGTCGAAACGGAGATCGTCCGGCTCGACCCGCGCTGGATCTGGTTCGCGCCGGCCACCCTGTCCGGGGTGGTCACCGGGCTCGCCGTGATCGGCCTGACCTGGCGGGTGCTCAACGAGGCGCAGGTCAACCCGGCGGATATCGGCGTGGTCAGCAGCACGCTCGATCACCTGGAGACCACGCCGATCTGGCTGGATGTGCTGCAGGTGGGCGTCGGGGTGGTGCTGCTGGTCACTGCGCTGTCGGTGGCCGGCTACCTGCTCACCTTCTGGGGGTTCCGACTCAGCCGGCACCAGGGCGGCACGCTTCATGTCACCCGTGGCCTGCTGACCACCCGAGCCACCAGCATCGAGGAGCGGCGGCTGCGCGGGACCGAGCGGACCGAGCCGTTGCTGCTGCGCGCCGTCGGCGGTGCCCGGCTCAGCGCGATCGCGACGGGACTGCGGGCGGGGCGGGGCGCGACTCGCGGTGGCGAGGTGCTGTTACCTCCCGCTCCCCTTCACGTCGCCGTGGACGTCGAAGCGACGGTGCTGCGAACGCCCTCGCCGGGACAGGCCCAACTCCTCCCGCGCGGAAAGGCGGCCCGCCGGCGGCGCTACACCCGCGCCGTCACGATGACGGCGGCCATCAACGTGGCGCTGACCGCGTGGTGGTGGTTCGGACCGCTGCCGGCCTGGGTCGTGCTTGCCTCCCTGTTCGCCCTGCCGCTCGCCGCCCTGCTCGCTCGCGACCGATTCCGCAATCTCGGGCACGCGGTGGTCGACGGCCACCTGGTCACCCAGCAGGGGTCGCTGGTGCGCCGGCGCGCCGTGCTGGACGAGGGCGGCGTCGTCGGCATCACCCTGCGCCGGTCCTGGTTCCAGCGACGGAACAAGCTGACCTCGTTGATCGCCACGACCGCGGCCGGTCAGCAGAAGTACGCGGTGCCGGACCTCGACGACACCGCCGCCCTCCGGTTGGCTCAGCAGTTGCTACCGGTGACGGGTCAGTTCGTGACCGGGGTCACCGGCAGTCCCGATGCTCCGGACCCGGTCGCCCCTGGTGCCCTGTTGCGCGGTGAGCCCGGCGTCACCAGACTGCCTGCATAGCCGAAATCGGACCCGCCGACGTGATCCTGGTTGGACTCGGGTCGCGCTCGGCAGCGGGCGGCAACCGCCGCCAGGGCAGTTCCGTTGGGCGATCTGAGGGTGGACGAGAAGAACGTGACGATCACGATGCACGACCCGATCCGCGCGAGCCGGCCGCATGACTGAGGACACTCGTCAGGCCGGCGGAGACCCCTCCGGGGTGCAAGTGCGCAATGTCGTTCTGGTCGGTCCTGGTGGGGCCGGAAAGACGATGCTCGTGGAGGCCGTACTGGCCGGGACCGGTGCCATCAGCCGCCCGGGAAGCATCGAGAACGGCAGCACTGTCTGCGATTTCGAGGACGTCGAGAAAAGACTGCAGCGGTCGGTGTCGCTCTCGGTGGCCAGCGCCCTGGTCCAGGATGCCGACCTGCTGCCACCGGGCATCCCTGGAGTGCGGATCAACTTCGTCGACACCCCCGGGCATGCCGACTTCGTCGGTGAACTGCGCGCGGGGCTGCGGGGCGCGGACGCCGCCTTGTTCGTCATCTCGGCATCCGACACGTCCGCCAGCGGCTCGGCGATCGACGGCGCCACCCGGATCCTGTGGCAGGAATGTGCGGATGTCGGTATGCCTCGGGCCGTGATCATCACCCACATCGACCAGCCACGAGGCGATTTCGACGCGGCCGTGGAGAACAGCCAGCTGGTGTTCGGGGAGGGCGTGCACACGCTGTACGTCCCGGTCCCCGTCTCCGCGGCCGGCGGCGGCGGGCCGTCCGCACTCATCGGTCTGCTGTCCCAGCAGGTGTTCGACTCCGGTTCCGGTACCCGGCAGTCGCGTCCGGCCGACGATGACGAGCTCGCGCTGATCTCCGCGCGGCGCGAGGCGCTCATCGAGGCGGTGATCACCGAGTCCGAGGACGACAGCCTGTTGGACCGCTACCTGGCAGGCGAACAGGTGAGCTTCGACACAGTCGTCGACGACCTGGAGACAGCCGTCGCGCGCGGCGCCTTCCACCCCGTGGTGCCCTGCGTGCCCACCACCGGGCTGGGCATCCCGGAATTGCTGGAGATCATCTGCCGCGGCTTCCCGAGCCCGGTCGAGCACGTGCTGCCCACCGTGTACACCCCGGTCGGAGCGACCAGGGACCCGCTGACGGGCAGCGCCAAGGAGCCGCTGGTCGCCGAGGTGGTCAAGACCACCACCGATCCCTATGTGGGTCGGGTGTCCCTGGTCCGGGTGTTCTCCGGGGTGTTGCGGCCGGATGTGCCGGTACACGTCAGCGGTCACTTCGCCCGGTTCTCCGGACACCCGGAGGACGAGGACTGGCACGCCGAGCACGACCTGGACGAGCGGGCAGGGACCATTTCCCGTCCCGTCGGCTCGACGCTGACCGGGCTCGGCCAGGCCGTCGCCGGCGACATCGTGGCCATCGCCAGGCTCGCGCACGCCGAGACCGGGGACACCCTGTCCGACCCGGCCGACCCGTCCGTACTGGCGCCCTGGGTGATGCCGGAACCTCTTCTCCCCGTGGCGATTTCGGCGCGATCCTCCAGCGAGGAGGACAAACTGGTGCAGGGCCTTGCCCGGCTGCAGGCCGAGGACCCGACCGTCAGGGTGGAGGTCAACCCGGCGACCGAGCAGATGGTGATCTGGACGATGGGCGAGCAGCAGCTCGAAGTGCTGCTTGACCGGCTGCGCAGTCGCGCCGGCATCGAGGTGGCCGTCGAGCCCGTCCGGGTCGCGGTCCGCGAGACGGTCAAGTCCTCGGCAGGTGGGCTTGGCCGGCACGTCAAGCAGTCCGGCGGGCACGGGCAGTACGCGGTCGCCCAGATCGAGGTCGAACCCCTTCCCGAGGGCGGCGGGTTCGAGTTCGTCGACAGGGTGGTCGGCGGCGCGGTGCCCCGGCAGTTCATCCCCAGTGTGGAAAAGGGGGTGCGCAACCAGCTGGACCGCGGAGTCCACGGGCATCCGATGGTCGATCTGCGGGTGACCCTGATCGGCGGGAAGGCGCACAGCGTGGACTCCTCGGATGCCGCGTTCCAGATGGCCGGGTCGTTGGCACTCAAGCAGGCCTCGCACGCGGCGGGCGTGCAATTGCTGGAGCCGATGGATTCGGTGACGATCACCGTTGACGACGAATTCGTCGGCGCTGTGCTCGCGGACCTGGCGTCCCGCCGCGGCCGGGTCCGCGGCACCGAACCCGCGGGCACGGGCCGATCCTCGGTGCTGGCCGAGGTGCCCGAGGTCGAGCTGACCCGGTACGCCATCGACCTGCGCTCGATCGCGCACGGCACCGGCGTCTTCAACCGCCAGTACCTGCGGCACGCGCCCGCGCCCGAGCACGTGGTCGATCGGCTGACGGCAGGCGCGGCCCAGGACTGACAGCCGGCCGGGGCGCCGTCAGTCCGCGACCAGGTCCCGAGGCACCACCGACAGCGCGAGGGGCGCGACCACCGTGACGACCTCGTCGTCACGGCCCTGCGCGGTCAATCGGTACTCGCCCTGCGCCAGGTCGTAGACCTCCACCGACGGTGCGCGGGGGTCGACGATCCAGTACTGCGCGATGCCGCCCTCGGCGTACCGGGAGGACTTCAGCAGGCGGTCGATCCGGGCCGACCCGGGCGAGAGAACCTCGATCACCAGGCTGGGGGTCTCGGTGATGTTCTTCGGACCGATCCGGTCCTTGCGCACCACCAACAGGTCGGGTTCCAGCGAGGTGCGGCGGTCCGGTTGCCAGTCCAGTGGTGCCACGAACACCTCGTGGTCGGGCGGGCAGGCGGCGCTCAGCAGCAGCACCAACCGAACAATCGCCCGCTGGTGACGGGGGACCGGAGACGGGTTCACGATCAACGTCCCGTCGATGAGTTCGTACCGCAGCCCGTCGTTCGGCAGCGTCTCCAGCAGGTCGACGGTCCACTCGCCGTCGACGTGCGCGGGCCAGCCGATTGCCCGCTCCGTCGTTGCTGGTTCGGCCATACCGACCATCGTGCCTCCTTCGGTGTTCGCATTCCAGAGAGCGTGGGCCATCGGACCGACCGGCAAAGAGTTGTCCACAAAGGGCAAGACTGCTGCGAACCCGCCCATCGTCGGGCAGGTGACGCGCTGGCCGCCGGATTCCTGGCAAGCCTGGCCCAGGGCATGGATCCGTCGCGTTGTCTGCGTCGGGCCGTCCTGTCTTGCGGCCACAAGGTCGGCTCAGTGATGAATGTGGTGATGGCCCGCCCCCGACGGACCCGGCGCGCCACCACTCTCCGTTAGGCGCTGGTGCTGTTCGACCGATCAGGCACCTAGGAACTGGCCGAATCACCCCTGGTCCAGGGAATGCCCGCGATGCACCCCGACGTTGCGAACGGTGTTGGCAGTGTGGCCGATCACCGTGAATTCCGGCCAACCGCAGCGCCACGACAGGCGTCCGCACCCTTGTTGGCTGTCCGGCTGACGACACCGGAAGGCCCGTCCCCCATGATCATTCCCGACGCCCCCGTACGTGCCCACCTCGACGGCGAGCCCGCCGCGGCGACCGTGAACGCTTCAGCCGCAGCGCCTTTCGATTCGAACCGAATCCGCGCCGGCTTTGTGCTGCTGCTCGGCGCACTCACCGCGATCGGTCCGTTCACCATCGACATGTACCTGGCGGCGTTCCCGCAGATCACCGCCGACATGCATACCCAGCCGGCGGCGGTTCAGCTCACGATCACCGCGACCCTGGCCGGGCTCGCCCTTGGGCAGTTGCTCATCGGATCGATCTCCGACGCCCTGGGCAGGCGTGCGCCGTTGATCGGCGGCCTGGCGTTGTACATCGCCGCGTCGCTCGGCATCTTTTCGTCCAGTCGGTCGAGGTGCTGACCGCACTGCGTTTCGTGGAGGGCCTTGCTGCCTCGGCCGGGATGGTGCTCTCGATGGCCGTCGTGCGAGACCGCTACCACGGCGTGCAGGTCGGGAAGGTGCTGGCGCGGTTGACGCTGGTGGTCGGCGTCGCGCCCAGCATCGCGCCGATCATCGGCGCGCAGTTCCTGCTGCTCGGTTCCTGGCGCATCATGTTCGTGGCATTGGCCGGCTTCGGGGTGGTCCTCCTGCTGCTGGCGATCTTCCTGCTGCCGGAATCACTGCCCGTGCAGCGGCGGCGCTCCGGCGGGGTCGGCCCGGCGCTCAAGTCCTACGGCTCGCTGATCACCGACCCGATCTTCATGGCGTTGGCCCTGCTGAGCGGTTTCTCGATGGCGGCGCTGTTCACCTACGTGTCGTCCGCGACCTTCGTGTTCCAGGAGGGCTACGGCCTGTCCGCCCAGCAGTTCGCGCTGATCTTCGCCTCCGGCGCCGTGTGCATCACCGCCGGGACACAGATCAACGGCGCGCTGATCGGCCGGTGGGCGCCGGAGCGCATCCTGACCGCCGGCGTGTTCGCAGGCCTGGCCACAGCCGGCTCGATGCTGACGGTGGCGCTCCTCGGCCTCGGCCTCTGGCCGCTGATCGCCACGCTGTTGCTCACCTTGCTGGTCACCGGGATCCTGCTGCCGGCCGTGCCGGTCATCGCACTGGAGGCCAACGCGCACCGGGCCGGCAGTGCCGCGGCGCTCCTTGGTGCGATGCAGTTCGGTGTGGGCGCTGCCGTTGCACCCATCACCGGGCTGTTCCCCGAGGGATCACCGGTGGCGATGGCGGCGGTGATGTTCGCCGCGGTGACGGTGACCGTGGGCCTGCTGCTCGCCGTCCGGCCCAGCCTGAAACGTGGACCGCAACCGATCACCGTCCTGGCCGGGTCGGAGTTGTCGGCGGCCGAGCTGACCGTCTGAGCTCCGCCGCCGGCATCTCGACGGTGGCGATCACCGGTCACCCCTGAGTTCATCGAGCGACTTCTGGACCGGATCGTCCAACTCAACCCGTGCGGGCCAGCTGGGCAAACCCGCCGGGGATCCTCGCGCGACGGATTCGCAGCGTGGACGGTGGATCCGTACCCGGCGGGACGAGGATCGCCACCACCTCGCCGTGGCTGGTGATCTGGATCGTCTCGCCCTGGGCGACATCGCGCAGCACCGCGCTGCAGCTGTTCGTCAGCTCTCGGTGCGAGATTGTCCGGGCCATTCACCGTCCCCCTTCCCGGTCACGGATCGAGCAAAGCGAAGCGGTCGGGCCGTGGCGGTTTCACGCGTCATTCTGGTCCATCACCCCGCCCGCCATCCGCAGGTACGCCGGCCGCAGCAGGTCGACCAACGCGGTGCCGCGGACGTCCAGCGGCACCTCCGGCAACTGCCGGAGCACGGCATCCGCCGCGAGCTGCGCCGGCTCGTACCGCGGAATCGACGCGGCCGGCTCGAAGTAGGCGTCCAGACAATCGGCGAGGGGGGCGACCCTGGTGCGCGGCGCGGGGCCTCTCGCCGGCGTCGACGATCGTAGCGCGCGCAGGTTGTCCAGCAGATCCTCTCGTTCGCGCCCACGCCAGGCCAGGATCCGGAACGGGTCCTCGTCGAACGACTCGGCCAGCAGGTAGCAGACGGCGGCAACATGCTTGCACGGCACGCCCCAGTCCGGGCAGGAGCAGTCCATCGACATGTCCTTGCCGGTGGCGGGGAACAGCGGCAGACCGGCCTGGCCGAACACCTCCTCCAGATCCTCGGGCATCGACCCGGCCAGCAGTTGGGCGGCGTACCAGGCCTGATCGGCCAGTGCCTGTTCCAGCCGCGCCCACTCGGCCTTGTCGAAGGCGGCGATCGAGATCCGCACCCGGTACGGCCGTGCCCGGCTGCCCTGCACCTGGGCGGACACCAGTCCGGGCGCCACCGTCATCTCGATGACCTGCCCGGCCCTGGCATACCGACGGCCACGCTGCAACCGGCCGCCCAGCCCCATGTCCTCCAGGACCTGGATGAACCGGCCCGACCACCAGGTCTGCGAGATCGCGCCGCGTTTGCTGCGCGCCTTGATGCCACCGTCAACGGCCCGCGGTTTCGACGGACCCCAGAACCGCTCAGTCATCGGAAGAAACAATCATCAGTCGATCACTCCTCGGTGGCCTGCGCGGTCAGCGCGAACACCTCGCGCAACTGGCTGGTCGACAGCTCGGTCAGCCATCCCTCGCCGTCACCGACCACGGAGTCGGCCAGCGCCTTCTTGGTCTCGATCATCTCGTCGATGCGTTCCTCGAGCGTGCCGGTGCAGATCAGCTTGTGCACCTCGACCGTCCGGTGCTGACCGATGCGGAAGGCGCGGTCGGTGGCCTGGTTCTCCACCGCCGGGTTCCACCACCGATCGAGGTGGATGACGTGGTTGGCCGCGGTCAGGTTCAGGCCCGTGCCGCCGGCGCGCAGGGACAGCAGGAAGATCGCCGGGGCAGCCGCCGCGGCGGTGTCAGTGTCCCCCTCGGGAGCCTGGAAGCGGGCCACCATCTCGTCCCGGCGCTTCTTCGGTGTGCCGCCGTGCAGATACAGCACCTCCCGCCCGAAAGTGTCGGTCAGCAGCGGCTGCAACATGCCGGCGAATTCGGTGTACTGGGTGAAGCACAGCACCTTCTCCCCCGCCTGATGGATTTCGGCGAGGATTTCCAGCAGCCGGGCCACCTTTCCCGAGCGGGTGCCCAGCGGCGTGCGATCATGCAGGAACTGGGCGGGATGGTTGCAGATCTGCTTCAGTTTGGCCATCGCGGCCAACACGTTGCCGCGCCGGGTGATCCCTTCGGATTCCTCGATCTTCACCATCATCTCGTCCACGACCGCCTGGTAGAGCGAGACCTGCTCGACGGTCAGCGCGCAGTACTGCTTGACCTCGATCTTGTCCGGCAGGTCGTCGATGACGTTCGGGTCGGTCTTCACCCGCCGCAACAGGTACGGGCGGGTGATCGCGCGCAGGGTCTGCGCCGGCTCGGTCTTGCCGTAACGCTCGACCGGGATCGCGAACCGGGCGCGAAAGGACTCCATCGAGCCGAGCAGGCCGGGATTGACGAAGTCCATCACCGCCCAGAGCTCGGCCAGCCGGTTCTCCACCGGAGTCCCGGTCAACGCGATCCGGTGCTCCGCGGGAATGCTCCGGACGGCCGCGGCCTGCCGCGACGCGCTGTTCTTCACGGTCTGCGCCTCGTCCAGCACCACCCGCCGCCAGTTGCGGTCGGCCAGCACGCCGGAGTCCCTGGTGGCCACGGCGTAGGTGGTGACCACCAGGTCGACCTCGTCACGGCGAGCATCGAACTCGTTGCCGCGCAGGCGGTCCGCCCCGTGGTGGACGTAGACCCGCAGTGCAGGGGCGAAGGTCGCGATCTCGTGTTGCCAGTTGCCGACCACCGACATCGGGCAGACGAGCAGCGTCGGCCCGCCGTCGGGATCGTCGGAGCGCTCACGGCTGAGCAACGCGAGCAGCTGGATGGTCTTGCCCAGGCCCATGTCGTCGGCCAGGCAGGTGCCAAGGCCCAACCGGGACATGAACGACAGGTACGCGAAACCCCTTTGCTGGTAAGGCCGCAGCACGGCCAGGAAGTCGGGTGACGGCTCGATGTCGGTGATCACGTCCTCTGCCGCGCCGGACAGCAACGCGCCCAGCCAGCCCTCAGCGGAGACCTCCTCGACCGGGACGGGGGTGTCAAGACCGATGTCCTGCCGGGCGGCCAGATCGAGCACCTGGCCGGCGGTCATCCGGCCGGATCCCTTGCGCTGCAGGAAGTCCAGCCCGCGGCGCAACTGCTCGGGATCGGCCGCCAGCCATTGGCCCCTGACCCGTACCAGCGGGCTCTTCGCCTCCGCGAGAGCGCGCAGTTCGTCCTCGCTGAGCACCTCGTCGCCGATCGCGATCTGCCACCGGAAATCGACCAGCTGGGCGCGGCCGAACCTCGCCGCCCCCTCCACGACACCCTCGATCGGCGTGCCCGCCGACAACCGCAGCGACAACCGGTGACGCCGGCTCCACCACGCGGGCAGCAGCAGCCCGATCCCGGCGGCATCCAGCTGCGGCGCGACGTCGGCCAGAAAGCCGTGCGCACCAACCGCGTCGAGCTCCCAGTGCGACGGCCGGGCCTGGTGCAGCGCCGTGTTCAGGTCCGGGTAGATCCGCCCGGCCCGGCCCAGCTCGGTCAGCAGCAGCTCCTCCGGCCGATCCAGCCAGCGGCCGAGGCTGCCGCCGCCCTCCCAGACCTGCTCGGCGGGCACCAGCAGGCTCGGATCCTCGGTGGACTGCAGGAAGAACTCCAGCCGCCAGGCCCGATCCTGGGTGTCACGGTCGTCGCCACGCTGGTCGTCCGCTCCGCGGGACTGCTCGACACCGTGGTCGTCCGCGACTTCGTCGTCGATAGCCGGCCCATCCGGCCCCGGGGCCTGCAAGCGAAGGGTCAACCTGGCCGTTCCGCTGGCCGGACCGACCTCATCCCACGGAGCCAACGCGGCAGCCAGCTCGTCCACCGCGTCATCAGGCCCGTCGACGACGCCGTCCCACGAGGTCAGGCCGGCCAACCACGCCTCGACGACGGTCCGCCGCGCCCGGCCTCGGCGGGGCGGTCGCAGATCGAGCGGCTGTTCGGCGGGACTGACCGGCCGGGCGGCACCGAGCTCTTCCGTCGGCCGCGCACCGGCGAGCCGGGATCGCACGACGGCGTCGACGAAGGCGTCCACCGCGGCGGAGACCAGAGTATGCGGATCGCGCCCGTCGCGGTCCGATGAACCCTCGGCCTCGGCCCGGCAGACCGGTGGCATCGCGGCGGCCAGCCGGTGCAGGGCCAGCAGGTCAGGGCCCTGGACGATCGGGCGCCAGCGGGCGACGGCGCCGGTCTCGAGCAGGTCGACGGTCGGCAGCACGCGGCCCCGGTCGACCAGATCGGAGGCGAACGCGACGACCGCCGCCAGGTACTCGACGGATCGGCCGAACCGGACGTCCCCACCTCCGGTGTCGCCGAGCAGGCGAACGGCCTGCCCGGCGTCCAGCCACAGCACGGGCACCCGCCACGGCAACAGGGCGGGCGCGCCGCGCGGCGCCGGACGCGGCGGGGTGCGCAGCAGCTCCGGCGAATCCAGCGGAGCGCTCGGCAGCGACGGGAGCAGCAGCAGCGCCTCGGCGGTGGCGCCCGCGCCGGGCAGCGGCGCGGCGAACGGATGCGACCTGGCCTGCTGGGTCGCCGCGATGCTCTTCACCGGCCGTGCCGGGTCCTCGGCCCACAGCCCGGCGCCACGGTCCGGGGAGTACAGGCCATGCACGACGAGCACCGCGAGCTCCTTCTCCCTGCACCGGTCTGGCCGGGATATCGAACCGGCGACGACACGGACGCTACCGGGCGCGTCCGACAGCGCGGCGCGGATGTGGCCAAGCCGCCCGCTTTGCGACAATCCCCCTATGACGTTCGCGGGGGTAGAGACCGACCCGACCGGCGTGAGGGTTGAGGTCGTTTCGGTCGCCGACCTGCTGCTGGGTGTCGGTGCGATCGCCATCCCCGTGCTCGCGGTGCTACTGATCGCCCGGATCGCCCGGCGGCAGCCCGCTGAGGCATTGCTCCGGGAGGGCCGCCGGATGGCCGGGGTGCGGCTGTACCGGTGGGGCATCGGAGTCATGGTGCTGGGGGTGCTCACCGTCGTCGCGGCGATCATCGTCGGATCGCTGTCACCCGAGCTCTGCGACCGGGCCAGCGGCGCCGTCGCGGTCAGCGGCGTCGTGGTGGCGGTGATCGGCGCGCTGCTCGCCGGCGGTGGGTCTTCGTACGCCCGCAGAGCGGGTTGGATGGTGCTGGCAACCGTTGCGGCCCTTGATATCTGGATCTTCTACACCAGTCTGCTGGCGATCTTCACCGAGGAGGAGGGAGTCGAGGGGCTGCTGCTGCTGGCGTTCGCGATTCATGCCGCCTGCATGGCCGTCGCGGCTCGGTGGTCGTTCACCGCGAAGGACCTGGGACCCATCGAACGTGCGAAGGCCGGGGAGGCGGGCAGGGCGCTGGCCGCGGTCTGGGTGTTCCTGGCGTCCTACTCGCTGCTGAGCATCCTGCGGAGCGAGAACGCGATCTTCGACAGCGCCGCCGGATCAGCGGTCGCCGGAGCCCTGACCCTGGGCGCTCTCGCCGTCACGATGGGCAGTGGCTACACCAAGTACGCCGAGGCCATCTACGCCAAACCGTCCGCCCCGCCACCACCGACCGTGGACGTCGTTTCCACCGCCGACGATCGCCGACCCACGGCGCCACCAGACGGTGCACAGGACACCGGCGCCATCTCGGGTCCCGGCACCGAGTGAGCCGAATGAACGCGCCTCAGCCACCATGTGTTCATGAGCGACGTGTTCATCAGCGACGTGTTCATCAGCGTCGAGCCAGCGACATTCCTGATCGGCGGCGGTTGGCGTCCCGAGCATAGGGACGACGTCTACGGCCCGTTCCTGGCCGCCGCCGGGCCCGACCCGACCATCGCCTGCGTGGTGCTCGACGAAGGTGACGGCGCCGAGCAGTTCGACCGATGGGCCGCGGCGTTGCGCGCAACCGCCGCCTGCTCCCCCAACCCGGTGCTGGTGCCGCTCGGTACCGTGCTGGACGTCGGCGCACTCGCTGGGGCTGACGGAGTGCTCGTCTGCGGGGGCCTGACTCCCGGATACGCCGCTGCCCTTTCCCCGGTGGCCACTGACCTGCGCGCCGTGCTGAGCACGAGCGGAATTCCGTACGCCGGGTTCTCCGCCGGCGCATCGATCGCGGCGCGGCGAGCGCTGGTCGGCGGCTGGCTGGACCGCGGCGTGCCGATCTGTTCCGAGGACGCCGGCGAGGACCTCGCCGAGTTGACGATCACCGAAGGGCTTGCGCTGGTTCCGATCACGGTGGAGGTGCATGCCGCGCAATGGGGAACGCTCGCCCGGTTGATCGCCGCGGTCGCTGCCGGCCCGGTCGATTCCGGGGTGGCCATCGACGAGGACACCCTGCTGGCCGTGGGCACCGGTGGAGCAGCAGTGCACGGCGGGGGTCAGGTGCACTGGGTCCGGCGAGGCGACAGTGCCGCGCTGGTCACAAGTTTCCGGGCCGGCCCGCTGCCGGACGGGGTGTTGACGGGCTGATCTCCGCCCGGGCGCGGAGGAGGAAGTCGCGCTCACCGGCGTTATCGGTGCGGGCAAGGGCGGCGTCATATTCCTTGGCCGCCTCCGCATTCCGGCCGAGTCTGTGGAGCAGGTCGGCCCGCACCGCATGCAGCAGGTGGTAGTCGTCGAGCCCGGAAAGGTCGTCGACGAGCGCGAGAGCGGCGTCCGGACCACGCACCTCGGCCACAGCGACCGCACGGTTCAGAGCGATCACCTCAGTCGGCGCGACCGCCAGCAGTTGGTCGTACAGCTGCAGGATCTGCCACCAGTCCGTCAGCGCGGCCGTCCCGGCATCGGCGTGCACCGCGTTGATCGCCGCCTGGATCTGGTAGGGCCCGGGCTGATTGCGCCGCAACAGGTCCCGGACGATGCCCTGCCCTTCGGCGATCAGCTCCCGATTCCACAGCGCCCGGTTCTGGTCGGCCAGTAGCACCAGCTCCCCATCACCGGTGGTGCGCGCCGCGCGGCGCGCGGCCGCCAGCAGCCTCAGGGCCCGCCCCCCGAGCACCTCCGGCACGTCGGGCATCAGCACGGCCAGCAC
>JBBQGJ010000143.1:0-15223 GCA_038322925.1 Mycobacteriales bacterium
CCCTTGACGGAGAAGACCAGCGCCTTGGCGTTCAGCGCGCGGCCGCCCAGCACCCCGGAGGTGAAGATCGCGTGCAGCAGGAACAGCGCATAACTGGTCTTGGTCGCCACCCCTGAGATGCCGCTGACCGAGACGTGCGCGCCGCGGGTGCCGTCCAGGAACTCCAGGTTCAGGTAGATCGGGGAGCCGTCGCGGCCCAGCCCGACGGGCAGCTTGTGGTCCATCTGGTCGAAGTACAGGGCCTGGGCCCGCTCATTCCCGGTCGCCCGGCGAGCCGGCGCACCCGGCCGCGGCGGCACGTAGAACTCGGGCTCGACGCGGGTGGTGGTGACCTCGGCGATCTCCTGAACGCGGGCCGGCAGCACGCCGTCGCTGATCAGGAACACGTCGGAGCCGAAGCTCGCCCCCTCGTGCCGGGCCATCGCCTCAGTGACCACGCCCGCGATCATCACCGGGCCGACACCGGGCACCGCACGGACGGTGACCACCACGTCGTCCAGCTGCAGATAGGCGTCCTCGTGCAGGGCGACCTGGAACTTCAGTGGGGTGGCATCTTCGGTGCCCAGCACCCGGCCTACAACACCCCGAGGGTCGCTCCCGGCAGTCGCACCGTTTCGGTCCCCGCTACGGCCGTCAGCGCGGCCGGCCACAGCCGGCGCGTCGGCATCGGCCTTTTCGGACACTGATTCCCCCAGTCGTTCGGCGCTCGTTCGGTACAGCCGGGGCGTCCTCATCACGCCCGTGACCGGACGCTACAAGACGACCCCGACAGCCGGGTCCGACGCCGCGGGGGGGTGACGAGCCGGAGGTGAGGTCAGGGCCGGCGGGCGCGTTCCTTGCGGATATTGATCTCGCCCCAGATGAGCCAGCCGGCCATGAGCGCGGCGATGGCAAGCAGCCACCAGTTCTCGACCATCGATTCGTGATTGCCGAACAGGAACAGCAGCAAGCCGATGACGCCCAGCCAGAGCAGCGCCCGTGAGCCGCGTGGCGCGAACTCGCGCCAGGACCCGTGCCAGCCCCATTCCTCGCTCGGCGCGTCCGGGTTGTACGACACCACCGGACCGACCTGGGGCCGTTCCAGTGCGCCACCGTGGCCCTGGTCGTCTCCGGACGCCGCGTGCTGTTCGAGTGACGTGCCGGCCACGTGCCCTCCCGGGGGACTGTGCTGATCCTGCTGCCTGACCCTGCTGCCTACCCTGCTGATCTTGGCTGTCATCTTGTCATGAAGTCAGGGCAACCGGGTGGCGACCACCCGCGCCGTCACCGCGCGCTCCCCGTCGGTGGTTCTGCCGGTCAGGTCCAGCTCCGCGCGGGTCGCGCTGACCCACCCGGTGATCCGTGATCCGGCCGCCAGCGCGCGCGGCACTCCGACGGTGCGTCCGGCCTCGCACGGCTGTAGGTCGGTTTCCCCGTCGCTGAGCAGGTTCGGTGGCAAAGCACCGTCGATCGGCTGGTCGGCGATGAGCACTCCGCTGATCAGCGTGGTGCCCCCCGGCCCGTCTCCGGTGCTGAGCCACCAGGAGCGGCGGACCGCGCCGGCGCCGTCCACCGACGCCGAGTACACGGTCAGCCCAGGGATCCCCGCCGGGCTGATGCCGAGCGTCATGGACAACGGGTTCGCGTCGCCGAATTCGATTCCTGGTGCAGAGCCGGTTTCAGTGCCGGTTTCAGAGCCGGGTTCAGTTCCGCTTCCCGGCACGATTCCCGTCCCGGCTCCACCGGCGTGCACCGGCCCAGCGGAGCCGACCACCGGGCGCTGCAGCGCCAGGTCCGCAGTGAGGGAATAGGAGGATGTGCCGCCCGTCGCGGCGCACCGGCCCAGCACGGTGACGGTGACGTCCGCCTTCCCGGTCCAGGCCGCCGGCAGCTGGACCAGCGATCCAGGCAGCATCGGTGCGGAAGTGGTTGTCCCCACTGCTGTTTCGGTGCTCCGGATGCCTGACCCGGCCGGCCCGCCGGCACCGGAAGAGGCGTCCGGACGGGCGGAGGCGGTGGTGGCAGGGTTCGTGCTTTCCGGGTGCTCGGAGGCCGACGCACTCGCCCCCGCGGAGCCCGGGGCGGAGGCCGGCGTGCTGCCGCCGGTGATCTGGATCAGGCCGTACACCACGGCCGCGGAGCAGAGCATGGCCACCCCCAGGATCACCGTCAGCCATCGCGCGCTGATGGTGTTCCGTTGGGGCACCCGGCCAGTATGTCCCGGCCCGGTGATCGCATCGGTGAGCAACAGTTGAGAGCGCAGGCGGAAACTCGGCCGAGCCCACCGGACCATCCGGAAACGAACCAGGACATGGATGCCCCCCAAGGGAAGGCAGCACAGGTAGGACAGCCCAGGGAGGACAATGGGCCGCGTGACCGCCGATGCGACGACCGCTCTGACAGCCCTGCCGTCGGCACACCCACCCCGACGCGTGATCATCCTCGGATCCACCGGGTCGATCGGCACCCAGGCGCTGAGCGTGATCGCCCGGCACCCCGACGAGTTCGAGGTCGTCGGTCTGGCCGCCGGCGGTGCGCGGGTCGACGTGTTGGCCGCGCAGGCCGCCGCGCACCCCTTGGCGCGGGTGGCCCTCGCCGTGGACACCTCGTCCGGGGGTGTGTCCGTCGGACCGCAGAACCGATTCCCGGACGGAGTGGCGCGCACCCTGTTGACCGGGCCGCGAGCCGCCACCGAACTGGTCGAGTCCACCGACGCCGACCTGGTGCTCAACGGGATCACCGGGTCGATCGGCCTGGAACCGACGCTGGCCACCCTGCGAACCGGCCGCACCCTGGCCCTGGCCAACAAGGAATCCCTGGTCGCGGGCGGTTCGCTGGTACTGGCCGCGGCCGCTCCCGGCCAGATCATTCCGGTGGATTCCGAGCACAGCGCACTCGCCCAGTGCCTGCGCAGCGGGACGGCCGCCGAAGTCTCCCGGCTGGTCGTCACCGCGTCCGGAGGCCCGTTCCGCGGCCGGAGCGCCGCCCAGATGACCGACGTCACCGCCGCGGACGCGCTCGCGCATCCGACCTGGGCGATGGGGCCCGTCGTCACCATCAACTCCGCCACCCTGGTGAACAAGGGTCTTGAAGTGATCGAGGCGCACCTGCTGTTCGGCGTCCCCTACGACCGGATCGACGTCGTGGTGCACCCGCAATCGGTGATCCATTCGATGGTCACGTTCGTCGACGGCGCGACGATCGCGCAGGCCAGCCCGCCGGACATGATGCTGCCGATCGCGCTGGCGCTGGCCTGGCCGGCCCGGCTCGACCATGTCGCGACGGCCTGCGACTTCGGCCGGGCCTGCGAGTGGACGTTCGAGCCGGTCGACAACGAGGCCTTTCCTGCGCTGGGCCTGGCGTTCGCGGCCGGCCGGGCGGGCGGCACGGTCCCGGCGGCCTTCAACGCCGCCAACGAGGAGGCCGTTGACGCGTTCCGTGCCGGTCACCTGCAATTCACAGGCATCTCGGACGTTCTTGCCCGCATCCTGGAAGAGGCCGACCACGTCCGGAGCAACCCCAGAGACATCGAGGACGTCTGGGCCACGGAAGAATGGGCCCGCAGTCGGGCCCGCGAGATCATTGCGGCGAGTCCCGCGGTACCGAAGGCCGCAACAGCAAATCCCGCGGGCGAGAAAGTAGCAGCCGGGAAAGTAACAGCCGGGAAAGTAACAGCAGAGAAGGTAGGGGCGCGCCGCTGATGTGGACCGTGATCGGTTTCGTACTCTTCCTGCTCGCTTTGCTGTTCTCCATCGCCTGGCACGAACTGGGTCATCTGAGTTTCGCCAAGCTATACAACGTCCGGGCCACGCAGTACATGGTGGGGTTCGGCAAGACGCTGTGGTCCAAGCAGGTCGGGGAGACCGAGTACGGCTTCAAGGCGGTACCGCTCGGCGGCTACATCCGGATGGTCGGCATGGTCCCCCCTGGCAAGGACGGCCGGCAGAAGGTCACCACCACTGCCATGGGCGTGACCGGGATGTTCCGCAACATTGTCGAGGAAACCCGGGCCGGCGACCGATCCCAGGTCAGTCCCGAGGACGAGGGCCGACAGTTCTATCAGCTGCATCCCGCGAAGCGGATCGTGGTGATGATGGCCGGTCCGGTGATGAACCTGATCCTGGCCGTCGGCATCTTCGCGATCCTGCTGGTCGGCATCGGTGTGCCCACCCCGAGCACCACCGTCAGTCAGGTCAACGCCTGCGTCATCCCGGCCGCGGCCGCGGGACAGCAACAGCAGACCGACTGCCAGACCGGTGACGCCCCCACCCCGGCCGCGCAGGCCGGCCTGCAGCCGGGCGATGAGATCGTCGCCTTCGACGGCACCCCCGTCACCGACTGGGCCCAGCTGACCGGGCTGATCCGCGCAGCCCCGAACACCACCGTGGCCTTGACCTATGTCCGGAACGGTGAGCAGGTCACCACCAACGTCGCGCTGGTGGAGAATCTGCGCCCGGTCGTGGACGCCAACGGCAACCAGACCGGCGTCGAACCCGCCGGCTTCCTCGGCGTGTCACCCACCAGCCCGTACACCCCGCAGAGTTTCGGCGCGGCCATCGGCCGGACCGGCGACTATATCGGCGCGGCAGCGCAGGCCGTCGTGACCATCCCGGCGCGGATTCCGGCGCTGTGGAACTCCATCGTCGACAGCGCCCCGCGGGACATCAACACCCCGGTCGGCATCGTCGGGGCCGGCCGGATCGGCGGCGAAATCCTGGAATCGGACACCACCAGCAAGGACAAGCTGGTGCTGTTCCTGAACCTTGTCGCCGGCTTCAACATGGCGCTGTTCCTGCTGAACATGCTGCCGCTGCTGCCGCTGGACGGCGGTCACATCCTCGGCGCGATGATCGAATGGGTCCGCAAGGGCTGGGCGAAATTCCGGCACAAGGCCGACCCCGGCCCGTTCGACGTGGCCAAGCTGATGCCGGTGGCCTACGTCGTGGCACTGTTGTTCATCGGCCTGACCGCGCTGACCCTGGTGGCCGACATCGTCAACCCGGTCAAGATCTTCGGCTGACGCCTGCACCACCGCTGAACCAGACCCGAGAAAGAAGCCGACACGACATGTCCGTCACCGCATCGTCCGGATCAGCACCGGCCGGATCAGCACCGGCCGGATCAGCGTCGGGACCAGCACCGCTCATCGGCCTCGGTCTGCCGAGCATGCCCGCCGACCGGGTGGTCCCGGTGCTGGCACCGCGCCGGGTCACCCGGCAGCTGGACGTGGGCGGCGTCGGAGTCGGCAGTGATTCGCCGGTGTCCGTGCAGTCGATGACCACCACGGTGACCGCGGACATCAACGCGACGCTGCAACAGATCGCGGAATTGACCGCGTCGGGCTGCCAGATCGTCCGGGTCGCCGTGCCGACCAATGACGACGCCGAGGCGCTGGCCGTCATCGCGAAGAAGTCCCAGTTGCCGGTCATCGCCGACATCCACTTCCAGCCCAAGTACGTGTTCGCCGCGATCGACGCCGGCTGCGCGGCGGTGCGGGTGAACCCCGGCAACATCAAGGCGTTCGACGACAAGGTGGGCGAGATCGCCCGCGCCGCCAAGGACGCCGGTACCCCGATACGGATCGGCGTCAACGCCGGTTCCCTGGACAAACGCCTGCTGGCCAAATACGGCAAGGCCACCCCGGAGGCGCTGGTCGAATCCGCCCTTTGGGAGTGCTCGCTCTTCGAGGAGCATGACTTCCGTGACATCAAGATCTCGGTGAAGCACAACGACCCGGTGATCATGGTCCGCGCGTACGAGTTGCTGGCCGAGCAGTGCGACTACCCGCTGCACCTCGGCGTGACGGAAGCCGGGCCGACGTTTCAGGGCACCATCAAATCCGCCGTCGCGTTCGGCGCGCTGCTGTCCAAGGGGATCGGCGACACCATCCGGGTGTCACTGTCCGCGCCGCCGGTCGAGGAGGTGAAGGTCGGGCTGCAGATCCTGGAGTCGCTGAACCTGCGCGAGCGCGGCCGGGAGATCGTTTCCTGCCCGTCCTGCGGTCGGGCGCAGGTGGACGTCTACACCCTTGCCGAACAGGTGACCGCGGGCCTGGAGGGGCTCGACGTCCCGCTTCGGGTCGCGGTGATGGGCTGTGTGGTGAACGGGCCCGGCGAAGCGCGTGAGGCGGACCTGGGGGTGGCCTCCGGCAACGGCAAGGGGCAGATCTTCGTCAAGGGCGAGGTCATCCGCACCGTCCCGGAGAGCCAGATCGTCGAGACACTGATCAACGAGGCCATGCGGCTGGCCGACGCGATGCGGGACGCCGGATCGCCGTCCGGAGAGCCGTCGGTCTCGCTGTCCTGAGGACGGCGGGGGCGCGGCACTGCGCGGCGGACGGACAACATCTGCTCATTCGGGAAAATCCGACAAATCCAGCTAGTGTGAACTGGACACGTCCGCCCCTGACCCTGGCGACGGCGATTTTCCTCTTCCTCTGCGGCGAAACCGGGGGCATTGCGGTGCTATGTGAATGGGTCCTCGTGCGGCAGCACCCAGCTCGACGGAGCGCCGCCAGGAGCCGATCGTGACGACATCGGCGGGCGTCAACGACGCCAGCGTGGGCACCATTCCACAGCAGCGCACCTCCGGCGCGTTCTACCGGCACGTCGTCCCCGGTGTCGCCAGCACACTGTCCCGCACCCGAATGCGGGAATTGCTGGTCGAGGTCGAAGAGCGGGCCGACGAAATCGTCGGCACCACCCGGGAACGGATGGATGCCCTGCTCGATGCGGTCTTGGCAGTGTCCTCGGGGCTGGATCTCGCGGCCACACTCCGGCAAATCGTCCACGCGGCAAGGGAACTTGTGGACGCGCAGTACGGCGCGCTCGGCATGCTGGGCAAGGGCGGCATGCTCACCCAGTTCATCCACGCCGGGATCGACGAGGAAGAACGCGAGTTGATCGGGCCACTGCCGACCGGCCGCGGGCTGCTCGGCGTGGTCATCGAGGACGTGAAACCGCTTCGGCTGGAAGATCTTTCGCAGCATCCGATGTCTGCCGGGTTTCCGGCCAACCATCCACCGATGAAATCCTTTCTGGGCGCGGCGGTCCGGGCCCGTGGCGAGGTGTTCGGCCGGCTCTATCTGACCGAGAAGCGCACCGGCGCTCCGTTCACCGATGACGACGAGATTGTGGTACATGCGCTGGCGGCAGCAGCGGGCCTGGCGATCGACAACGCCCGCCTGTACGAGCATTCACGCCGCCGGCAGCGATGGCAGGAGGCCACCAGTGAGGTCACCACCGAACTCCTGATCGGCACCAACCCCGATGCCGCGCTGCAGCTGATCGCCGGCCGTGCCCGGGAACTCACCGGATCCGACTACACCCTGATCGCACTGCCCGAGGATCAACAGTCGGCCGACAGCGCGACCACCGGACTGACGGTGGTGGTCAGCGCCGGCGCGACGACGGACCCCATCAACGGGCTGCGGATTCCGATCGATGGCTCCACCGCGGGCGCCGTGTTCACCGACCATGTTCCGCGAAACGTCAGTCACCTGGGTTTCGACCTGGCAAGCGGGCTCGGCATCGAATTCGGGCCGGCCATGGTGATGCCGCTCGGCGCTGACGTCACGTTGTCCGGGGTGCTCCTGGCCATTCGGACCCCGGCATCGCCCGATTTCGGTGAAGACGAATTGGAGCTGGTCGCCACGTTCGCCGACCAGGCCGCGCTGGCGTTGCAGCGCGCACGTCACTTGAGCTCACTGCGAGAACTGGAGGTGCTCGCCGACCGGGACCGGATCGCGCGGGAGTTGCACGATCACGTCATCGCACAATTGTTCGGGATCGGCCTGGGACTCCATGGCACCCAGCGCCGGGCAAAGTCCCCGGCGCTGGCCGCGCGCATCGGCGAGCACATCGAGCAACTGAATGCCGTCATCACCGAGATCAGCACCGCGGTCTTCGATTTGCACTCGGTCACCCCCGAAACCCCTCCGCTGGGCGGCATCCTGACCAACATCGTCGACGAGATCACCGCCGACGCCGAGCTGCACACGTCTGTCGCGTTCTCGGGACGGGTCGACGTCGTCTCGGCGGACCTGGCGCAGCAGGCGCAGGCGGTCCTCCGAGAGGCGGTCAGCAACACGGTCCGCCACGCGCGGGCCACCGAACTGGGCGTCAAGATCACCGTGGGGGCCGACCTCGTGCTGGACGTCACCGACAACGGCATCGGGATCCCGGACACCGTGGCGCGCAGCGGCCTGCACAACCTTGCTTCCAGGGCGGTGGTGTCCGGGGGGAGCTGCATCGTCGAACGGTTGGCGGACGGCGGAACCCACCTGGTGTGGTCGGCACCGCTGTGACCGGCGACGACCGGGAGCGCCTGCGGCCTGCTCAGCCCACCGGCCGGCGGCGATCGGCGGCAGTCACCTCGGCAGCGAAATGGTCTGCGTCCCAACGGGAACCCAGCGCGCGCCGGATGAGCTCGGCCTGAGTTTCCGGGTTCAGACTGCCGATCGGCTGGTCCAGGTACAGGTACAGCACCGATTGGTGGGAACGGGTACCCCTCCGCGGAAGCGGCGATCACATTGGCGATCTCGGTCGTCGGTGCACCGGATTCACTGCGGGCCAACAGGGTTGGATACAGGGCAATGATGGCCCTGGTCCGGTCGACGCTCTCCAGCGGACGCCCGAACGCCGAGGACACCTGCAGCAGATGGGCCATCCGCCTGACGTCGGCTGTCCGGCTGGTGCCTGCGCCATGGAACAAGGCGGGGTTGAAGAACACCGCGTCGCCCTTGGCCAGCGGCAATTGCACGCAATTCCTGGCGAAATACGCGACGATTCCGGCAGGCCCGCCGCCAGGTATCCGGGGACATACTTCTGCGAGTGCGGTAGGTACATCGTCGGCCCGGTTTCCACCGGCATGTCACAGTGCGCGACGGCGCGCTGCAGGGTGAGCGACGGGGACAACCGGTGCAGGTGCTCCGGGTAGTTCGCCGCCGTCTCCAACGGCATGAAGCCCAAGTGGTGGTCGCGATGCGCGGTCTGCGACCGCACGCCGGGGTTGACGATGTTGAGCGCCGACGTCACCTGGTAGTTCGGTCCCAGCCATGCCCGGGATGCCAGCGCGACGACGTCATCGGCGTAATAGTCGAGGAACACGCAACGGTCGGTCCTACCGGGTCTGCGCCGGCGGTGCAGTCCGCCGGTCGCCGACGGCCACCACCAATGCCTGGCAGGCTATGCCCATGGCCGGCGCATAGCCGGCCCCTCAACGGCCCATGACCGCTCGAGTTCGTGAAGGCATGCAATGTCCCGCACCGCGCCGCTCGCCCCGCCCGAGGTGCACCCCTGCGTGGGGGTTGCCGGGTGCTGACCACCAGCTTCGCCCGGGTGCTCGGTCCGTCGCACACCGCTCTGGTGTCCCGCGTGCTCGCGGCGGACCCGATCGCCGGCTGCATGGTGGCCGCCCGCTTCGAGCAGGTCGGGATGAACGAGGCCGCGCTCGGCGGGCAGTTCTGGGGCGTGGCCGGCGGCCGCGACGGGCTGATATTCGCCGGTGCCTCGATGGTGCCGCTGGCCGGCGACACCGCCGCGATGCGGTCGTTCGCGCATATCGCCGGACGGCGCGGGCGCAAGTGCGCCACCATTCTCGGACCGGCGGACCTGGTCCTGCCGCTGTGGGAGCGGCTGGAACCGCGATGGGGATCTGCCCGGGATGTCCGGGCTGATCAACCCCTGATGGCCTGTCCGGGTGATCCGTTCGGTCCGGTCGACCATGACGTCCGGCCGGTGCGGCCGGATCAGCTCGAGGTGTACTTCCCGGCCGCGGTGGCCATGTTCACCGAAGAGGTCGGGGTGGACCCGCGGATCGGTGACAACGGCCGTGGCTACCGGGCCCGGATCGCCGACCTGATCGCCGGCGGCCGCGCTTTCGCGAGTTTCGACGGCGACCGGGTGATGTTCAAGGCCGAGATCGGGTCGCTGTCCCAGCGAGTGGCCCTGATCCAGGGGGTGTGGGTGCACCCCGACCTGCGCGGCCAGGGCCGGGCCGCGCCCGGTATGTCGGCGGTCGTCCGGGCGATCCAGCACAACCTGGGCCGGGTGCCCAGCCTCTACGTCAACCAGTACAACCAGCGCGCGTTGCGCGCGTATCGGCGGATCGGGTTCAGGCAGGTCGGCAGGTTCGCCTCGGTGCTGTTCTGACGCCGTTGCCGCGGCGCTGCTCTTGAGGGCGGCATCGGGCGCCGGTGTGCTCCCGCGAACCGGATCGGGCGGGCCTGCGTACTTCTTGGTGCCGCACGGCGGATCACGCCCGTCAATTCAGGTCGCGGAATCAAGCACCGCGATCGGCCGGGCGATCACGCTGGGCGGCGATCAGCAACGAGGAGGCTCCCGCCATGACATCGCATCATCCGACCCCGAACCCGCTGTCCCCGCGCGCGCCGGGAGACGGTCGGCCCCGTGTCTCGGTGGCGAATCCCCAACGGGTGCGCCTGCGTGCACCCGCTTGGACTCCGATCGCAGAGCGGCCCGCGATCCTGCTCCGCCGCTGGACGCGGCTCATCCCGAGGTTGCCGCGCAACGCGGCACCGCCTCGTTTCGCCTGACGCGGATCAACCGGACCGTCGCTCGCCTCCGTTTGGAGCGCTGAGCCGCGGTCTCCGTACCCGACGATCCGTACTCCCGTAGCCGGTACGGATGTCCTGGCTGCTCGACATGGGGATCGTCAATGCCGACAGCCCGGCCCCGGGCTGGCTCACCCGCCGGTTGCCCGCTGGTTGCGAGATGACAGGCCCTCTGCACCAAGGAGTTTGCGCATGACCCGGACCACTGTGCTGTTCTGCGGGTTGCCCGCTTTCGGTCACCTGTATCCGATGATCCCGCTCGCGCTCGCGCTCGCGGCCCGGGCGGCCGGCCACGAGGTGGTCTTCGCGACCGGGGCGCCGTTCGTCGGGCGACTGCGGGCGATCGGATTCGAGACTCACCGGGTGGGGATCTCGATCGAAGAAGGCGTCGCGGCAGCCTTCGGTGGGCGCCCGGCACCACTGAGGCCGGATGGCCGTCCCGATGAGGAGGGTGCGGCGGCACTGTTCCTGGACGTGCTGGCCCGGCCGATGGCCTCCGACCTCGGGGCGCTGTTGGACCGGGTCCGGCCCGACCTGGTGGTGTACGAGGAAACCGCAGTCGGTGCCAGGGTTGCTTCGGCCGCCCGCGGACTTCCGGCGATCACCCACCGCATCGTCGCCGCCGCATCGACCGAGGCTGCGGGCAGCCCGGCCGCACGCGAGATCGTCGGCCGGCTGTTCAGCGATTTCGGCGCCGGGGCCGGTGGGTTGCGCGGCGACCGGGTGCTCGACATCTTTCCCGACAGCCTGCACTCGGGCACCGATGCGGCGCTTGTGTCCCGAATTCCGGTCCGGCCGGTGCCGTGGAGCGAGCCTGGTGGGTCCATCCCGACCTGGCGGGGCACCGTGCGGCGGCCTGTCGTGTACCTGACACTGGGCACGATCTTCGCCGAGCCGGCGACGTTCCGGGCGGCGATGGATGCGATCAGTGCTGTGGACGTCGAGGTGCTGGTGGCGCTCGGCCCCGTCGACCGCGTCGCTCGGGGACGTGCCGCCGTCCGTGCACCTGGAACGCTTCGTCGATCAGGCCGCCGTGTTGCGGTCCGTCGATCTGCTCGTCCACCGCGGCGGCAGCGGCACCATGCTCGGCGCGGCCGCGCACGGCCGACCGCAGCTGGTGCTGCCGCTGGGCGCAGATCAGTTCTACAAGGGAGAAGCGGTGACGTCGGCTGGCGTCGGCCGGATGCTGGAACCGGCCCGGGTTTCCGCCGCTGAGGTGGCCGGCGCCGTCGAGCGGTTGCTCGGCGAGCCGTCATTTCGCGCCGCGGCGGGCGTGCTGCGGCGCGAGATCGCGGTCATGCCACACCCGCGCGACGTGCTGCCGGAGATCATGGACGTGGTCAGCCGGGCGGCCTGACGAGTCAGTCGCGGGCCATCTGATCCACGCAGACCGTCACGGCCAGCAGGAACGCCTGGTCCTCGCCGTCCGCGATCTGGACCCCATAGGTGTCCCTGACCCGGAACCACTTCTTCGAGATGGTCGCGACGGTGTCCCCGTCACGTTCGATCTCGTACTCGTGGTCGACGAAGTTGCCGTGCGCGGTGAGGTCCTGCCGGCCGTCGACGTCGATCTTGTACCGGTCACGGATGCCGATCAGGGCCTTGTGCACGGTGGCCTCGGTGTTCCCGCAATCGATCTTCATGCTGTCCCGGATGTGCAGGGCGCGTTCCTTGATCGTGGCGACCTCGTTTCCGGAACCGTCCTCCATGACAAACGTGTCGCGGATGCGAACGGCCTTGCCGTCGACCTTGTAGACCTTCTCGCCGGAGTCGTTTTCGATCCAGAAGTCGTCGCCGATGGACATCAGCTTTTCGCGCATCTGGTAGCGCTGAGGCGGGGGCTGGTCGTCGTGATGCCTGAAGAGTCCCATGACAGTCAGGATGATCCCGTCGACTCGGATGCGTCATCGCCTGAGGTGGACGATTCAGGCCTGTGGAACCGGGCGGGACCCGGCCGGGACATCACCCAGCGGCGGCCCCGCCGCGAACGTGGTCTCCAGCTCCGAAGTCGCCTGCGCCGCCGTCAGCTCCGCCAGGCAGGCGCCGAGCCAGCGGTACACCCACTCCTGGGCGAGCGGCCGGGTTTCGCAGAAGACGATGGGTACCGAAGGGAACCGGGCTTGTGCCTCCGCGACCGCCTCCGCCACCCGGGCGCCGGGGACGTGCGTGAGCGCGAAAAGCCGGCTGTACTTGTCCTCGACGACGACGGCGGCCCGCGCCAGCGCGCTGAGCTCGGCGAGCGCGTAGGTGAGTTTGCCGGACAGCAGGCTGCCCGCCAGGTCCTCGACGGTCTTGCGTTCGACGGACGCGACGACCTGGTCGTTCAGTTCGACGGCGTAGTCACCGGCGGGCAGCCGACGGCGCCTGGTACTCGCCTGCTGGTGGCGGAAGGTGTACGGATACTTCTCGGCCGTGTCCACCAGGATGTCCAGCACCAGCCCGGACGCGCGGGCGGTCGGCACCCGAACCGCCGGCCGTGCCTGCTTGGTCGTCCTGGGCGACTGCCAGAAGATCATTTCCCGGCCCCGCGCCTGGGTGATCACCAACTGGGACCTGTTCTCCCGGGCGCGTTCCAGCACCAGGTCGATGGCCGGACCGCGACGGCTGCAGGACCGCACCGGCAGTTGCTCGATGATCTCGGCGTCGGCCGGCCAACCGTCCGCGCGATGGCAGTACACCTTGCTCTCCCGCGGCCAGGGGGCGCGGGACTTGACCACGATGCCGGCGGCACCGAGCGGGATCCGCACCAGGAACGGCAACGACGAATCAGGGTCCGGATTTCGGGCGATGAGCAGGTCCGCGGGCACATGGCCAGGGTCTCATGTGTGAGGGCGTGGTTCGGTCCGGGTTGTCGGTGCCGCTGGGGATACTGGAGTGCATGCCGCGTCACCGCCTCCGCTCCCGCCGACCCGGCTGGGCGATCCTCCTGGCACTGTGTGCCCTGCTCGTTGCCGGGTGCACGAGCGCGCCCGATGCGCCGACCGGTCCCGACCAGCAGATCGCGGCCTTCACCGCCGCCTGGGAGCAGTTGCAGACGGACGAGGCGGCCAAGCTCACCTCCGACGAGGCTGCAGCCTCCCTGATGCTCGACAACGTGACCCGCAATCTCGCACCGGACACCCTGACCATCACTCCGGGGCCGATCAACCGCACCAGCGCTGACACGGCAACAACGACCGTGACGTTCGGCTGGGTGCTACCGAACGCCGGCACCTGGACCTATCCGGCCACCTGGACCTGGCGGAACACCGGCGGCGACGGGGGTTGGCTGCTCGACTGGTCACCCTCGGTGATCCATCCCCAACTGGGTGAGCGGCAAACGGTAGCCACCAAGATTGCCGCCGCGCCGGAGGGGGCGATGGTGGACCGGAACAACCAGCAACTGGTCACCCCGATGCGGGTGTACTCCGTGGTGCTGTTGCCCGGCCAGGTGCCGGACGTCGCGGCCACCGCAGCGGTGCTGGCAGCGGTGCTGGCTCCCTTCGATGCCAGCATCACCGCGGACAGCGTCGTGGCGGGCGCGGCCCAGGCGACCAGTGCGGCGACCGCACCGGCGACCGCACCGGCGACCGCACCGGCGACCGGCGACGCGACGGGAGCGGCAACCGCGGACGGCTCCGCCCAGCCGAATGGCTCTGCGGCCTCTGCTGCCACGGCCGCGCCGTCGGGCAGTGCAACGGCGAGCGGCACCTCGGGCGCGTCGGTGGTGGCGCCTGCGGACCCGAAGTCGGTGCAGTACACCGTGATCAATCTCCGCGAAGGCGACTACCAGAAGGTCAAGACCCAGCTGGATGCGATCCCAGGGCTGAGCCTCCCGTCAGAGGTACGAAACCTGGCACCCACCAAGGACTTTGCCAGAGGTCTGCTGGCCGAGGCGAATCAGGCGGCCGCCGAACGGTTGACCGGAACCGACGGGTGGAAGGTGATCACTGTCGATGCCACCGGCGGCGCGTTGGAGACGCTCCTGGATGTCCCGGCCGTCCCGGGCGAGCACGTGGTGTTGACCCTGGACAGCGGCATCCAGCAGGCTGCGGAAGCATCACTGACGAAGTTCGGGCAACCAGCGGTGCTGCTGGCCATGCAGGCGTCGACCGGGGAGATCCTGGCTGTCGCGCAGAACTCCGCGGCCAACGCGCAGGGCATGCCGGCGCTGACCGGCCAGTACCCGCCGGGCTCGACGTTCAAGGTGGTGACGGCCACCGCCGCGCTGGAGCGTGATCTGATCGCGCCCGGCCGCGAGGTCGACTGCCCTGGATCGACTGTCATCGACGGGCGGCAGATCCGCAACGCCCACGACTTCGCGTTGGGCACGGTGGATTCGACGGTGGCGTTCGCCCGCTCGTGCAACACCACCTTCGCCAACCTGGCCTCGCAGATGCCCGCCGATGCCCTGACCACCGCCGCGAAGGACTACGGCATCGGGCTGGACTTTGTCGTCGACGGGATCACCACGCTGACCGGAAAGGTGCCCAACGCCGCCTCGGTGGTCCAGCGGGCGGAGAACGGCTTCGGCCAGGGCACCACGCTGATCACCCCGTTCTCGGCCGTGCTGCTCGCCGCCACCGCAGCCAACGGCACGATGCCGACGCCGGTGTTGATCCGGGGCACCACCACGACCTCCGACGCGCCGGCCCCCGCTCGCGCGGCACCGATCCAGCAAGCGATCCAGCA
>JBBQGJ010000144.1:0-15193 GCA_038322925.1 Mycobacteriales bacterium
CGCCGCGACCGCCGCCAATCCGCGGTCGGCCAGCGCCAGCGCATAGGTGAACGGTTTGGAAACCGATTGAATGGCAAAGCGTTTGCGGCTGTCCCCCGCCTCGTAGACGTAGCCGTCACTGGTGGCCAGGCAGATCCCGAAAGAATCGGGGTCGACGACGGCCAGCTCGGGGATGTAGTCCGCGACGGACCCCGACCTGTCCCCGGACAGTTCCCGGTAGACGCCGTCGAGGTAGTCAAGCACCAGTGATCTCATCAACGGACTGTAACCAGCGCCCCGATGGGTTGCCCGGATTTGGAGGTCCCGAGCGGCCCGTCCGTACCGCCGGGCGGTCGCGCTGTTGCCGCCGGTGAGGACGAATCACTCTTCAAGGCAGGAATCTTCCCCCGAGCGGCGGTACCGGCACGGCTCAGATACTGGCATTCTGAGCCACCCGCCTCTGGGCCCCGTGGGCCCTGACGCCTTGTCCGGCACCGTACTTTCCGGCTCCATGCGTTCCCAGGATTTCCCTGGTGCTTCACCGACCGGCCATCCGTTCCTACCCCTGACCCATCCGACGGGAGACGGCACCACATGATCGGACACGCCACGCATCGGCACCACGAACCGAGCGAGCACGACCACGTGCACGGCGACGGCTGCGGCCACCGCGCGGTTCCGCACGACGATCACCTGGACTACCTGCACGACGGGCACTGGCACGCGCCGCATGCCGGGCACTACGACGAGCACATCGACCTGGACGGCTGACGCTCCGGCTTCGGGAGTCCTACCTGGTGCGGGCCTCGCGTGATTGGTACTCCGCGACGGATTGCTGGATCGACCGTCGGTCAGGTTTGTTGCGCTGGGCGGTCTTCCGCCTCCCGCTCATCGGCGGGATTCGAAGCCACTTCGGGAGATCGTGGCTTGTCGAAACGCTGCAGAACTCCAAGCATGTCCACGACCTCTGCCAGCACCTCTGGTGATTCGCGTTCGACCACCTCGATGTCTCGGACCAGTCGTTCGACGTCCAGACGGATCCCGCGTTGACGATCGGCGGCACCTGTCTGTCGTTTCGCATCACTCACCGGCTGGGGGGCTGCGCCGTTCACGACCACCCGGGCCCCGGGAACGAGTTCGGCGTTGACGCTGGCCTGGCCGGCGTGAGCAATCGCGCGGATCGCCTCCGGAACAGGTTGACCCCACGTATCGGCCGTCTCGACCGGGAGACGGGCGGACTCAACAGTGGAGCGCGTGACTTGGATGGTTTTTCCCACCTTTACGCCTCCGCCCGTCGTCAACACTCTCGAACGTGTCCCCTTCACGGTACCCAGCGACATCGGGAGGGAACCGAGCAGACCAGATGGCAATGAGCTGCGCTTGAGCTGCAGTGTCACGACGTTCCGGATGGTCGACGGCATCCTTGAGCAGCACCTCACCGATCCCGGCGGGCTTCCGCACTCTCGCTGGTGATGAGACCGATGATCCAGTGGAACTCGTTGATCTGACCTTCACGTTTTTCTTTGCGGCTGGTGAACCGCTGGCCGGCAACGACCGCGAGGAAGGCCGCCAACCCCGAGATCAGGCTCGGTAGGGCCACCGCCCACCAGTTCACGTCCACACCGGGAAGGTATCGACCCGCACCGACGATCCGTCGATGGCCGCGTGTATTCCTCGCCAGATGTAGCGCCGTCGGCGTCGCTGCGCTGGCATCGACATCAGATGGCCGGATGGACTGCCGACCGTGTTTACTCCGGCGGCGACCGCGCCGGCCAAGCGGTCAGCACCACGTCAAGCTCGGTCCACTGCGCGAGGCCGCCCACCCCGGGTGTCGATCGCGAGAACCGTGGTGCAGCAGTCACTTCCAGCTGCCCGTTCCGGTAGTGGAACTCGCCGCGCGCGACCAGATGGGGGTCACTCTCGGCCTCCGCCACCGTGAGCACCGGCGTGACGCACGCGTCGGTGCCGGCGAAGACCTCGGCCCAGTCATCGCGCGTCCGGGAGGCGAACATCCCGGTGAACAATTCTCGCAGCGCCGGCCACATGGACCGGTCGTCACGGTCGGGCACGTCCTCCGCGCGCAAACCCAGACCGGCCAGCAATTCACGGTAGAAGCGGTGCTCGAGCGCGCTGACCGCGACGAATTCGCCGTCGGCGCACGTGTAGGTGTCGTAGAACGGGGCGCCACCGTCGAGCAGGTTGTTGTCGCGCTCGTCGGACAGCAAACCCGCCGACCGCCACGACTGCAGCGGCTGCAGCAATACCGACACGCCGTCGACCATGGCCGCGTCGATCACCTGGCCGCGACCAGACCTGGCCCGTTCCACCAGCGCGGCCAGGATCCCTACCACCAGGAACATCGAGCCCCCGGCGTAGTCCGCGATCAGGTTCAGCGGCACCGGCGGCCGTTCCCCGCGCCGACCCATCGCGTGCAGCGCACCGGTCATCGACAGGTAGTTCAGGTCGTGGCCGGCGGTCTGCGCGGCCGGGCCGTCCTGCCCCCATCCGGTCATCCGGCCGTAGATCAACCCTGGGTTCGACGCGCACACCTCATCAGGTCCGAGGCCCAGTCGCTCGGCGGTTCCGGGACGGAAACCCTCGATCAGCACGTCGGCCCGATCGATCACCCGGCGGACACCGGCAAGCCCGTCCGGGTCGGTCAGATCCGCGCGCAGCAGGCGCCGGTTGCGCAGCACCGGGTCCCGCTCCGACAGGATCACCTGCATCTCGCCGCGGTCCGGGCGTTCGATCCGCACGACGTCCGCGCCAAGATCCCCCAAGATCATCACGGCGTGCGGCACCGGTCCAATCGCCGTCAACTCCACTACCCTGACCCCGGCCAGTGGCGGCTCGCCCGCACCGGTCTCAGGTCCGTCAGTTCCGTCAGTTCCGTCAGTGCCGATAGCGCCGATAGCGCCGATAGCGCCGATAGCGCCGATGCCCGCGTGACCGGTCATGCGACCGTCGGCTCCTGACCGGAGGTCGCGATATCGCCGTGATGACGGACGGCGTCGCGGGCGCCCGCGTACCGGATCGCCTCGAAGGCGATCATCCCGACCAGGATCGCCGCCAGCAACGCCAGGGTGGCCATCGCCGGCAGCCCGGCGACGAGCGGGATGAGCGCCAGCAGCACCACCGCGACCACCGCGCGTGGGACGTTGACCGAGTGGATGTTCCGCCAGCGAAAAGCGACATGCGCCAACAGGTACAGCGATGCGCCGCCGTACAGCGCGACCAGCGGGATGCCGTACAGCGGGTCTGTCAGGCTGTGCCCGTCGCCGCCGCCGACATAGCCGAGCACCTTCTTCAGGCCCAGCGCCAGGAAGATGATGCCGACGATCATCGGCAGGTGCAGCAGGCTGTAGGAATCGCGGGCGATCCTGTTTCGCTCCTCTCCCTTCGCCCTGGCCAGCACGCGCTCGGCGACCAGCGCCACCACGTCGAAATACGCCCACCACAGGGCGCCGGCGATCATCAGGCCAAGAGTCGACGCGACGATGATCGGCCACGAGATCGGCAGGTCGGTGACCCCGATCCCGATCGACACCACCGATTCGCCGAGGGCGATCAGGATGACCAACCCGTGGCGCTCGGCGAAGTGACTGGCGGATTTGACCCGCCAGCCGCTCGCGCCGGCCAGCACGGTGCCGAAATAGTCCCCCGCCAGCGCGGCGAACCACACGATGGTCTGCGCCGGGCCGGTGAGTTGCGAGGCGACGAGCAGCAACCCCGTGCCGATCACCAGGGACGGGATGAACTTGACCAGTTGGCGGCGCAGTCCGGGATCGCCGGAGGACACCGACCAGAACGTCCCGAAATGCGCCAGCCGCACCACGAAATAGCACAATGCGAAGACCACCGGTCCGGACAGTCCACCGGGAAGGTCGGTGAAGGACTCGGGGATCGCCAACGCCGCGATGAACATCGCCGCCATCGCGACGAACATCGCGATCCGGATGAACCCCTCGTCGGCGCGCACCAGATTGCCGATCCAGGACCAGCCGACCCAGCACCACCAGAGCACCGACACGACAAGCACCCCGCGGACCATGCCGCTGACCGACAGGTCGCCGGCCATCAACGTCGTCACCTGGGTCAGCGTGAACACGAACACCAGGTCGAAGAACAGTTCGAGCGGCGTCACCGTGGCATGTTCGTCGACCGCCACCGCCCGGACCCGCTGCCTTCCCGCCATGGAACGGGATAGTGCCACAGCGATGTGGCCCCCGGATTGCGCCGAGAGCGGATCAGGTTTCCCCGGGGCAGCCGGATCGACAGGCAATACCATCCGAAGCTGCACACATTCGAATGATCGAATGATCGAATGATCGACACCTGAATGCGTAGCCGTGCATCATGATGCGGCCGCGACTGCACGACGATGTAGGCTTCTCTCATGAGAACCACCTTGACCCTCGACCCCGACGTCGCAGCCGAAGTCGAGCGCATCCGCCGCGAAGAAGGTATTGGACTCAGCGAGGCCGTCAACCGCCTGGCCCGTCGCGCCATCGCCGTCCGGACCGACCGCCACATCTACCGACCAGAGTCCGCTCCGCTGGGCCTTCTGGTCGATGTGTCGAATATCGGAGATGTCCTCGACCTGCTCGACGACGCGCACTGATCATGCTCGTCGACGCCAACCTGCTCCTTTACGCCACCGACAGCTCATCGCCGGAACATGAGATCGCCTCGTCGTGGCTGACGGCGGCATTGAATGGCGACCGGCGGGTGGGCATCCCCTGGCAAACGATCGGGGCGTTCCTCAGGATTTCCACTCATCCGCGCATCGCCCGACACCCGTTCACCGGGGCGCAAGCCTGGTCGATGGCCCGGAATTGGCTGGCGGCCGATCCGGTCTGGATTCCGCCGGCAACGGAGCGCACCGCCCGGGCCTACGGGGAGCTGAGCGCACTCGTCTCCATCACGGCGAATCTGGTCCCGGACGCCCAACTGGCCGCTCTCGCCATCGAGCACGGACTCACGATCTACTCCGCCGACTCGGACTTCGCGCGATTTCCAGGGTTGAGCTGGGTCAACCCCTTGCGGCCTGCTCTCTGAAACGAACCACTAGATCCAGCCGCGCTCGGTGGCGATCCGCAGGGCGTCGGCCCTGGTTCGCGCTCCGGTCTCGCCGATCACCGAGGACAAGTGGTTGCGGACCGTGCCCTCGGACAGGAACAGCCGCGCCGCGATCTGTGCGACCGTGCCCCCGTCGGCGGTCGCGGCCAGCACGTCCCGTTCCCGCCCGGTCAACGGAGATCCGCCCAGAATCACAGCCCCACCAACATGTCGATGGTGGTGGACTTCCCGGCCCCGTTCGGCCCCAGGCGGGCCACCACCTCGCCCGGCGCGATCTCCAGGTCGACCCCGCGGACGGCCTGAACGTGTCCGAAGCTCCGTGTGCAGCCCGGTCAGCCGGACCGCTCCGCCGCCCATCACGCGTGCGGCATGACATCTGTCATGGCCTATGCCGGCGGTCGTTGCCAACAGCCGACGGTGTCAGTCCATCGTGGGGTTCGGGTCCGACCGGCTCAGTGCACGGCGATGGGCCGGAGCGCCGGGTCTCCCTCGTCGGCGTGGTAGTCGGCACCCTGGGTGGCATCCCGGCCGTCGCCGACCTCGGCCAGCCGCAGGGCGATCGTGACCAGCACCGCGACCAGCAGGTTGGCCGCCAGGGCGACGACGCCGACATAGATCTGCACCGTCGAGCCGGCGAAGGGATGCCAGCCGACGATCGACAGCTGCGACAGGGTCAGCGCCGAGCCACCGAAATACTCCTTGCCGATTGCCGGGTTCGGGATCGTCCACAGCAGGTACAGCGCCCAGGCCATGCCGACGACCCAGCCGGCGATCAGCGCCTTGGAGTGCAGCCACCTGGTGTACAGCGCGATCGCCACCGCCGGCAGGGTCTGCAGGATGATCACCCCGCCGATCAGCTGCAGCGCGATGTAGGGCATGGTGGCGACGATCCCGGTGATGGCGACGATGAGCGCGAGAGTCGGTGAGCTGTAACGGCCACGGACGAAATCGGCGGGCGTGACGTACCCGTCGGATCGGGACACCGACCACAATCGGAGCACGGGCAGGAAGACGATCGGATACAGCACGACGGTGTAGGGCAGCGCGAAGAAACCGATGGCGCCGGACGCGTACATCAGCGCCGGTACCGCCACGAACGTGTACGCGGTGTACAGGTCGCCGCCGACCAGGAACCAGGTGATCCAGCCGCCGAACTTGCGGCCACCCAACCCCCATTCGTCCAGGTGGTCCATGGTGTCCCCGGACTTCCACCGGGCGGCCATGAAGCCCATGACGGCGACGAACACGAACAGCAGCAGGAAGACGAGCATCTCGGTGGCGTTGATCCCGCTCATCGTCCCGCCTCCGGGTCGACCTCGCCGGATTCCGTTCGGCGGGTCGTCGGCGCCCGCCGCGGTCGCGCGTCGTCGCGAACACGGCGGCCACGCATGCGACGCCGACGAAGACGAACATGAATTGGGACCAGTAGAAGTACGGCATGCCGAACAGCGCGGGCTCGTCGGTGTTGAACAGCGGAGTGATCAGCATCAGCAGCGGGACCAGCAGCAGAAGATTCCACCAGCTGAATTGAATGGCGTTGCCCTCGTTACGGCCCGTCCCCTCGATACGACCGACTGGGGTCGGACTTTCCCAATCGGTCGGATCGCGTTCGTCGTCATACTTGCTCATGGTAATCACCCATCCGCCTGATCGCGCCGGAATGTTCCGAGATGCATTGAACACCGGAACTTCTGGGGGGAAAGGGGTGAAGGCTATCGTCGGCCGGACACTACCGGAATCCGGGGGAGCCGTTTTGACTGTCAATGCGATTGCGCTGTTCTCCATCACCGACCTGGCTGCCTACCGGCGCTATCAGTCCCGTTTTGCGGATGTCTTCCACGCCTTCGACGGCACACTGCTTGCCGCCGATGAATCGCCCACGGTCGAGGAGGGTAGCTGGCCACATCAGAAGGTCGTTCTACTGGCATTCCCGGACGAGCAGGCACTGCGGATCTTCGCGGACTCACCCGAATATGCAGCCATCGCGGCCGACCGAAGAGCCGGAACCGACGGTGTCGTGCTGACCGTGCACGGGCTGACCTGAGCTCGCGCCGGTCCGCCGGCACAGACGGTCGAGCTCCCGCCATCAGCAGTCGGGCATCGATTGCACAGGTGATGGCGGTTCGAGCAGTGGCGGCCCGACCGCCGCGACGCGGGGTGCACGGTTACGGCGGAAGAAGCCCGGTGACTCGACATCTGCGGCCGCCTGAACGCTGGCCATGACGGAAACCCTACGTCACCTCCACGATATTGGTCGGCTCGCTGGCCCGCGCCGATGAGACCTTCGGCACAATCGGTCCCGCCCTATTCGAAGGGACGCGAATATCCGCCGGTCGCGGCGCAGGATAACGCTCGGTGTAAGACCGGCGACACCGTTAGGGTCACTGGCGCCACGAACGAGTATTTCCGCGAGCGACAGGACTTAATGCACTTCAGTTCGCGCTTCACGCAATCGCATGGTGATCGTTCTCGGGAAAGGAAGACATCACTATCGGCGGCTGCGGGCATTCGACGGACGGAAACCGTGAAGCTGGATGAGTAGGCCAGCGGGAGTGATTTCAGGCCGCGGGTTCTTGACTCTATGGTCGGTTGATCCAGGCCCTTCTTGGCCAAGTTGAAGAGATATGAAGTTGGTGCCGATGCTGGCGGATAAGAGGGTCACCATGGGCCGCGCGTGGTGGATCAGGGGAGCCGTGACCATGGTGGCCGGCTTTCTCATCGCTTGTTTGTTCGCAGTCCCCGCTGGGGCGAGTACCTACACGGTCACCAGCACGTCCTTGTGTGGTGGCCCTGGAACCTTCGAACAGGCACTCAAGGACGCCAACGCCAATCCGGGCACCGACACCATCTCGTTCACGCCGGGTTTGGTTGTTGACGCAAGCTCCTGCACGACCCCGGGGCTGCGGCCGTTCCCATACGCCACCTTCGCCACCGAGTCGGTCGACATCGTCGGCAACGGGGTCACGATCGAAGGCAACCAGCTCTTCATGACCAGGGACGGTCATATCAACGTGCCCAACATCTGCCCCACGAACGCGAACTCGACCATCATCAGGCAGACCTTCGGGTTCATCCAGATCGGCACGTACGAGGCCGACAACAGCGCCGTGGCGGTGAGCATCGCAGGGCTGAAGTTCCACAACATGCCCATGCTGGCCAAGGTCGAGAAGAACGCATCACTGACGATGACCGACTCGTCGGCGAGCGAGATCGTGGACTTCATCGGGAGCTGCGACCGAGACGCGATCGAAGGGGCGCAGGGCGCGAACGTGACGCTGACCCGCACCCAGATCTCGGGCAGCACGATGCCCGAAGGCAATGCTGGGCGAGGACGGCGTCTCGGCGGTCATCGCAGGTAGCGGAAACCTGGTGCTTGACCACGTCCTGTTCGAGCGCAACGACTTCGGACGGGCGGTGACGTGGTCTGGCGGGTTGGCGACGATCGTGAGCAGCCAGTTCGTCAACTCCGGCGGCTTCATTTTCAACGCGGACAACACATCAATGGTCAACAGCGCGCTGTTCGTGAACGGCAGCATAGGGCGGGTTCCGGCAAGCCAGACGCCCGCCAACCGGATCAGGGCCGACAGGGGCTACACCCTGATTCAGGCGAGCACCCTCTACTGGGACAACCCCACCTGCGCCGCGTGCACGGACAAGGGGATGGGTCTCTGGATCACCGGGCCCGCCGCAAGGGTCGACTTCGACTCGAGCGCGATCGGCACCCAGCTGATTCTTGCGGACACGGGCCCGCTGCTCCTGGGGTACAACGGCACCGGGGGCCGGAGCAACGGCTTCCACTCGGACGCGCTGACCTGGGTGCAGCCCACGGCCAACCAGGACGCCGCTGCCCTGCAGGCCGTGCTGCCCAGTGTCCTGACCAACCCCCCGGGACTCATCTCCGACGTGATGGCGTCCGTTCTCCCGTACACGTCAGTCCTGACGCCACGCCTTGGCACGCCCTCCCTACCCGGGCTCCTGCTGGACGCCGTGGCCAACGCGCAGTGCGGAGGGGCGAACCATCTGCTCAGCCCGGTCGACGGCTCGTGCATCGCCACTGACGTCTTCGGGAACCCCCGGATCGACGCCGGCAACAACACGCGGAACATCGGCGCCGTCCAGAACGCGCAGTCCCCGCATTTGGCCGTCACCTCAGCCACCACCGACATCGGCCTGGGCTGGAACCGCCCCCGGACCCGACCTCGGGACCCATCACCGGCTATCGGGTCACCTACGTCGCGGTCGCCGGCGGAACACCTCAGTCAGTGGACGTGCCCGGTCCCGATACCACGAGCACAACCATCACCGGCCTCACGCTCGTCGGAACCCCTTACCGCTTCACCGTCGCTCCGCTGAACGTCACCGGCCCCGGATCACCGTCCAACCAGGTGCTGGCGACACCCCTGGGTGACGTTGGTCCGCCGACGCCCACCGCCACCGGGGGCGATTCTTCGGCGCAGGTCTTCTGGACCGAACCAACGCTGAGCGGCCGTCCTGGCCCACCCTCCTACTTCGTGATGTACCGCCCGACCGGCACGACCACCTGGATCGCTGGACCAGGACCGCTGTCGGCACGCACCACAAGCATCCCGGGGCTTACCAACGGGACCACCTACGACGTTGGTGTCTTCGCGACATCCACCGATGGCACGGCAAGCACACTGGCCACCACCACGGTCACTCCAGTCGGTCCCCCCGGAGGCCCCGACGCTCACCGCCACTCCCGGCGGACCTGGCACCGGTCAGATCGTCTTGTCGTGGACGAAACCGGTCGATGGCGGCTCCCCGATCACCAGCTATCTGGTGCAGTGCCGTACGACGGGATCGGACACCTGGACCGCCTACTCCGCAAGCGGTCTCGGGACACCCCTGACGGTCACCGGGTTGCAGCCAGGCACGCTCTATCAGTGCGAGGTCGCTGCGGTCAACGCGAACGGCGCTGGTCCGTGGAGTGCGTCCGCTGAAGCGATACCCCCCCGGTCACGCCCACCACTGATCCGTCTACGACAACCACCGCTAAGTCGACGACGACCACCATCGCGCCACCGACAACAACTGACCCGTCAGCGACAACCGATCTGCCGACACCAACCGATCTGCCGACACCAACCGATCTTCCGTCACCGACAGCGACGACTGGCGGGAAAGGAACGCTGGCGAGTACCGGCTTCGACGGTCTGACGCTGGCGCCTGCGGGCACCGCGCTCCTCTTCGGAGGGCTCGCCCTTGTGGTGGCTGCCCGCCGTCGCCGTTCATCCACATGAGCGCCGCGGAGACCGCCGTCGCCTGCGTCTCAACTCGCCCGCGAGAAAGCTCGGGTATTGAAAGTCGTCACGAAGGCCCCTGGTGCGCGTGGAAGTCACAGCATCCCGGAAGCGGCATATATTCAAATCCCCACAGGTTCCCACCTGCATCACCGCTCGTCACAGGAATGGACCGTATCGGGTTTGGTGGACATGGAGTTCGTCGAGCGCAAATGAGACCAATGGTGTGCCTCATGATTGATTGACTTTTCCGAGGGTGGCGCGTCCGCGGGGACCTTGGCCGGGATCTGCTCCGTTCTTCGCCTTCGTCACCGAGGACCTGCTCCAACGCAGCCACACAACAGCGTCCAGCAACTTCAAGCAGACATCCGCGGCTGGGTGAAGGACTGGTGGCGTAGCTCGGCGCGTCCGGCACCTACCGGGGGCGCCCGAGCTCGGCTTCCGGGCCTGACGACTCGGTTCGCTATTGAATCGTCGAATTAGTGAATGTCGGGTTGCCGTTACCAATGTAGAAGATGCCTGGATAAGTCTCGAAGTGCGGATTGTTCGGCAGTCCGTTCGGGGCGTAGGTGTTCTGCCGGCTGGTTGAGCTGTCGATGATCAGGTGGCCGGTCCTGTCGTTGCTGACGTAGAAGATCGCGCTGCCCCCGGCCTTGGACGTGTTCTTCTCGATCAAGGTGCCGGCAATCCGCAGATCGTAGGACGTGCCGTCGGAGTAGATCGCGCCGCCACTACCGCCTCCCAGGGTCCCGGACCACGCCGGGTTGGCGCAGCAGCCGATGGCATTGTTGTAGCTGATCAGGTTGTTGAGCAGGGTGATGGGCGTGCGCAGCCCGCTGATCGCCCCACCGTTGGAACAGTTGTTGCCCTGGCCGCTGGCACCGCCGAAGGTGCTGTTCACGATGTACACCGGGTCCTGGTTGCGGGCGGCGTAGGAATTGTCGAGATCGTTGGGCGTCGCCGAGTGCTGGGCCAGCACCCGGATCGCCGCGCCGCCCAGGTCGGGACCGTTGGTGGCGCAGGTGTTCCGGACGAACACCGAGTTCACGACCTTGAGTCGGCCGCCGAGGGCGAGGATCGCGCCGCCCCCGTTGGACCCTTGATTCGTGTCGCCGGGAGACACATACGTGGAATTGGTGGCGTTGCCGTCGGCGAACGTCACGTTCTGGACGGTCACTTGCGGCCACGACGGGGCGTACAGGCAGTTGCCGGAGACCGAACCGAGCGATGTGTCACACGTGTCGATGTAGAGGATTCGATTGGCGTTGCCCCCGGACAGCATCACCTTGCCGCCGCCGTCGATGACGACCTTCTGGGTGCTGTTGCGCACCTTCAGCGTCTGCGTCAGCGTGATCGCGACGGGGTCGGGGCCGCAGTTGAACGTGATGACTCCGCCAGCGGTCACCGCGGACACCACCGCCGCCGAAGTGCAACTCGCGGCCGTCCCGTCACCGATGACCCGGTCGGGCAGGCTGACGTCTTCCAGGCCCATACCCGCCGGCACGGGTGCGGAGCCCGTCGGGTTCCCGGGATTGAAGCCGCTGGACCCCGACGAGTTGCTCACCGTGACGCCGACTGCTGCCGACGTGCCGGAGTTGCCGGCCGCGTCCCGCGCGACCGCTGTGATGCTGTGCGCCCCATCAGCGGCGGTCCTCGTGTCCCATTGCACGCTGTAGGGCGCGGTCGTATCGGCAGCGCCGACGTCGACCCCGTCGACCCGGAACTGGACGCCGGTCACCCCGACGTTGTCGCTGGTGGTGGCCGAGACGGTGATGGTGCCGGAGACACCGGCGCCGGAAGCCGGTGCGGTGACGGTGGCCGTGGGCGCGGTGGTGTCGGGCGGCGGGGTGATCGCGGTCGCGGCGGGGACCTCGATGACCGCCAGATTCCAGCGGTCATTCGTCGGCGCCGTGTCGTTCATTGTGACCGGGGCGATGGTCCCGCCGGTGTTCGGCGCGGTTTGCCGCTGCACCCAAAACGTGTCGCCCGCGCTTGGCAGGTACTCGTCGACCTTGGTCTGATTCGCGCCGACAGTGCGCGCGACGGCCCGGTCCCAATCGTTGCCGGCCGCCCAGACCCACGATCCGGCCTTCGTCGGAGTCAAGGTGGCGGTCGGAGCCACGGAGCGACCGGCGGCGGCAATGGCGGCGCCGTTGACACTGGTGTCGGCCCCAGTGAAGGCGGTGACCACGAGGGAGCCGACATAGGAGCCATCGCTGCGGTTCGCCTTCACCACCATATTGCTGACCACCGCCGGCGCGACCGCCTGCCAAATCTCGCTGGTCCCCTTCTGAGCGTTCGACCGCTGGCGCAGACTCCAGGTCAAACCACCACCGGTGACGGACGAGAACGACTGCACGGTGCCGGCACTGCCGTCGGACATGATGAAGGCGACAATGAGCTCGCCGGGCTGAGAGGTCGTCAACGGCGGAGAGCTGATGTTGGTCGCGGCGGTCAACTGTTGGGTCACGACCTGCCGATCGACCGACAACGTGGTCGCTGCCGCCGCTGCGACCGACGGGATCACCGCAACGAGCGCCGTCCAGGTCAAAGTCAGCGCCAAGACGAAGGCCAGGACCGGCCGCACCAGACTTCGGTTCGGATCTTGCGACCATATTCGCTTCATGCCGGCATCCATATCTTTGGTGTTCGGGCCGACGGAGAGGACCACCAACGGCCGGGCGCGCGGCACGTTTCACGTGCACGGACGGCACTGTAACGGATGCATCCATCAGATTTTCGTCCACTCTTCGCGTACCGAAGAGCCTCGTCAGTGGTTTGCCCGAATGACGCGCCGGACAGAAGATCAAGATCACTCCGGGTTGGTTCGCAACGGAATTCTTACCCCGGAATATGGCAGGAGTGTGAGCTCTTGAGATTCCTGTGGCCACCATCACGGATCCACCAATCCGTCGCCGACAAACCACGAAGTCAGATGGACGGTGGCCATGGGCCTCGCGGCGAACCGACATGTCACGGACGCGCGACCACCGACAACGCCCCTGGGTCGGCCGATCACGAGGTTGTCATTCCGGCACAGCGGACTGCAGATCAGCAGCGGCATCGTCACTCCGACAAGGGCCGCTCACCCAACGAACAAGAGGTGAGAGCACGACTTGGCGTGATGACAGGATTGGACGTGCGCCCCCTGACGCCCAGGTGATGGGTAGAAATGCCGGTCGGGCGGCGGGCAGGACTTGAACCTGCGACCCCTTGACCCCCAGTAGCGTAGGAATACAGTCTTCGCAGATCACCGCCAATGCACGCGCCGATGAGTCACGCGGCTCGGGTGCATAGTGCGCACGGGTTGCTTCCAACTAATCCCTGCGCTGGTCCCAGGGGACCGGTTGGATCAACTGCAGCCCGAGAATTTGGAGCGGCCACTTATTCGAATGCTCCGGGAAGAGAAATCACCGGCCACGGCCCATGAAGCCCACCAGACGATTAGGACGGCAATGAACGATGCGGTACGGCGCGGCTATTTGTGTCGGAATCCGGCGGTCGTTGGCAAAGGCACCGCGGCTGGTTGACCACGAGATCGAGCCGTTCACGGTCGATGAGGTACAGCGGCCGCTGAAGACGGCCATGGATCGGAGGAACGGCGTGCGCTGGGCGATCGCGTTGGGTCTTGGCTTGCGCCAGGTTGAGGCGCGGCCTCAAGTGGTTCGATGTCGACTTGGAGGCGGGAAGTCTGGCGGTTCGACAGGCTCGCCTCCGGCCACGTTGGCGAGAGAGTGGGCGCCGGGGATTGTGGCCGCGCGATCGGTGGTCAATGCCCGTTGCGTGTCGCAGCACGTGCGGAACCATTCGGGGCTTCTGCCGTCGGCCGGTCTTCGTGATGCACGTGCCAGATCAGGCCGTCGACCCGGCTGGCGATGTCGCGCTGAATCGCTGAGGTCACATGCTGGTACCACCCAGCCATTCGCTGTGCAACCACCCCATCGACCGTGGCCGCCGGACCGGGGCGTCCAGCGTTTCCGCAGGTGATGGCGGTAGCGGTGGGATTTGAACCCACGGAGGCGTTGCCCCCTCACACGCTTTCGAGGTCTGCACGCCTGGGTTCAGAGAGGATCGCATGGGTCTTGACGTGCGATGCAATTCCCTGGAGAGCGTAAGTGAACCGCGCCGGATCGAGATGAATGAGAATGGAACTGAGACCAAACCAAGATCATCTCGGACAAACACCGACCACGTCAGAGCCGGCCCTCCGCCCTGCCGTCCGGGACCTCGTTAACGGGCAGCTAGTGTTCTGCGTCCGAGATTCGTTTCAATAGTCGTCCGAGTGACTCGAGGATCTCGTCGGCGCTCTTGGTCCAGATGAAGGGTTTCGGGTGAGTGTTCCAGTCTCTCATCCAGCCGCGGATGTCGGCTTCCAGTTGCTGGACGCTGTCGTGATGGCTGCGTTGCAGGAGGTCTTCGGTGACGAAGGCGAACAACCGCTCCACCTGGTTGAGCCAGCTGGAATACGTTGGAGTGAAGTGCATCTGGAATCGGGGGTGAGCGGCCAGCCACGTTTTCACGGCGGGGCTCTTGTGGGTGCTGTAGTTGTCGCAGATCAGGTGCACGGCCAGGTCGGCGGGGACCTGGGCGTCGATCTTGGTCAGGAACTTCTTGAACTCGATGGAGCGGTGCCGTCGGTGCAGGCTGGAGATGACCGTGCCGTCGTCGATGTTGAACGCGGCGAACAGGCTGGTGGTGCCGTTGCGGACGCAGTCGTGGGTGCGTTTTTCGGGCATGCCGGGCATCATCGGGAATGCCGGCTGCGATCTTCCCAGCGCCTGGACCTGCGACTTCTCGTCCACGCACAGGACAACGGCGGCCTCGGGAGGGTTGAGGTAGAGCCCGGCGACGTCGTAGACCTTGTCCACGAACAA
>JBBQGJ010000145.1:0-15030 GCA_038322925.1 Mycobacteriales bacterium
CCGTCCGGCCGCGAGGAGAACTGGCGATTCACGCCGCTGCGTCGGCTGCGTGGGCTGGAGGTCGACGCGCCCTTCGACGGGGTGAAGACCGACGAGCACCTGGACATCCAGGCGCCCGACGGGGTCACCGTCCGCAGGCTCGAGGGCGCCGAAGCAGCCGCGATCAAGGGCATTGCGGGTCAACTGCCCACCGATCGCCCATCGGCCCGGGCTTGGGACGCGAGCACCTCGGTGCTGTTGGTCGATGTTCCGGCGCGGGCCGAACTGTCGGAGCCGGTGGTGCTGACCTTCATCGGTGCGTCGGCGGCCAAGGTCTCGGCCGGGCACGTGGTGATCCGGGTAGGCGCGCAGGCCGCTGCGCAGGTCGTGATGGTCCACGAGGGCAGCGCCACGCTCGCCGACAACGTCGAGATCGTCGTCGGCGACGCCGCGCGGTTGGAATTCGCCTCGATGGAGGAGTGGGCCGCGGATGCCGTCCACCTCTCGCACCATCACATCCGGGTGGGTCGTGACGCGGTGGTGAAGCACACCGCGCTGACCTTCGGCGGTGATCTGGTCCGCGTGGTCGGCACCGTGGTCTACGACGGTCCCGGCGGCGACGCCGAGCTGACCGGGCTGTACTTCGCCGATGCCGGCCAGCATCTCGAGCACCGGCTGTTCGTCGATCACGCTGTGCCGCACTGCAAGTCGCGCGCACTGTACAAGGGCGCCCTGCAAGGGCGGAAGGCGCACACGGTGTGGATCGGCGACGTGCTGATCCGCAAGGCCGCGGAGGGCACAGACACCTACGAGATGAACCGGAACCTGCTGCTCACCCAGGGAGCGCGCGCCGACTCGGTGCCCAACCTGGAGATCGAGACCGGTGAGATCGTCGGCGCCGGCCACGCCAGCGCCACCGGACGTTTCGACGACGAGCAGTTGTTCTACCTGTTGTCCCGCGGCATACCGCAGGAGGTGGCCAAGCGCCTGGTGGTGCGCGGATTCTTCGGCGAGGTGCTGCTGCGCATCGCCATCCCGTCCGTGCGCGCGCGCGCGGCCGAGATCATCGAACGCGAACGGGCGATCGCCGGCATTTAGACGCACGGGGGCAAGCCCCCGTGGACCCCCTCGCCCGGGGGGCTCCGCCCCCCGGGTGCCCCCCCGAAAAAGCAACAACCAACATCAAAGCCTGAACAGCAGAGCTCACAGACACGAGCACACCAGCTCACACATTTTGGAGTCAGCACTCACATGGCAACCCTGGACATCCGCGACCTGCACGTGTCGGTCAGCACCGACGAGGGTCCGATCGAGATCCTGCGCGGCGTCGACCTGACGATCTCGTCCAACGAGACCCACGCGATCATGGGCCCCAACGGCTCCGGCAAGTCGACGCTTGCCTACTCGCTGGCCGGGCACCCCAAGTACCAGGTGACCCAGGGCACCGTCATCCTGGACGGCGAGGACGTGCTGAGGATGACCGTGGACCAGCGGGCCCGCGCGGGTCTGTTCCTGGCCATGCAGTACCCGGTGGAAGTGCCGGGGGTGTCGACGTCCAACTTCCTGCGGACCGCGGCCACCGCGGTGCGCGGATCGGCCCCGCCCATCCGCACCTGGGTCAAGGAGGTCAAGGCAGCGATGACCGACCTGGAGATCGATCCGGAATTCGCCGAGCGGTCGGTGAACGAGGGCTTCTCCGGTGGCGAGAAGAAGCGCCACGAGATCCTGCAGCTGTCCCTGCTGAAGCCGAAGATCGCCATCCTGGACGAGACCGATTCCGGGCTCGACGTGGACGCGTTGCGCGTCGTCGCCGAAGGGGTGAACCGCTACAAGGCGGAATCCGCGAACGGTGAGGGAGTCGGCATCATGCTGATCACCCACTACACCCGGATCCTGCGGTACATCCACCCCGACCGGGTGCATGTGTTCGCCGGCGGGAAGATCGTGGAATCGGGTGGCCCCGACCTGGCCGACGAGCTCGAGGCCACCGGGTACGTCCGGTTCGTCGGCGCACCGGCGGCGGCGCTGTGAGCGGCGGCCCGCGGGCGTTGATGACACCGTGACCGATCAGCTGGAAGCCCAGGCACTGACCACCGGCCCCGGTGCCGGCGACCTGCCCGAGGTACCCGTCCTGCCCGCGGCAGAGCTGTCGCCCGCGCCGGGCGAGGAGGGCACGGGAACCCTGACCGCGGTCGACATCGAGCGGATCCGGGCCGACTTCCCCATCCTGGAACGCACCGTCCGTGACGAGAAGCGGTTGGTGTACCTGGATTCCGGGGCCACCTCGCAGCGCCCGGTACCGGTGATCGACGCCGAACAGGAATACGTCACCGGGCACAACGCCGCCGTGCATCGCGGCGCGCACCAGCTGGCCGAGGAGGCCACCGACTTCTACGAATCGGCCCGGGAACGGATCTCCGCGTTCGTCGGGGTGGGCCGGGCCGACGAGCTGGTCTTCACCAAGAACGCCACCGAGGCGATCAACCTGGTGGCCTACTCACTGTCGAACGCGACCTTCAGCACCGAACCGAAGGCGCAGCGGTTCCGGCTCGGCCCGGGCGACGAGATCGTCGTCACCGAGATGGAGCACCACGCGAATCTCATTCCGTGGCAGGAACTCTGCCGCCGGACCGGGGCGACACTGCGGTGGTTCCCGATCACCGACGACTTCCGTCTCGACCTGTCGAACATCGACGAGATCATCAACCCGCGCACCAAACTCGTCGCGTTCACCCACCAGTCCAACGTGCTGGGCACCATCAACCCGGTTGCCACCCTGGTCGATGCCGCCCAGCGGGTGGGTGCACTCACCGTGCTGGACGCCTGCCAGTCGGTGCCCCACCACCCCGTCGATCTGGTGAGCCTGGGGGTCGACTTCGCGGCCTTCTCCGGGCACAAGATGCTGGGTCCCAGCGGGGTCGGCGCGCTGTACGGCCGCTACGACCTGCTGGAAGGCATGCCGCCGTTCCTCACCGGTGGATCGATGATCGAAGAGGTCTTCATCGACCGCGCCACCTACGCCGCCCCGCCGGCCAGATTCGAGGCCGGGGTGCCGATGACCTCGCAGGCGGTCGGTCTGGGCGCCGCCGTCGACTACCTCGAGCAGGTCGGCATGACGGCGGTGGCGGATCACGAGGCCAACCTGACCGGGTATGCGCTGCAGGAACTCTCGGCGATCAGCGGGGTCCGGATCATCGGCCCGACGGACCTGGTGGACCGCGGCGGCGCCGTGTCGTTCGTGGTCGACGGCGTGCACGCGCACGATGTCGGGCAGATCCTGGACGACGCCGGGGTTCAGGTCCGGGTCGGTCATCACTGCGCCTGGCCGCTGCATCGCAGGTTCGGCATCGCCGCCACCGTACGGGCGTCCTTCGCGCTGTACAACACCGTCGACGAGGTCGACGCGCTGGTAGCCGCGGTCCGCGACAGCCAGCGGTTCTTCGGGGTGGGGTGAGCCCGGTGCAGATGGAAAAGCTCTATCAGGAAATCATTCTCGATCACTACCGAACGCCCCACCACCAGGGCTTGCGGGCGCCGTTTGACGCCGAGGTGCGTCACGTCAACCCCACCTGTGGCGATGAGGTGACCCTGCGGGTCAAGCTCGTCCCGGCCGAAAAGATTGCGGACCTCGCTGAACAGACTGAGCACGACGATCACCTCGTCGTAGCCGACGTGTCCTATGAATCGCTCGGCTGCTCGATCTCCCAGGCCTCGACGTCGGTGCTCACCGACCTTGCCATCGGGCGTCCGCTGGTTGACGTGCTCGCCACGCTCGACGAATTCACCACCATGGTCACCAGTCGGGGCACCGTCACCGGTGACGAGGACGTGCTCGGTGACGGCATCGCCTTCGCCGGGGTCGCCAAGTATCCGGCCAGGGTGAAGTGCGCGTTGCTGGGCTGGATGGCGTTCAAGGACGCCGCTTCGCAGACCGCGGCAGCTACCGAATCGACCATGGCCGCCCAGCAGGACCGAGCTCGAAAGGAGAGCATCGGATGACCGACATGACCGATACCTACCAGGACGCTCCGTCCGCCGATCGGCAAGGCCGCGCGGCCGCCGACCTGGACGCTCCCAGCGCCCTGCCGTCAGTGCCGGACGGCGAGCACGCCGACGAGGCGACCGCCACCACCGTCGACCTGGCCCTCATCGAGGACATCGAGGAAGCTCTCAAGGACGTCGTCGACCCCGAACTCGGCATCAACATCGTTGATCTCGGCCTGGTCTACGACCTGCAGGTTGACCCGGCGAACGTGGCCACCATCGACATGACGCTCACCAGCGCCGCCTGCCCGCTGACCGACATGATCGAGGATCAGGTGGCGGCCGCGCTGGTCGGCGGCCCCGACGGCGGCCTGGTCGCCGACTTCCGGATCAACTGGGTGTGGCTGCCGCCGTGGGGACCGGAAAAGATCACCGAGGACGGGCGCGAACAGATGCGTGCCCTCGGGTTCAACATCTGACGGGGTTCACCAACACCGACTGACACCCTCAACCGACGCTCTCCGCTTCGGGCAGCTCATCGCTCTCGGCCCGGTCCGGAGTGTCCGTGTCCACCCTGTCAGAGTCCAGCGGCTCGAGGGAGGCCCGGCGCAGCGGCGCCATCCAGACCAGTCGCGTTCCGCCCTCCGGTCGAGCAGTGACGCTGAAGGTTCCGTCGAGCGCGGCTGCCCGCGTGCCCAGGTTGTGCAGCCCGCTCCGGGCCACCGCGGACGGGATGCCGACACCGTTGTCGGTGACGTCGATGACCACGGAGCCGTTCACCGAGATGGTCACAGTGAGCTCGCTCGCCTGCGCGTGGCGGACCGCGTTGCTCACCGCCTCCCGAACCGTTGCTTCGACATTCTGTGCCAGGTCGGCCGGCATCAGGTCCAGCGGCCCGGTCATCCGCACGGCGGTGTGCAGCGCGGCATTCTCGGTCAGCTCGGTGATCACCTTCTTCAGCGCGGTCCGGACGTCGGCCCCGCTGGCCGGATCGAGCTGCAGATCGAAGATGGCGGCACGGATTTCCCTGACCACCTGCTGCATGTCCTCCATGTGCATCCCGATCCGGGACACCACAGCGGGTGGACGTGCGGACCGCTTGGTGGTCAGCATGGACAGTCCGATGCCGAACAGCCGCTGGATGACATGGTCATGCAGGTCCCGGGCGATCCGGTCGCGCTCGGCAAGAACCTCCGACTTGCGTTGCGCGGCTTGACGTTCGGCTTCCCGGAGGGCAAGCGCGGCGTGGTCGGCGAACTTCGCGACCAGCCGGGCATCGTCCTGATCGAACGGCGCCGATCCCAACGCTCGCACGGTGACCAGCACACCGGTCAGGGATTGACCGAAGCGCAGCGGCGAGGCGACCGCCGGCCCGAGGATGGTCCCGAAGGTCTGCGGCCCGAGGATGGTCCCGAAGGTCTGCGGCCCGAAGGCAAGCTCGGCGACGTTCCGGGGCAGGTGATCGGAGAACACCGCGCCGGTGGTGGACCCTTGAACCGGGAGCATCCAATCGACAAGGGCTTCCGCACCGTTGCCGACGCAGACCGCGATGCGCAGGTCGGTGACGTCCGCCTCGTCCGCGTCCGGGTCCGACGGCAACACGATCATCGCGGTGTCGGCGGCGGTCAGCTCCAGCGCGCGGCTGGCGACGAGCTCGAGCGCCCGATCGCTGTCGCCGCCGGCCAGCAATTCGGACACCACCTCGCCGGTGGCCTCCAGCCATCGCTCTCGGCGGACAGCCTGTTCGTAGAGCCTTGCGTTCTCCACCGCGACGCCGGCCGCACCGGCCAGCGCCAGCAGCACCGTCTCGTCCTGCTCGGTGAAGGCACCGCTGTTCTTCTCGGTCAGGTAGAGCCGGCCGAAAACCTTGCCTCGCACATGGATCGGCACGCCCAGAAAGGAGCGCATCATCGGATGGTGCGGCGGGAAACCGGCCGAGGCCGGATGCGCGGCGATCTCGTCGAGGCGTAGCGGCTCGCTCCGTCCGATCACCACGCCCAGCACGCCCGAGCCACAAGGTGGGTCTCCGATCGCGGCGGCCGTCGCGTCGTCGATTCCGATGTACACGAACTGATCGAGCTTTCCGGAATTGTCAAGGACACCGAGCGCGGCGTACCGCGCGTCCAGCAAATGGGCGGCGGTGTCGACAATTTGGCGCAACGTGGGTTCGAGGTCGAGTCCGGTCGACACAGCGGTAATCGCCGTCAGCAGGTCGTCCCACCGGGTTGGGTCGGGCCCAACGGTCTGCGACAGCATGGATCGCCCTTCGTGGTCCACCCCGCTGACGTCAGTCATTGTGGCACACAGTGACCGCGCGGTCTCTTAGCGTAGCCCCTCCCTGGCCTGATCCTCCGGCGACAAGTGTCCGACATTCAGGTTCGAGCTGCTTCCTCACTGCACCCAGTGATCGGTCTTGTCCCGGATTTCCGTTGCCAGCACTGCGACCTGGGTGCGGCGGGACATCCCGAGTTTGGCCAGCAGCCGGGACACGTAGTTCTTGACGGTTTTTTCGGCAACGAACATGCGGGCCGCGATCTGCCGATTCGTCAGACCCTCTCCGATCAGATCGAGCACCGTGCGTTCCTGGTCGGTCAGCCCGGCCAACGGACCCGGCACCGGAGAACTCTCCTGCAGCCGGCTGATCAACACCGATGCGGCTCGTTTGTCGAGCAGGGACCGCCCCGAGCCGATGGTGCGCACCGCCGCTACCAAGTCGATGCCGGTGATGTCCTTGATGGCATAGCCACCGGCGCCAGCCAGGAAGGCATCCATCATGCCCTGCTGATCGGTATAGGACGTCAGCATCAGGCAATTCAGTTCGGGCAACCGGGAGCGGAGTTCCCTGCACAATTCGACGCCGTTTCCGTCGGGCAATCGCATATCGAGCACGGCGACGTCGGGCTGCAGGGCGGGCATTCGGGCCAGCGCCTCCGAGACGCTGGACGCCTGACCGATGACGGTCAAGTCATCTTCCTCGTTGAGCAGATCGGCCACCCCCCGCCGGACCACTTCGTGGTCATCGACCAAGAAAACGGTAAGCACGGGCACCCCTTCGCCATGGACCATCCCGGGGCCGTCGTCTCTATTGCCCAAGGTCCTATACCTCAGACTACGTTCCGACGAATCTGCCCGGGTGGTCACATTCGAGGATCACACTTTTCGGCAGAAGTGTGACTCACAGTGGTTCCGAAGAGCCGATTCACCGGACAACGAACACCCCGGATGATCTTCCGTGTCCAGATTCCGCTGGGTTTTCACTCATTGTGGGCCGCCAAATCTCAGGTTTGGCGCGCTCGGGTGATCATCGCCCCAGTGATCGCGATCCGTAAGGTGCGAATGGCCGCGTCGATCTCTCGTGGAACCTCGGCACATGTCGGTCGACTCCACCAGCTGGACTGATGACAACTGCCCGCGGTGAGTGAGGCAGTGCAGCGTGCCCCACGAGCCTCGTGAGTGTGGGCGCCGGGACGGATGCGGCGCTGGCTCCGTTCCCGGGGCCGGCTGATGCCGTTCGACGGGAATGGAAGCTCGTCGAGTCCGTTACGGGCCTTTCGATGCGCGGGTCGTGGCCTTCCGGCTTCTGTCGACCCGATGCTCGAACGACGATAACGGGGGTCGCCTGGCCGACCGTCATGGCCTTTCGCCGTACTGCCATAGGAATCTTGAACAAGCACCAAGGCATTTCCATCGACCGACAAGGCCGGAATGGACCCAACCTCGGGCCAATGCCTCTCCCGTTCAGTTCGCATTGGTGTGACTCTCGATGAGGGGTATCACCAACAACATTGGGGAGGGTGATGACGGTGGCTGAACTGTCGTCAGAGAATCGAACGGCACATCGAGGTGGGGTTGTGGAAATCGGCCGCGGGGGGTGGCTGACCATTCTCGCGGCCATTGCCGGTGCGGTGACAATGGTCATCGTGGGCATGGCCGGGATAGCGGTCGGGGCGGTGATGATCGGTGTCATCGGAGTTGTCGCCGCGGCTGTCGTCTCGAGCAGGACGCACTCAACACGTTGGGTGATCCTCCTGCTGACGGCGCTACTCCCGTTGACCTCGCTCACCCTTCTCGCCCCCGCCGCACAGGCGGTGGTGTTCAAGGCAGACGCGCCAGGCAAATTCACCGGGTGGAGGCAGGACTTCGTCGAAGATTTCAACAGTCCCCTCGACACGTCGAAGTGGGGTAGGTACGAGAGCTCGAACAATCAGATCGGAATGTTATCGGAATACGATGCGCCAAATGTGTATACGGACAGCGGGTCGTTGGTATTGAGGACCTCCAATGCGGGCGGAGCTGATTGGCGCGCGGCCGGGGTGTCAGGTGCCAAAGGATTCTCCGCGGCTCAGGGCAAATGGACGATGCGCGCAAAGTTCGACCGGGCCTAAGGAATCGGATGCGCATTTCTGCTGTACCCGAAGGGTGGCGGCTGGCCGCCCGAGGTCGACATTGCCGAAGGTACCGCCGGAGGCCCGCGGGTGATGTCAACATTGCATTGGTCGCCCGCCAATCTCATGGATTCGCGGTTCAAGTACGGCATTGACATGACGCAATGGCACACTTACGGCGTCCTCCTGACGAACGACAAGGTCGAATTCACCGTCGACGGCACCGTCTGGACGACGATCAACAACCCGGGATCACCGCGGATCCCCATGTGGATCGGTTTCCAGACGGGGGCGAAGGCCGCGACCGCGACGGCGACCGGTGAAGTGGTGAACACATCCACTCCGCAGGACTCGAGGGTCTACGTAGATTGGGTCGCGCATTGGACCGCATGCTGATGCAGGTCAGTTGCTGCCACCGGGCTCGCACGCAGAGTCGGCCCGGTGGCAGCATCGTCCCACCACCTGGCCCGCTGGTGTTCGCGCCGGTACGTTCGGTGGTCATGGATCCACGGCTGGCCAGACGTGCCGAGGAACCGATTCACGCCACGCCTTCGACTGCAGCCAGTGTCGACCCGATCACGGCGGCGACCGACAGCGCTTTCAGGGACGATCTGGAACGGATCCGCTTCTCCCCGTACTTCTCGCGGCTCGCCGCGGTGACCCAGGTCATCTCGCAGGGCGCCGCAGGTGGCGTGGTGCACAACCGGCTCACCCACACCATCAAGGTGACGGCGGTGGCCAGGGCGATCGCCACCGCGCTCCGATCCGGGCCGCACCGGCTCCTGCTGGAGGAGTTGGGCGGGTGCGATCGGGTGGTGGCGCAGGCGGCGGCCAGCGCCCATGACCTCGGTCACCCACCCTTCGGTCACCTCGGCGAGCGGATCCTGGATCGCATCGCGCGGACGACGTTCGGGCTTGCGGACGGCTTCGAGGGGAACGCGCAGACCTTCCGGATCCTCACCCAGCTCGGTGTGCACGGGCGCGGCGGCGCCCAGGGTATGTCGGGGCTCAATCTCACCGCGGCGGTGCGGGCGGCGGTGCTCAAGTACCCGTGGGCACGAGTGCGCTATCCGGTCCCGCATCCGAGCGCGAGCGAACACCCGCCACGGGGCGGTGGCGGGGAGGCCGACGGCACGGGCTCGGTGAAGTTCTCGGCCTACTTCCTGGATGTGGCCGAAATGCGCGAGACGCTGGCCGCCTATCCGCGGATCCTGCCCTGGCGGCAGACCGTGGAATGTTCGGTGATGGACATCGCCGATGACATCGCCTACTCCCTGCACGACCTGGACGACTTCCACCGGGCCGGTGTCCTGCAGCACGCGTCGGTGGCCGCGGAGTTCCGCGCCTGGCTGCGCCGGCGCGCGGAGTTCGATCGATCGACGCACTGGGTGCTCGCGCCGAGTGACCGACAACCCGGCGTTGCGCTGGAGGCGCTGCGGCGCCGGCTGCGCGATCGAGACGGATGGATCTTCGACGACGACGCCTTCGGGGTCGCCGTCGGCCGGGTGGCCACCGATGTGGTGGACGGGTTGCTGGCGGTGCCCTTTGATTCTTCCATCGCCGCTGAGCGCGCCATCGGCACGTTCACCGAGAGCTGGATCTCCCACCTGCGCGCGTCGGTGGAGGTTGACCCTGACCCGCCGGTGCGCTCCGGGCATGTGAGCCTCGGGCGGCAGGCATGGCACGAGGTGGCGGTCTTGAAGTTCGTGCACCAGCGGTTCGTCCTGGACCGGCCCGATCTGGCGATGTTCCAGCGCGGGCAGGCGGCCGCGTTGACCACCCTGGTCAGCAACCTGGAGTCGTGGCTGACGGACCCGGTCGACGCGGCCAGGGCGCCCCGCCGGTTGCTGGACCTGGTCGAGTTGGCGACCAGCGGGTACCGGCGGGTGCTGCGCGAAGAACCGGAACTTCTGCTGTACCCCGCCGGAGAGCCGCCCCGGACCAGCGGTGACCTCGCCCGCTGGGGCCGCGGTCGCGGGATCATCGACTACGTGGCCTCACTCACCGACGATCGAGCCGGTGCGTCCGCGCGGACGCTGGCCGGTCTGACCGGCCAACTCTGGGACGCGGGTTCGGGACTGTGATGATGCCGGCAAGAACGAGCCCAGTGACTTCGGGCCCGGAAGGCACCAGCCTGGTGATCGCAGCATGACCACCCGCCGCGCCGCCGCGCCGGGCGGCGGCACCGTCGTCGAGGTCACCGCGGACCGGCTGGTCGGCTGGGTCAACCGGTTCAGTGGGCGCAACGCCGGCGTGCTGTCGGTGGCAGGCGATGACAGCCAGGTGCGGATCACCGGTGGCAACGGAACCGTCGCTGACGTGGCCGTCCCGTTCGGGCCGATGGCGCGCGGCGACCGGGAACCGTTGGAAGCACTGCTGCATCACCTCGCAACGCTGGGGGTGCTTGGCGTCGTGCTGGTCCGCGGCGGTGCGCATTCCGTCGGTGTGGCACGCGAGGGCATGGTGCTGAACTCCTCCACCGACCGGGCCCACCTACAGGGTCGCACCGCGGCAGGCGGCTGGTCACAGCAGCGATTCGCCCGCCGCCGCGGTAACCAGCGCACAGCGTCGCTGGACAGCGCCGCCGACACGGTGGCACGGGTCCTGCTACCCGTGGCCGACTCCCTCGACGGGTTGGTGCTCGGTGGTGACCGCGCCGGACTGACTATCGTGATGGCCGACCCCCGGCTGGCCGCCCTGAACTCGTTGCCCAGCCGGATGTTCCCCGACATCGCCGAACCCAGGCGGACTGTCCTCGACGAGGTGGCGGCACGGAGCCTGGCGGTGTCGATCACCGTCACTGACTTGAAGTGAGTGGAGACCGCTGATGACCGCAGACCGCGCCGCCGGACCGATGTCCATCGACACCCGCATCGCGCAGGAACTGTCCGTCGCACCCTGGCAGGTGACCGCCGCGGTCGGACTGCTGAACGGCGGGGCCACCGTGCCGTTCGTTGCCCGCTACCGCAAGGAGGTAACCGGTTCACTGGACGACGCGCAGTTGCGCACGCTGACCGAGCGGTTGGACTACCTGCGTGAGCTCGAGGACCGGCGCGCCGCCGTGGTGGAGTCCGTCACCGCACAGGGCAGGCTGACCCCGGCCCTTGCCGCGCAGATCGCCGCCGCCGACACCAAATCGCGACTGGAGGACATCTACCTGCCGTTCAAGCCCAAGCGCCGGACCAAGGCGCAGATCGCCCGCGAATCCGGGCTGGAACCGTTGGCGGACCTGCTGATCGGCGATCCTTCCCGGGATCCGCAGCGCGCGGCGGCCGGCTACCTGTCCGCCGAGCGGGGCGTCGCGGACGCCACCGCCGCGCTGCTCGGTGCGCGGTCAATTCTCATCGAAAGGTTCGGCGAGGACGCCGATCTCGTGGGAGAGCTGCGCGAACTGCTGTGGAACCGCGGCCGGCTCAGCTCGACCGTGCGTGACCGCGACGCCAAGGATGCCAGCAAGTTCGCCGATTACTTCGAGTTCTCCCAGCCGCTGAAGACCCTTCCATCGCACCGGGTGCTCGCCATGTTCCGCGGCGAGGCGCTGGGTGTGCTCACCCTGACCGTCGATCCGGACCCCTCCGCCACCGGCGGCGGTGACGACACCACGCGCCTGGTGTCCGACTACGAACGGCGGATCGCCGGACGCTTCCGGATCGCCGACCGCGGCCGCCCTGCCGACCCCTGGCTGCTGGACACGGTCCGCTGGGCGTGGCGGACCCGGCTGCTGGTATCCCTCGGCATCGACCTGCGCGGCCGGCTCCGGCAAGCCGCCGAGCAGGCCGCGGCGGCGGTGTTCGCCGCGAACCTGCGCGACCTGCTGCTGGCCGCGCCCGCAGGCAGCCGGACCACACTCGGTCTCGACCCCGGATTCCGGACCGGTGTCAAGGTGGCCGTCGTCGACACCACCGGCAAGGTGGTCGCCACCGACACGATCTACCCGCACCAGCCGGCGAACCGCTGGGAAGCCTCCCTGGAGACCTTGACCAGGTTGGTGCGCGCCCACCGGGTGGACCTGGTGGCCATCGGCAACGGCACCGCCTCCCGGGAAACGGACCGGCTGGCCGTCGATCTCGTATCCCGGTGCCCGGGCCTGATCAAGATCGTGGTGTCCGAGGCGGGCGCGTCGGTGTACTCGGCGTCGGCCTACGCGTCACAAGAGCTGCCCGACCTCGACGTCTCGCTGCGCGGTGCCGTCTCCATCGCCCGCCGGCTGCAGGACCCGCTGGCCGAGCTGGTCAAGATCGACCCGAAGTCGATCGGGGTGGGCCAGTACCAGCACGACCTGTCGGAGTCGGTGCTGGCCCGGTCGCTGGACGCCGTCGTCGAGGACTGCGTGAACGCCGTCGGGGTGGAGGTCAACACCGCGTCCGTGCCGTTGCTGGCCAGGGTGTCCGGGATCAGCACGGGGCTCGCCGAGAACATCGTCGGGCACCGGGATGCCAACGGCCCGTTCCGTTCTCGCCGGGCGCTGCAATCGGTGCCGCGGCTCGGCCCGAAGGCCTTCGAGCAATGCGCCGGGTTCCTGCGGATCGCCGGCGGGGACGACCCGCTGGACCGCTCCAGCGTGCACCCCGAGGCGTACCCGGTGGTCCGCAAGATCGCCGCGGCCACCGGTGGCGACGTGCGGGCGCTGATCGGCAACGCCGCCGTGCTGCGCGGGCTGTCGCCGTCCGCGTTCGTCGACGACACGTTCGGGCTGCCGACGGTCACCGACATCCTGGCCGAACTGGAGAAACCAGGACGCGACCCGCGACCGGCATTCACCACAGCGGCGTTCGCCGAGGGGGTCGAGAAGATCGGCGATCTTCGGGTCGGCATGGTCCTCGAGGGGGTCGTCACCAACGTCGCCGCGTTCGGTGCATTCGTCGACATCGGCGTCCACCAGGACGGTCTGGTCCACGTGTCGGCGATGGCGCACCGTTACGTGGGCGACCCGCGGGAGATCGTCAAGTCCGGACAGGTGGTGCGAGTGAAGGTGATGGAGGTCGACGAGCCGCGCAAACGGATCTCACTGACGCTGCGGCTGGACGACGAACCCGGCGCACGGGAGAAGCCCGTGGGTCGGCCGCCGGCCCTCGCGCGGGACGTCCGGCCAAAGCCGGCCGGTGCGGGCCAAAGTACCCGCAAGACGTCGGCTGCGCCCGCCGGTGGCGCGATGGCCGAGGCATTGCGGCGCGCCGGTCTGGGCACGTGACCGGTGGCAAGTGATCCTGCGGCCGGTCGGCAGCTACGTTGGTCTGCATGGGATTTCGCCACCTCGGCCGATCGGGCCTGAAGATCTCGGAGATCACCTACGGCAATTGGCTGACCCACGGGTCGCAAGTGGAGAACGACGTCGCGACGCAGTGCGTGCGCGCCGCGCTGGACAGCGGGATCACCTCTTTCGACACTGCCGACGTCTACGCCAATGGCAGGGCCGAGGAAGTGCTCGGGCAGGCCCTCAAGGGCGAGCGGCGGGAATCGCTGGAGATCTTCACCAAGGTCTACTGGCCGACCGGACCGCGCCGGCACAACGACGTCGGGCTGTCCCGCAAACACATCCTGGAATCGATCAACGCGTCCCTGCGGCGGCTGCAGACCGACTACGTCGACCTCTACCAGGCGCACCGGTACGACACCGAGACACCGCTGACCGAGACGATGCAGGCGTTCGCGGACGTCGTCCGCGCGGGCAAGGCGCTCTACATCGGCGTCAGCGAGTGGACCGCCGAGCAGCTCCGGGCGGGTCATGCGCTGGCCACCGACCTCGGAGTGCAGCTGGTGTCCAACCAGCCGCAGTACTCGATGCTGTGGCGGGTCATCGAGGGTGAGGTCGTGCCCGCCAGCCGTGAGCTCGGCGTCAGCCAGATCGTCTGGTCCCCGATCGCCCAGGGCGTGCTGACCGGCAAGTACCAGCCCGGTCAGGCACCGCCGGAGGGCTCGCGGGCCACCGACACCAAGGGCGGCGCGGACATGATCTCGCGCTGGATGGACGACCGCGTGCTCACCCGGGTGCAGGGCCTCGCGCCGATCGCGGCCGACCTGGGTCTGAGCATGGCCCAGCTCGCCGTGGCCTGGGTGCTGCAGAACGACAACGTCGCATCCGCCCTGGTCGGCGCCTCGCGACCCGAGCAGGTTCTCGACAACGTCGAGGCCGCCGGCGTGAAGCTGGGCGCCGACGTGCTGGCGACGATCGACGCCGCGCTCGGTGACGTCGTCACGTCCGACCCGTCGATGACCGCCAGCAGCGCGCCGACCGGTCGACCGGCCTGAGCGTGGCAGCCCTCACCCAGGTCGAGGCGGTCGAGCGGGCCGCGAGCCTCGAGGTCCGGTCGTACACGGTCGACCTCGACCTGGGTGCGGCGCGCACCGACTCCACGTTCAGCTCGTCGTCGACGATCTCGTTCTGCGCGACCGGGTCCAGCACCTGGGTGGACGTGCACGCCGAGCACCTGGTCGAGGTGCTGCTGGACGGCGAGCCGCTCGAGACCGTCGGCTGGGCCGACGGCAGGCTGCCGCTGCGCGGGCTCGGCGGCGAGCACGTGCTCGTCGTCCGCGCCGTGCACGCCTACTCCCGCACCGGCGAGGGCCTGCACCGGTACGTCGACCCGGAGGACGGCCAGGTCTACCTCTACAGCCAGACGTTCCTGGACGACGCTCCCAAGGTGATGGCCTGCTTCGACCAGCCCGACCTCAAGGCGAGGTT
>JBBQGJ010000146.1:0-15025 GCA_038322925.1 Mycobacteriales bacterium
GTGCTGGAAGTAGTGGCCCGCGTCGTAGCCGAGGAACGGCAGCATGGCCATCGGGTCGCGCCGGACGACGCCCACCGCGCCGGTAGCTGCCGCGGTGGTCTCCGACGACAGGGTGGCGCCCATGAAGACGCCGTTCTGCCAGTCCCGGGACTGGGAGACCAGCGGCACGGTGGTCTTGCGCCGGCCGCCGAAGATGATCGCCGAGATCGGCACGCCGACCGGGTGGAAGTACTCGTCGGCGATGATCGGCACCTGGGTGATCGGGGTGCAGAAGCGGGAGTTGGCGTGCGCGGCGAGCTCGCCCGCCGATTCCAGCTTGTTGCCCTCGGCGTCCAGCCCGCTAGGCGTCCAGTCGCGACCCTTCCAGTCTGTCAGGTGAGCCGGCGGCCCATCCGTCATGCCCTCCCACCAGATGTCCCCGTCGTCGGTGAGCGCGACGTTGGTGAACAACGAGTTGCCCTGCGCGACCGCCCGCATGGCATTGGGATTGGTATGCCATCCGGTGCCGGGCGCGACGCCGAACAGGCCGTACTCGGGGTTGACGGCGTACAGCCGGCCGTCCTCGCCGAAGGTCATCCAGGCGATGTCGTCGCCCAGCATCTCGACCTTCCAGCCCGGAATCGTCGGCTCCAGCATGGCCAGGTTGGTCTTGCCGCACGCGCTCGGGAAGGCCGCGGCGATGTAGTGGACCGACTGCTCCGGGGAGGTCAGCTTGAGAATCAGCATGTGCTCGGCCAGCCAGCCCTCGTCGCGAGCCATCACCGAGGCGATCCGCAGCGAGTAGCACTTCTTGCCCAGCAAGGCGTTCCCGCCGTAGCCGGAGCCGTAGGACCAGATGCTCCGCTCCTCGGGGAACTGCACGATGTACTTGGTCCGGTTGCACGGCCAGGCGACGTCCTGCTCACCGGGGGCGAGCGGCGCGCCCACCGAGTGCAGCGCCTTGACCCAGGCGGCGCCCTTGTTGATCAGCTCGAGCGCGCGGCCGCCCATCCGGGTCATGATCCGCATCGAGGCGACCACATACTCCGAATCGGTGATCTCCACACCGAGTTTCGGGTCGGGCGCGTCATAGGGGCCCATGCAGAACGGCACCACGTACATGGTGCGGCCGACCATCGCCCCGGCATACAGGCCGCTGAGGATGGCCTTCATGGATGCGGGATCCATCCAGTTGTTGGTCGGGCCGGCGTGGGCCTTGTCGACCGAACAGATGTAGGTACGGTCCTCGACCCTGGCGACGTCGGTCGGATCAGAGGCCGCGTAGAAGGAGTTGGGCTTGCCCGCCAGCCGGGTGAAGGTGCCCGCCTCGACGAGCTTGTCGGTCATCGAGGTCCACTCCTCGTCCGACCCGTCGACGAATACCACCTTGTCGGGTCGGGCGAGTTCGGCTACCTCCAGCACCCAGGACAGCAGCGCGGGCGAGGTGCCCGAAGGGGCGCCGATGATTTGGATTCCTGCCTGGACCTCCCCGGAGGACGAGGACGCCTTCTTCATCGGGTCGATGACCGCGGTCACATGCACCATCTCCTGGAGAGTCTCGGGCCGGTCGGGCGGGTGGGGTGTTCACCGCCGTCGGGAACAACGGCCCACACCGCGCTGTGTCGGCCGATTAACCGACACTAACCAATGAATGTCCGTTGTTACCGGGGACGGGTTGTATTCCAGGCCACAGAATCGTGAAAGGGATCGATTCAGAACCTGTGGCCTACGCCACCACGTGTTCGTTGTTGTTCGACGATGGTCCGTCGTGCGCGCAACCACGACGGTCTGCGGAAACGTCCCGATGCGGTGATCTTGAGCCGCCGGCGCGGTGATCGTGTTCTGCAGATCACCCGGTCGTGTCGGTTCACTACCCGGTGTCGATGATCCGTCGATCGTCGGTCGATCATCGGTCGCCGTTTCCGCCCGCGAGATTTCCGGCCATCAGGTGGGTGCCGCCGAGCATAAACCAGTGCGAATTCGCGCGGATACCGTCGAAGTCGATCGCGCGCCGGCCCGCGCCCGTTCGATTCGTTGATCCACCCGTTCGTGGAACGGCTCGGCCGCCCGGGGCGGCGTGCGACAATCCCCCGGGGCGCCGGGCGGCACGGACGACGAAGTCCACCCATGGTGCCCGACGAGACGAGGGCAGCAAGCATGTGCCGATTGTTCGGGCTGCACACCGGGTCCAATCCGGTCAGAGCCACCTTCTGGTTGCTGGACGCTCCCGACAGCCTGCGCGAGCAGAGCCACCGCGAGCCGGACGGCGCCGGCGTCGGCATCTTCGACGCCGACGGCCTGCCCGTCATCGACAAGCAGCCGATCGCAGCCTGGCAGGATTCCGAGTTCGCCCACGAAGCCAGGGTGGCCCGCAGCCGGACCTTCGTGGCCCACGTCCGGTACGCCAGCACCGGGGCACACACCACGGAGAACACCCACCCGTTCGCCCAGGACGCCCGGCTGTTCGCGCACAACGGTGCTTTCGGCGAGTTGGGCGTGCTCGACGACCGGTTGGCCGAGCTGGGGGTCAGCGACCTGGTCGGTGGCCAGACCGACAGCGAGCGGATGTTCGCGCTGATCACCGCGGAGGCGCGGCTGCGGGGCGGCGATGTGGGCGCGGCCATCATCGCGGCGGTCGGTTGGATCGCCGAGCGCCTACCGGTTTTCGCCCTGAACCTGATCGTCGCCACCCCGGATGACCTGTGGGCCTTGCGATTCCCGGCCACTCATCGACTGTACGTGCTGGAAAGGCCCGCCTCCGAGGAGCATCTCGAGGTCCGAAGCCCGCGGATCCACACCAAGTCCGAAGAACTGGCCGGGTCCGCGTCGGTCGTGCTGGCCAGCGAGCCGATGGACGGCGAGAGTGGTTGGCGGCTCTTGGATCCGGGCGAGTTGATCCACGTCGGGGTGGACCTGGCGGTGACCAGCAGCCATCAGCTTCCGGACGTTCCGCGCCACCCGCTGACGCTGGCTGACCTGTCGCCCGCCGCGGCGGCGTCCCAAGGTGCGGCCGCCCAGCAGACCTGACCTGGCCCAAGCGACGGGGCGCGCGCGCCCCGGACCAAGGCGCGGGTCTACTGCGCCGGCGAGACCGACGACATATTGAATCCCTCCACCACCATCGGCGGCATCGCGGACCTGGTGAACCAGTCGCTCCACTCCCGGGACAGGGCGGGCACCGTGGCACCGACGGTGACGGCGTGGCGCAGCACGTCCAGCGGAGACATGTTGAAGCGGAAGTTGTTCACCGCCGCGGTGATCTCCCCGTTCTCGATCAGGAAGACCCCGTCCCGGGTCAGGCCGGTGAGCAACATCGTCATCGGATCGACCTCGCGCAGGTACCACTGGGAGGTCAGCAGCAGGCCGCGGCGAATGCCGGTCACCAGATCCTCGGTTGACAGGGCCGGATCGCCGCCGGTCAGCAGCAGGTTGTCGGCGGCCGGCGTGAACGGCTCGCCGTATTCCGCCGCGGACCCGCGGCTGTGCAGCAGCGAGTTGATCACCCCGTCGGCGACGATCTCGACCCGCGGAATCGGCGCGCCGTTGTCGAAGACCGAGACCTCGTCCGAGGAATGGCCGGCGGCCACGAAGGGCGCACATTGCAGGCCCGCCGACGACGGATCGCCGGCCAGCGTGAGCGCCTGCCCGGTGAGCCGTTCACCGACCCTGGTCCCGCCGCCGGGCGCGGAAAAGGCGGAGCGCCCCTCGTGCGCGGGCCTGGCCGCCGCACTCCAGGCCAGGTTGATCATGAAATCGGCCACCGCGGTCGGCGGCAGCACCGTGTCGTACCGGCCGGCCGGCAGCTCCGCCGTCCGTCGCGCCCACTCCAGCCTCCGGGTCAAGGAGGCGACCAGGTCGTCGACGGTCACCCCGCGGAAGTCGGGGGTGGACAGCCCGCCCCAGGATGAACGGCGCAAATCAGCGGATTTCGCGTTCAGCTCGAGCGTCCCGGTTGGCTGCACCCACCGCAGGCGCACCCCGGTGGACGACCCGAGGTGGATGGTCGTCGTCTCGTGCCGGGCAAATCCGTAGAGCACTCGACCGCCGGCCCTGGCCTCCTCGAAGGCAGCGCCCAGCGACGGGAGCAGATCGGCGTAGACCTCGAAGGACGTGCTGACCGGGGCAGCTTCGAATCCACCCCCAGGGAATCCACCACCGTCGAACCCACCACCGTCGAATCCACCGCCGGGGGATGCAGCGCCGACTGTTCCGACATTCTCGGGACCGACCAACGGCTGGGCGTCCCGAGCGCGCCCCGACCGCGCCGCCGCGCGCGCCACCTGATGCGCGGCCTGCACCACCTCGGCCACTGCTGACGCGGAATCGGCGGCCGCGGCGGACGCACTGACGGTGCCCGCGGCACCGTCGACGATGCAGACGACGTACCAGGACAGCGTCCGCGACACCCCGTTGGTGGTCACCGTGTTGTTCGCCCACCGGACGTTGGCTTCCGAGGTTGATTCGACCACCACGACGCAGTCGTCGGCGCCGGACGCGGCCAGCGCGACGTCGATGATCTCCTGCGGGGCCAGGATTCCCGCCGGGGGGCGAACGACTGCCGGACTAGTCATGACAGGTCACGAGCCCTCCTGGACCGTGTTGAGAATCGTGATGCCGCGGAAGCGAGCCGCCGGGCACCCGTGCGACACGGCCGCGACCTGGCCAGGTTGTCCCTTTCCACAATTGAAAGCGCCGCCAAGCAGGTAGGTCTGTGGACCGCCCACCGCGTCCATCGCTCCCCAGAAATCGGTGGTGGTCGCCTGGTAGGCGACATCCCGCACCTGCCCGGCCAGTTCACCGCCCCGGATCCGGTAGAACCGCTGACCGGTGAACTGGAAGTTGTACCGCTGCATGTCGATCGACCACGACTTGTCGCCGACCACATAGATGCCGTCGTCGATGCCGGCGATCAGGTCCGCGGTCGAGCCGCCGTCCGGCGCAGGCTGCAGGCTCACGTTGGCCATCCGCTGGATCGGCACGTGCGCCGGCGAATCGGCATGCGCGCAGCCGTTCGAGCGGTCGAGGCCGAGCCGGCGGGCGAACACCCGGTCGAGCTGATAGCCGGTGAGAATGCCGCCGGTCACCAGGTTCCAGGACTGGCCGGCCACCCCGTCGTCGTCGAAGCCGACGGTGGCCAGCCCGTGCTCGGCGGTGCGATCGCCGACGACGTTCATCACCTCAGAGCCGTAGAGAAGGCTCCCGAGCTTGTCCGGTGTCGCGAAAGATGTTCCGGCGTAGGCGGCTTCGTACCCGATGGCGCGGTCGTACTCCGTGGCATGACCGATCGACTCATGGATCGTCAACCACAGGTTGGTCGGATCGACGACCAGGTCGTAGCGGCCGCCTTCGATCGACGGTGCCTTGACCTTCTCGGCAAGAGTGCTTGCGATGACACCGACCTCGGCATCGAAGTCCCAGGTTCCGTCGGTCAGGTACTCGTATCCCCGGCCCACCGGAGGGCTCAACGTCGACATCGTCTCGAACGCGCCCGACGCCGCGTCGACCGCGGTCGCCGTCACCGACGGTTCCAGCCGGACCCGCTGTTGCGTGGTGGTCGTGCCGGCGGTGTCGGCATAGAACTTGTTCTCCTTCACCTGGAACAGTCCCGCCGACGTGTGCGCGACCCCATCGCTGGCCAGCAGTCGTTCGGACCGATCCAGCAGCAGTCCGATCTTGTCCTGCACGTCGACGGTGAACGGGTCGATGACATAGCTGCTGACCCAGTGCGCATCGGCGTACACGGGCTCGTCCGCACGCTCGACGCGCTCGGCCACCACCCCGGCCAGCGCCCTGGCCACCGCAACCGCCTGCCGGGCGGTGGCCGCCGCCTCGTCGGTGGTCGGGATGATCGACGCGGCGAAACCCCAGGTCCCGTCCACGATCACCCTGACCGCGTAGCCGGTCGTCACGGCATCGTTGGTGGATTGCACCGCGGTGTCCCGGATGCCGATCGACTGCGTCTGCAGCCGTTCGAACCGGAAATCGGCGAACGAAGCGCCGGCACCGGTCGCGGCGGCCAGCGCCGCCTCGGCCAGCTTTCGCAACGGCAGGTCGACGAAGGTCCGGTCGACGAGATGAATCGCGGGATCGGCGGCAATCGGCACCGGGCCAGCGTACGGCCAACCGTGCTGGCACTCACCCGGTGTGCCCGGCGGACTACCGTCGGTTCGGGAACAGTGTCACAACGAGTGAAACAACCGCCGAATGGTGGTCATTTTCGTCCGGCTCTTCCCCCGCGCTTGTCACTGTCTGTACATTTCGCCGCATCAGCGGGCACGTCCCGCGTCACCCCTGGGGGATTGATGAACATCGATCGTCGCCGACATCGCCGTGGCCGGATTCCGGCGCTGATCACCTCGGTGGTCAGTTCCGCGGTGCTGGTGATAGCGCTGGCGCTGGCGTTCTCGCCCCAGGCGGCGGCCGACACGTCGCCACCGTCCGGTCTTCCGGCCACGGTGAGCGCCGACCCGTTGCCGACGGTGCAGATCGACGGCGTCGCCTGGGGCGAAGTGGTCGTCGGCAACACGGTGTACGTCACCGGGAGTTTCGCCAATGCGCGGCCCGCCGGCACCCCGGCCAGTAGCCCCAGCCGGGTGGCGAGGGCGAACCTGCTGGCCTACGACATCACCACCGGCACCCTGATCACCGCCTTCAACCACCCGCTGAACGGCCAGGGCCGGGCGATCACCGCCTCCCCCGACGGCAGGACGCTGTACGTGGCCGGCGACTTCACCACGGTGGACGGCGTGACGCACAACCGCATCGCGTCCTTCTCCATCACGACCGCCGCCGGAGTGCTGGACGCCGGCTTCACCGCGTCATTGAACGGGTCGGCCAGGACTGTCACCGCCAGTAACACCGCCGTCTACGTCGGGGGCTCGTTCACTTCGGCCAACGGCAACGGGCGGAACCGGTTGGCCGCCTACTCCTCCGCCAGCGCGCTGCTCGGCTGGAACCCGGGAGCCAACGCGCTGGTCAGCGCCATGACGCTGGCACCGGACGGAATGCGTGTGGTGGTCGGCGGCGGTTTCACCACGCTGGCCGGGCAGACCCGGCTGGGCATCGGCGCGGTCCTGACCACCGGTGCCGGTGCGCCGTGGTCGGACTCCTTTCCGATCAAGGATTACGGCTCGAGCTCGAACATCACCAGCCTGAGTGCGGACGGCACCAACGTCTACGGCACCGGGTACTACTACACCTCGGGCGGGAACTTCGAGGGACGGTTCGCGGCCAACCCCACGACCGGCGAGATCGTCTGGATGAACAGCTGCCACAGCGACAGCTACGACGCCGTGCCGATCGGGAATGTGTTGTACAGCGCCGGCCACCAGCATGACTGCTCCGACATGGGATCGTTCTCCCAAGACGATCCAGGCGTGTTCGATTCCACCCATCACTTCCTGGCAGCCGAGACCACCTTCGCCACCGGGACGTTGCGGGCGCCGATCTTCAGCGGCGGCAACGGACAGCCCGGACCCCGCTACTTCGACTTCTCCGGCCAGCCCAGCGGTACCCAGCTGCAGTGGGACCCGGGGCTGACCGCCGGTACCTACACCGGGCAGAGCCAGGCGGCGTGGACGGTGGCCGGCAACGCCGGCTACCTCGCCGTCGGCGGCGAATTCCCGACCGCGAACGGCACGGCCCAGCAGGGCCTGGTGCGGTACGCGATCCGCTCTGCCGGCCCCAACAGGATCGGCCCGACCGCCGTGACCGCACCGACGGCGGTCTCGCAGCGCGCGGACACGCTGCGGGTCAGCTGGCGAGCCGCTGCGGACCAGGACAACTCGGACCTGACCTATGAGCTGCTGCGGGACGGAGGGAACACCCCGATCACCACCGTGACCTACTCCGGGTCGTTCTGGCAGCGGCCGATGCTCGGCTTCACCGACACGTCGGTGGCGGCCGGCTCCACGCACACCTACCGCATCCGGGTGTCAGACCTGCTCGGCAACTCGGTGACCAGTGCCGCGTCGGCCGCGGCGACCGTCGGATCGGCCGCCGTGCCCAGCTACACCGAGATGGTTCGAGCCGACGGGGCCACCGATCTCTGGCGGTTGTCGGAGACGGGTGGCAGCACAGCCGTCGACAGCGCGGGCTTCGCCGACATGACCACCCGGGCGGCTGTCACCTTCGGTGCGGCCGGGCCGATCCCCGGCCAGGGAACAGCGGCCAGCTTCACCGGTGCGGTGATCTCCACGCCGGGACCGACGCCGCCGCCGGGATTCCCGCCGTTCCCGCCGACCATCACCTCCGATAGTGTCGCGGCCACCGCCGGCGATGCCATTCCGCTGTCCAGCTACACACTGGAGGCGTGGGTGCGTACCACCTCAACCTCCGGGGGAGCAGTGCTCTCCGACAGCCTGTACACACCCACCCCGGACGGCCGGCAGAGCCCGACCATGGACCGGCTGTTGTACTTCGCGAACGACGGCACCGTTCACTTCGGCATGTTCAGCAACAACGCCAACCAGTCGATCGGCAGCACCACGCCGTACAACGACGGCACCTGGCATCTGCTGACGGCGACGGCCGGACCCTCAGGAGCGCTGCTGTATGTCGACGGCGCCCAGGTCGCAGCCAACGCCGCGCTGCGGGACGGGGCGGTGTTCTTCGGCCACTGGAGGCTCGGCGGGGACAGCTTCCTCGGCTGGCCCAACCCGCCGACCAGCGGCTACCTGGCCGGCTCGATCGCGAACGTTGCGGTCTACCCGTCGGTGCTCAGCACCCCGAAGATCCAGGCGCACTTCCAGGCGGCCGGCGGAACGGTCAACGTGCCGCCGACGGCGACCTTCACGTCCAACTGCGCGACATCGGGCTGCACGTTCAACGCCGCCGGTTCGCAGGACAGCGACGGAACCATTGCCGGATACGCCTGGGACTTCGGCGACGGGGCCACCGATAGCGGCCAGACCCCGGCACACACCTACGCGGCCGGCACCTACCGGGTGACGCTCACGGTGACCGACAACGGCGGGGCCAGCGGCACCTTCTCGGCGAGCGTCACGGTGCCGACGTCACCGACCAATACCCCGCCGACAGCGGCGTTCACGTCCAATTGCACAGACCTGGCGTGCACGTTCACCGGCACCGGCTCCAGCGATCCGGATGGGACCATCGCCGGGTACACCTGGGACTTCGGTGACGGCGGCACCGCAACGGCGGCATCGCCCGCGCACAGCTACTCGACGGCCGGCACCTACACGGTCACCCTCACGGTGACGGACAACGGCGGCGCGACCGGCACCGACACGCACACCGTGTCGCCGACCAGCCCGGTCGGTGGGCTCTTTGCGAACGACACCTTCAACCGCACGGTGACAGCCGGTCTCGGCACCGCCGACACCGGCGGCCCCTGGACGGTCAGCTCCGCGTCCCGGTTCTCGACCAGCGGCGGGGTTGGGTCGATCTCGCTGGCCACACCAGGTTCCGGCACCAACGCCTACCTGGGTGGCACGTCGGTCACCTCGGCTGATGTCGCTGTCACGCTGGCGTTGGACAAGCGGCCGACCGCCAGCGCCTACCTGGACGTCGTCGGCCGGCGCGTCGGCACCAACCAGGAGTACGCCGGCCTGGTCACGCTGACCTCCACCGGCGGCGTTCTGGCCACCCTGCGCAAGCTCGACGGGTCGGCGACGGCGGTCAACCTGACCACCCCGGCCACGGTGTCCGGCCTGAGCTACACGGCCGGCACTCAGCTCAACGCCCGACTCCAGGTCCAGGGCACCAGCCCGACCACCCTGCGGCTCAAGGTATGGGCGAACGGCTCCGCGGAGCCGACCGCCTGGGCGGCCACCATGACCGATTCGTCGGCAGGGCTGCAGTTCGCGGGATCCGTCGGTCTTCGCTCCTACCTGAGCGGCAGCGCGACAAACCCGCCAGTGGTGCAGACGGTCCGGGCGTTCTCCGCGAAGCCGGTCGGCTGACCGCCGGGCAACCTGCGTGACCTCGCCGACCGGGCGGCCTTCGGGCCGCCTGATCGGCTGTCCGACCCTGCGTGTTGAATCGGGGAACGCCGACGGGGAGGAACCGGGTCGACAACATGATCGAAGTTATCGGACTGACCAAGCACTACGGAAAGACCGTTGCCGTGGACGACCTGTCGTTCACCGTTCGACCGGGCGCCGTCACCGGCTTCCTCGGGCCGAACGGCTCCGGCAAGTCGACCACCATGCGGTTGATCCTCGGGCTGGACAACCCCACCAAGGGCAGCACCACGGTCGCGGGCCAGCAGTACGCGCACCTGACCAAGCCGCTGACGCAGGTCGGCGCGCTGCTGGACGCCAACTGGATCCACCCGAACCGCTCGGCACGCTCCCATCTGAGGTTCATGGCTGCGTCCAACAAGATCCCCGTGTCACGGGTGGACGAGGTGCTGGAGATCGTCGGGCTGAGCAGCGTGGCCAAGCGGGCCGCCGGAAAGTTCTCGCTCGGCATGAAGCAGCGGCTCGGGCTGGCCGGCGCTCTCCTGGGTGACCCGAAGGTGCTGCTGTTCGACGAACCGGTGAACGGGCTGGACCCGGAGGGCATCTTCTGGGTCAGGACTTTCATGAAAAACCTGGCAGCACAAGGCAAGACGGTCTTCGTCTCCTCCCATCTGCTCTCCGAGATGGCGCTGACCGCAGACCATCTCATCGTGATCGGGCGGGGGAGGTTGATCGCCGACTCGTCCACCGAGGAGTTCATCGCACGGTCCACCCAGACCTCGGTGCGGGTCCGCTCGCCGCGCCTGCCCGAACTCCGGTCAGCACTGGGCCAGGCCGGGCTGGCCTTCACCGACGCGGACAACGCGCTGATCGTCACGGGTGCGCCGACGGAGCAGATCGGCGACCTGGCGGGCGCCGCCGGCATCACCCTGCACGAGCTGTCGCCGCAGGCCGGATCGCTGGAGGAGGCGTTCATCCAGCTCACCGGGGATTCGGTCGAGTACGGCACCTCCCGCGCGGTGTCCGGGCAGGGCGGGTTCGCCGTGCAGCCGGCGGTGCAGGCGGCAGGTTTCCCGCCGCCAGCGCAGATTCCGCCAGGTGCGTACCCGCCACCACCGTACGGGCCGCCACCCCAAGGTCCGCCACCCCAAGGGCAGGCACTGCAGGGATTGCCACCGCAAGGACCGCCCGGCGCTGACCCGCCACCGCAGGGGCCACCGGCCCCCCGGCCACCCGCACCGGAAGGGCGGTGATCACGATGACCCTGCTCAACGTGGAACGCATCAAGCTGTTCTCGACCCGCTCGCCGTACTGGTGCCTGGCGGCGATCGTGATCGCCGGCTTCGGCTTCGCGACGCTCTTCGGCCTGGTGGAACAGGGCGACGCGGCGATCCCCTACCTGATCCTGCGCGGCGTCAACCTCGGGATGAGCATTTTCATGGTGATGGCCGCACTGGCCATCACCACCGAGTACCGATTCGGCACCATCCGCAACACCTTCCTGGCCACCCCGCGGCGTCCGGCCGTGCTGGCCGCCAAGACCCTGCTGCTGGCGTTGATCGGCGGCGTCGTCGGCTTCGTCGTCTCGGTGGGCTGCTTCTATCTGGCCAAGGCGCTGGCCCAGGATCCGCCGGTCCCGTTGGAACTGAGCAGCGGTGACGACTGGCGACAGGTCGCCGGTTACGGCGCGCTGTTCGCCATCGCCGGGGTGATCGCGGTGTCGGTGGGGACCATCGTCCGGCAGTCGGCCGGCGCGATCGCGATCGTGCTGCTCTGGCCGCTGCTCTTCGAGGGCCTGTTCACCCTCATCCCGACGGTGGGGCCGAAGGTCGGCCCATGGCTACCGTTCACCGCCGCCGACAAATGGGTGTCGCCCACCAACAGCATCACCGACCTCTTCCAGTCCAGTACGACCGGTCCGACGCCGGTCCAGGGACTGCTGGTCTTCGCCGGCGCCGCGGCCGTGCTCTGGGTCGTCGCGGTGCTGGTGCTGCAGCGACGCGACGCGTGAGCGGCCTGCGCGATCGGTTCGGATCCGCGCGCAGGCCAGAGCGCGCCGTGGTGCATCAGCGGCCGGTCGGTGGCGGGCCCGGCGCCGACGACGCCACCGTCGAGGCGGTGGGCAAGGTCTCCGCCGCGTTCGAGGTGGTGGAGAACGCCAGGGGCATGTTGTACGCCTTCCACCGGATGTCCGGGGAAGCCGATCTTGCTCTGCAGGACGCCCTGGAGTCTCTGCGGGCCGCGGGCCACCCGGGGCTGGCCGACGAGATCGATGACGTGCTCGTCGGGCGTGACGTGGTCCGTGACATGTGGACGTTCCAACTCGTCGAGGCCTACGACGAGCAGTACTGGCAGGTCTTCCGGGAGGCCTCGGCACTGGTTCGGGAGAGACTGTCGGCAGGGCTACCACACGTGTTCGAGGCCGAGATGAAGCACCGGGAGCAGACGGAGGGTGCGGGCGCCTGACGAACGCCAGGTGAACACCCAGGAGACACTCCGCCAACAACCGCTCTCGATTCGGAAACCGGGGACACCCGCCCGTTACCCTGCCCGCATGCAGGACTCGCGGATCCGCACCGATACCACCGTTGACGGGGCGCCCGCACACTTTCGCCGGGTGGTCAGCTTCCACCCTCGCGGCGGCCGGCTGAACGCCGTCCAGCGCCGGGCGTTCGAGGCGCATGCTGACCGCTGGTACCTGGAGGCCGGCGATCTCGCCGGTCCATTTGACGGTCCTGCGCTTTTCGGCCGGGACGCGCCACTGATCGTGGAGATCGGCTCAGGGATGGGCGAGTCGACGGCGGCGATGGCCGCCGCGCGGCCAGAGGTGAACCTGCTGGCCATCGAGGTCTACAAGCCCGGGGTGGCCCAGACCCTGCACCACCTCAACCGCAACGACGTGCACCACGTCCGGGTCGTCCGTGGCGACGGCGTGCAGGTCTTGACCGAGCTGATCGCGCCGGGATCGCTGGCCGAACTGTGGCTGTTCTTCCCCGATCCATGGCCGAAGACCCGGCACTTCAAACGACGGTTGGTGACGCCGGAGTTCACCGCACTGGTGGCGTCCAGGCTCCGCCGCGGCGGGGTCATCCGGCTGGCCACCGACTGGGCGCCGTACGCCGAACGGATGCTGGCGGTGTGCACTGAGACCAAGGGCCTGCGCAACGCGCATCCCGGTTGGGCGCCGCGCCCGGCCTTCCGGACGCGAACCAGGTTCGAGCGACGCGGCCTGGCCGAGGGCCACGAGATCTTCGACTTGGAGTTCACCCGGCGCTGATCAGGGCCGCGCGGCCGGGCGGTCGCTACGGGTGCGGCGTAACCGATCGGTCAGATCGTCCAGGTCACGTTGCGGAACTGCGATCGAGAACGGGCGGACCGCTGTCATCGGCTCGCCCGGCTTAGCCCAGGTCGACGATCGCCGCCACCGGTCCCCCGCCGTCCGGGCCCTGATGGGCCGCCGACACGGACACGAACACCGCCGGATCGCCCGTCACCGCCGCTGTCACCCCACCCACGCAGGCCTTGATCTGCCGGTGCCAGTGCACGTCGGAATCGTCCAGCATCGCGTTCCGCCGGCCGCGGACCTGGCCGTCCTGGGACGCCTCGCACTTGAGGAACACGTTCACCAGCCGGCCGTCGAGGTCCGAGGTGCGGGCACGCTCGGGCAGGTCAAGGCCGGCGCTCCGGATGGCGGCCCAGATCCCGTCGGCGTCCAGCGCGTCCTTCATCACCGAATGGCCGATCCGGTACCGGCCACCGATACCCCTGGCGTTCCCGACCACCACCACCTGCGCCTTGTCCAGCTCCACGCCGGAGGAGCAGGACGCGACCGAGCAGAAGATCGAGCGGTCGTGCATGACGTCGGCGTCGGTCGGCATGGCGATCTCGTCCAGCGCCACCGCGACCCCGAGCGCCGTGCAGCCGTTGGACAGGTCCATCGACTCGTGGGTGTGCTCGGTCCACACGGTCTTGCCGCGAGCCTTGGCGTCCTGGATGGTGTGGATGGTCAGCAACGGGGTCTTGGTCTGTACGTAATGGACGTCGGCCGGATCGGTGATGCCGGCCCGCTGCATCGCGTCCCGCACCGCGGCGGCCACCTTGTCGATCATCGGGACGCGGCCGATCTCCTCCGGCAGCAGCGGCTCGCTCATCGCGAAGCCGACCGTCAGCCGGGGCTCGTCGGTCACTTCCGCCCGCTCGGGCGGAATGGTGGCGAACACCGTCGCGTGGGGGGACAGCACCCCGTCCGTCCCGCCGGACCACACGATCGGGATCTGCCGGACCTGCTCGGCGGTGCGTGTCCCCTTGGCTCCGATCACCTCGCGGAAGGCGCGGTCCGCGATGATCCGGGTGTAGTCGTTCACTCCGCCGTTGCCCTCGGTCTTGCCGATGACGGCCACGATCCGGTCGGCGTCGAGCACCCCGTCGTCGATCAGCTTGGTCAGTTCGCTGGCGTCGGACACGCTGTGCAGGGGGATCTTGCGGACCTCGATCGGCTCTGGCATGGCACGACGGTACCCACCGCGTCGGCGGTCCGGTGCTCAGGCCGGCAGCGCAGGGCTGATCCGCCCGCCGCCCGCGTTCGCGACATCTCATGAAGCATGAGTTCGCTCACTCCGGCGGCCCATTTGTCACGAACGGCTCATTCCCACGCCATTCCTTGACTATTTCTTTACTCAGTTCTCCGGCAATCCCCCGCGACTCGCCCGAGAGTGATCGGAACGGAACGCGTGACGCTGCAACGGCGTCCGCCACATTCAACCGGCGGGCGCTTGCCGCAGGTGGGGGGGCTATGCGGCAGATCGAGTCCGGCCCGGTGGGACGATGTGAGCCGGGCGTCAAGAAGTTGCCGGTGTGATGTACCAGAATGGTCAAGTCCGTTCCGGATGAATTGTTGCCCTGCCATAATTATCGACGTGACGAGAGCCGATCAACCGACTGTTGCCACCATCAGGGTCGTTCGCTGGTGGGATTCCCTGCCCCGGGCTACCCGCATCGTGGTCGTCGGCCTGCCGGTGGCTCTCGCCGCGTTCGTTGCCACGGTCCTGTACTGGGGCATCGGTCAGCACCACGGCCAGTTCGACCTGCGCCTGTACTACGACGCGGTGAACTGGTGGCAGTCC
>JBBQGJ010000147.1:0-14991 GCA_038322925.1 Mycobacteriales bacterium
GGGATCTGCCTGGCCACCAGTGACGGCTACGTCTACGAGGCGGGGGACAGCCGCAAACGCTTTGCCATTCAATCGGTTTCCAAACCGTTCACCTATGCGCTGGCGCTGGCCGACCGCGGATTGGCGGCGGTCGCGGCGAAGGTCGACGTCGAGCCGTCCGGGGAGCCGTTCAACGAGATCAGCCTCGACCCGATCAGCGAGCGGCCGCGCAATCCGATGATCAACGCCGGTGCGATCACCGCCGCGTCGCTGGTGGCCGGCGGCGACGCCGACGAGCGTTTCGAACGGTTGCGCGCGTACTACTCGCGGTTCGCCGGCCGCGACCTGCAGGTCGACCGGGACATGTTCGCTTCCGAGGACCGGACCGGGAACCGGAACCGGGCCATCGGCTACATGTTGCGCAGCTTCGGGATCCTGGAGGAGGACCCGCAGACCACGCTGTCGGTGTACTTCCGGCAATGCTCGATCGAGGTGGACTGTCGCGACCTCAGCCTGATGGCGGCGACGCTGGCGGACAGCGGTGTCCATCCGATCACCGGCGACCGGGTGCTGACCCCGGCGCTGACCGAACGGGTGCTCAGCGTGATGACCACCTGCGGCATGTACAACGCGGCCGGAGACTGGGTCACCGAGGTCGGTCTGCCGGCGAAAAGCGGTGTGGGCGGCGGGATTCTGGCGGTGTTGCCCGGTCAGATCGGGCTGGCCGTGTTCTCGCCCCGGCTGGACGAGCACGGCAACAGTGTGCGCGGAGTGCACGCGTGCCGGCGGCTTTCCCGTGATCTGGAGCTGCACTTCATGCATGTCAGCAGGGCGGCCAGGTCCGCCATCCGGGCCTCCTACGATGTGGTCCAGACCCCGTCCCGGCGGCGGCGGAGCCCGCTGGAGCAGGAGGTGCTGCTGCGCTACGGCCGCCGGGCCCGGGTCTACGAGCTGCACGGCGACCTGCTGTTCGCCGGCGCCGAATCGGTGATCCGGGAGATCACCGCCAGGGCGGGCGATCTGGACGTGATCGTGCTGGACATCAGGGGCATCGATGAAACAGCCGCGATCTCGGTCAAGTTGCTCGGGGATCTGCGTGACCAGTTCAGCGCCGAGGGTGGGGAGGCGGTGATCGTCGACCCCGGGCACTCCGCATTCAGCCCGGCCGAACCCGATCTGCCCGCCGACCGTGCGACGTCCGCTGTGTCGGCACCCGTCGCGGTCGGCTCGAGGGTCCGGCACTTCCTGGACGTGAACTCGGCGATCGAATACGCGGAAGACGTCGTCATCAGCAGGTACGGCGGCGGGGCTGCGCTGGCCCGCACCATCTCCGCCGAGGATCACCCGCTGCTCGCCGGGTTGACGCAGCGCCAGCTGGGTCTGCTCCGCCCGGCGCTGGTCTCGCGGCGCTATGCCGACGGTGAGTTGCTGGCGCAGGTCGGCCACGCCGCGCACGGACTGTTCATCGTGCTGTCCGGAATGGTTGATGTCGGCATCACCCAGCCGCACGTCGGGCGTCATCACCTCTCGATGTTCACCGCCGGCACGACCTTCGGGGTTGCCTACGCGGTGACCGAGCGCGCCTACGACATCGACGCCAATGCGGTCGGCGAAGTCCGGGCGTTGCTACTGCCGGTCGAGCAACTTCAGCTGCTCAGCGAATCGGCGCCGGATCTGGTGCTGGCGCTGCTGCGCCGTTTGGTCGCGGGTGCGGTGGACACCCTGGATTGGGTCACCAGGTCACTCACCGCGACCGATTGACCCTCCAGCCCGCGGTCGTAGGCTGATCGCCGTGGGTGACCAGAGTGTCTGGGACAGGGTTGACAGCTACTTTGCCGAGCAACTGCTCGGCATAGACCAGGGGCTGGCCGCGGCCGCAGCCGCGAGCAACGCCGCCGGTTTGCCACAGATCGCAGTCTCGCCGCTGCAGGGTCGGTTCCTGCAGCTGCTGGCGGCCAGCATCCGGGCCCGTAACGTGCTGGAGATCGGCACTCTCGGTGGCTACAGCACCATCTGCCTCGCCCGCGGGGTCGGGCCCGAAGGGCGGGTCGTCTCGCTGGAGTACGAGCCCAGGCACGCCGAGGTGGCCAGGTCGTCGATCGCCGCTGCCGGCCTGTCCGGCGTGGTGGACATCCGCGTCGGGCGTGCTCTTGACCTGCTGCCCCGGGTGGAAGCAGACGGGATCGGCCCGTTCGATCTGGTGTTCATCGACGCGGACAAGCAGAGCAACGCCGACTATCTGCAGTGGGCGATCCGGCTCGCGCATCCTGGCACGGTGATCGTGGTCGACAACGTGGTGCGCGACGGGGCCGTCGGCGACCCGGACTCGTCGTCTCCGGATGTGCTCGGGACCCGGCGGATGTTCGACCTGATCGAGGGCAACGCCCGACTGGAGGCCACCGCGATCCAGACGGTGGGGGCCAAGGGCTACGACGGTTTCGTCTATGCGGTGGTGCGCTGATCGCCGGCGGGCGGCTGCCTTCGGCATCGAAACCCGATACGCAGCGGGCTTCAGGATCCGCCCGATGCGTTCGCCGATTTCGGTGACCAAGAATTCCTGGCCACCGAATCCGCAGTCCAGAATTCGTTCCAGTTCCAACTCGTGCCGGAGGGGAATGCCGTCCGCGGACGGCAGTATCCGAGGGTTTGGGTCAACCGGCTCGTGCCGCCGCATGTCTGTGCAAAGCCGTTCGCCGCCCGTCCGTCATCGCCTGGAGCCCAGTCCCCGTGCGGACAGCACCCCAAGCACCGTGAGCGTCATGGTGGCGCCGAACGCGACCAGCAGTGCCGCGGACCAGCCGCCGGTGCTGTCGTACAGAGCGCCGAGGATCGCGGGCCCCAGCGCGGCGATGGTGTAGCCGCCGGTTTGGATGATCGCGGAAAGCTGCCGGTTCTCCCGTAGCGTCCGCGAGCGGTACACGACGACGGTGAAGACAGCGACGAACCCGCCGCCCTGGGCGGTTCCGCCCAGTGCGCTCCACAGCGGCCACAGCTCCGACGCCCAGAGCAGGCCAAGAGGCAAGCTCGCCCACAGCACGCCGTTGATCACGAACGCGGGCAGCGGTCCGCCCATCCGGTTGATCACCAGCGGGGTTGCGAATGCGCCGATGAGGGCGGCCACCTGAAAGATCGAAGACGCCGCCCCGGCTGCGTTCCTGGTCATCCCCTGCTCGTCGGCGAGCAGCGTCGGCAACCAGGCCGTCAGCCCGTAGTAGGCGAAGGCCTGCCCGGCGAACGCGACGGTCAGCATCCAGGTCGTCGGGCGGCGCAGCAGCGACGGGCCGGGTGTGGCGGCGGGTTGGCCGTCAGCCCCGTTCGCGGGCGCCGCGGCCCCGGAGCGGGCGTCAGCACGGTCCGCGGACGCTCGTCGCCGCACCAGTGGCCACCACACGGCGGCCGCGATGACCGCCAGCACGCCCCAGATCGCCAGGGCGAACTGCCAGCCGAATTGACCTGCCAGCGGTCCGGTAGCGGTCAGCGTGATCATCGAACCGATGTTCATCGCCGCGGCGTACAAACCGGTCAACACCGCCGCCCGATGCCGGAAGTCGCGGCCGATCACCACCGGCGTCACCACGTTCCCCACGGTGATCGCCAGGCCCATCACCAGCGTGCCGATCAGTGCCGCCGCAACGGTTCCCAGCGACCGCACCAGCGTGCCGACCAGCAGTATCGAGAGGGAGATCAGCACCGCGCGCTCGACCCCGGTCCGAGCGATCACACCGGACGCCAGGGGGGCGGCGAGCCCGAAGCACAGCACCGGAAGACTGGTGAGCAGGCCGACGGCGGTGCCCGACATGCCCAGCTCGGCTTTGAGGTCGCCGGTCACCGTCGACACGGCGACCAATGGACCACGCAGGTTGAACGACAGCAGGACGATGCCGACCAGCACCAGGACGGGCATGGCGGCTGCGGCGGCTCGGCTGCTGGACCGCACGTCAGCCGACGGGCTCGATGCCGAGGAACACGGCGAGCGCCTCCACCACAAGGGCGTGGTCCTCGGCCTGCGGCAAACCCGAGACTGTCACGGTGCCCACCACGCCGACCTCCCGGACGATGAGCGGAAAGGATCCGCCGTGCGCCGCGTATAGCAACGGGTCGAGGCCGTGGCCGATGTCCACGGACCGCCCGGCGAGTTCCAGCCGCCGCCCGACCAGATACGACGATTCGTTGAACCTGTTGACCACCCGCACCTTTCGCTCGATCCAGGCGTCGTTGTCCGGGGTGGTGCCGGGCAGGGCGGCGTGGAAGAGCTGGTGCCCGTGACGGCGGATGTCCACCGTGACGGCCAGCTTCCGCTCCTGGGCGACAGCCACGATCCGCGAGCCGAGCTGCAGCGCGTCATCGTTGGTGAAGCGCCGGAACTGCAACCGTTGCTGCTGGGTCTGCAGCAACTGGATCAGCGCACGCAGCTCGGATGGATCTGACGGAATCGTCACGTGGATGCTCCTTGGTCCTCGGGCCGCCGGCTCGGCAGATGCCGCCGATCACTGTGCCGCATTTCAGATCGGTCGTGCCAGGGGCGAGGTGACGGCGACGTCACCAGCCCCTTCATGGACAAGTATGTACACATGTCATAACATATGAAGGAGAGTAGGGAAGGAGTCGTTGTGCCGCTGGTTCGGATCGATGTCCAGGAGGGTCGCACGCCGGAGCAACTGCGCCGGCTGGCCGACGTCGTCCAGGAGGTGATGTTGGAGGTCTTCGAGGCGCCCGACCGTGATCGCTACCAGATCATCACCGTGCACCAAGTGGGGCACATCATCGCAGAGGACACCAATCTCGGGCTCGAGCGCACCGACGAACTGGTCGTCCTGCAGATCTTCCAGCAGGGCCGCACCGACGACCACAAGCGGGCGGCGTACGCGCGACTGGCCGAGCGGTTGGAGACCGAGGTCGGGCTGCGACCCAGCGATCTGATCGTGTCGGTCGTCGCCAACGAGCGTGCCGACTGGTCCTTCGGGCTCGGGCGGGCGCAGTTCCTCGACGGCGACCTCTGACTGTCCGGCCCGGCCTCGTCCGGGTGCGCCCTGACCGGAACGCGCCGCCTCTCCGGCGCGGATCAACTTCGACAACGCGCATGAAATCGTTCACTTCCGCCCCACGAAATCCCATAACCGGCACGTTTGTCCGCGCTGTGGAAGATGATCCGCGCCGGAGGAGGCGGAGGGGTCCGCGCCGAGGAGGCGGAGGGGGTTCGCGTCGGGGAGAGGCAGAGAGGTCCGCGCAGGGGGAGGCAGAGGGGGTTCGCGTCGGGGAGGGGGTCGGAGAGGTTGCGCTGTCAGGGGTTTGGGCGCGACCCGCGGCCGGACACGATGGCGACGCCGACCAGAAACGCGAACACCCGCAGTCCCCTGGCGGTGCGGGCGAGCCGCCGGTCGTGGGGTGCCGCCGGTCGCCACTGTGCGCTGGCATGGGACATGACGGCTCCTTTCGGCGGGGATTTCTTGAGGAGCGGACCCGGTCCTGCCCTGATACCCGCCCTGCATCCGGGGCCAGTTGCGGCGGCCGGGCCGGTTCAGCCGGCGCGCGGGAAGTACATGATCACGCCGACGCCGACCAGGCAGATCAGCGCGCCGATGACGTCGTAGCGATCCGGCCGGAATCTGTCCACGATCATTCCCCAGGCCAGCGAGCCGGCGACGAAGACGCCGCCGTACGCGGCAAGGATCCGCCCGAAGTTGGCGTCCGGCTGCAGGGTGGCGACGAACCCGTACAGACCGAGAGCGATGACGCCGGCGCCGATCCAGACCAGCCCGCGATGCTCCCTGACCCCTTGCCAGATCAACCAGGCGCCACCGATCTCGGCAACCGCGGCGAGGATGAACAGTGCGATCGAGCGGGCGATGAGCATGAGGAAGGCTATCCGCGGCGCTGCCGAGTCGTCGGCGAGCCGGGCTCGGGTAGCGGCACGAGAGCGGTGAACGGCAGCGGGGCCTGCGGACTGCCGGCGCACACCATCAGGTCGTCGCATTCGGCATCAATGGCCTGCCGCAACGATTCTCGGATGATCGTCAGGTCGGTGATCTTCTGCTCGATCTCGCTGAGTTCGGCTTCGGCGCGCAGGCGCAGCCCGTCGTCCGTCCGGCCGTGATGGTGGGTTCCGGCGGCCAGCAAATCGGCGACCTCGGCAAGCGTGAAGCCCAGCCGCTGCGCGGTCTTGATCACCCGCAGCAGGGTGATCGCCTCGTCCGGGTACAACCGGTGGCCGCCGTTGGTGCGATCCGGCCGTTCCAGCAGCCCGCGCCGTTCGTAGTACCGCAATGTCTGCGGATTGACACCGGCGGCCGAAGCCAGCTGCCCGGCGCGCAGGCCGGTGGTCACGACGGCGCCCGATCGGATACGGCCTGCGCCCGAACAACCAGGGCGTCCAGTACGGCAACTTTGCCCGGCGGCACCCGCACGTCCAGCATGACCCGTCCACCGGCCATCGTGAGCGTGAAGAGCCAGAACGTGCAGCACTGCGATTCCCGAGCCGTCAGGTCTGCGGCGGTGGCCGCCACCGCCGGCTCCGCGGGGAGCTCGAAAGTGGCGTGCACGTTGGACTCTCGGGTCACCGAGCGCACCGCGGTGGCGAACAGGTCGTCGAATTCGGCCACTCGAAGGGGGCGATCCGCGGTGGGCAAGGTGCATTCGGCGGGAGCCCCCCAGCCCGGCGAGGGGAGGGAAGTGTTGGTCATTGCTGAACGGTAAACCCGTACCCAGGTACCGAATGCAAGCACTATCTTCGGCCAGTTGTCCCCGGCCCGAGCACCCAGCCGATCAGCTCCCGGACCCGGCGGCCAGATCCGAGACCACGCGGGGCGAGGGTGTTCCAGAGCCTGATCGGACCCACCCGGGTGGCGATCGTGCACCGGCACACGGAGGTCGCGCGGTGCACCGGTCTCATCGCCCGACGCCCGACCGCCGCCTGGAACGCGGCGGGCAGCGGCGGGTGCGCTGCCGGCGGGCTGCTTGGATGCGAAGGTGACGCCACCGGAATCCACCGCCGATCCCGAGCCGCGGGGGTTCGGCTTCGAGGTCGAGGCCAGGCTGCCCGATGCTCTCGGCCGGACGGGGGTGATCACCACCCCGCACGGTGCCATCCGGACGCCCGCGTTCATCGCGGTAGGCACCAAGGCCACCGTCAAGTCGGTGCTGCCCGAATCGATGACGGGGCTCGGCGCGCAGGCAGTGCTCGCCAACGCCTACCACCTGTACCTGCAACCCGGCGCCGACATCGTCGAAGAGGCGGGTGGTCTCGGGTCGTTCATGAACTGGCCGGGACCGACGTTCACCGATTCCGGTGGCTTCCAGGTGCTCTCGCTCGGCGCCGGGTTCAAGAAGGTGCTGGCGATGGATGTGACCGGCCTGCAGTCCGATCACGTCATCGCCGAGGGCAAGACCCGGCTGGCCAGGGTCGACGACGACGGGGTGACGTTCAAGTCGCACCTGGACGGCTCGCTGCACCGGTTCAGCCCGGAGGTGTCGATGGGTATCCAGCACCAGCTCGGTGCGGACATCATCTTCGCCTTCGACGAATGCACCACGCTGATGAACACCCGCCGGTACCAGGAGCAGTCGGTGACCCGCACTCAGGCGTGGGCGGTGCGCTGCATCAACGAGCACCGCAGGCTCACCGCCGAACGGGCGGGACGGCCGTACCAGGCGTTGTTCGCGGTCGTGCAGGGTGCGCAGTACGAGGACCTGCGTCGGCGGGCCAGCCGGGACCTGGTGCCGTTGGGATTCGACGGGTACGGCATCGGCGGGGCGTTGGAGAAGCACAACCTGGGCACCATCGTCAGGTGGGTGTGCGAGGAGCTGCCCGAGGCCCGTCCGCGACACCTGCTCGGGATCAGCGAGCCCGACGACATGTTCACCGCCATCGAGAACGGTACCGACACCTTCGACTGCGTCTCGCCGTCCCGAGTCGCCCGCAACGGCCAGTTGTATTCGACCACCGGCCGGATGAACGTCACCAACGCACGATTTCGCCGGGATTTCTCCCCGCCCGACGACGGGTGCGACTGCTACACCTGCGGGCACTACACGCGGGCCTATCTGCATCATCTGTTCAGGGCCAAGGAGATGCTCTCGGCGACGTTGTCCACCATTCACAACGAGCGGTTCGTGGTCCGGCTCGTCGACCGGATACGGCAGAGCATCGCCGATGGGACGTTCGCGGAGTTCCGGTCGGATTTCCTCGGTTCCTACTACGGTTCCTACTACCGCGGTGCTTCCGCGACGAAACCGTCAGGGACGTAATCGGGTTCGTGCCGTTTCACCAGGGCGATGACCGGATAGGTGACCGGCAGCATGACCACCTCGACCAGGACCTTGTACACGTAGCCGGTGATCACGTAATTCAGGAAATCGCCGCCGGTGATGATGCCGTAGAAGGCGATGGTGCAGAACACCACGGTATCGGCCAGCTCGCCGACCAGGGTGGAACCGATCAGTCTGGCCCACAGATGCCGTTCCTTGGTCTTGCGCTTGATCCGGACCAGCACATAGGCATTGATCAATTGTCCGGCCAGGAATCCGCACAGGCTGGCCAGCACGATGCGCGGCACGAAACCGAGGACGGCCTCGAACGCGGCCTGGTTCTCGTATGCCTCGGCGGCCGGCGCGATCTGCACGACGTAGAACGTCAGCGACGCAAGGATGGAAAGTCCGAAGCCCAGCAGGATCGCCCGGCGGGCCCTCGCGAACCCGTACACCTCGCTGATGACGTCACCGAAGATGTAGGTGAGCGGGAACAGGAACGCGCCGCCGTCGGTGATGATCGGGCCGAACTGGATCAGCTTTGTCGCGCCGATATTGGAGATCAACAGCAGCCCGCAGAACAGCGCCACGATGATGTCGTAGTTGCCCGACCGGTGGTGCGCCGGGCGCGGGTCGATGCGAGGGTCGGTCACCAGGGTCATCCAACCAGCACCCGAGCCCAGGTCGTTCCCGGTGTCGCAACCCGTGTCAGCATGAATCATGGAACTCGGTGTGGCGCTACCCACCTCGGCGCCCTTCGCCTCACCCGCGCACATCATCCGGATCGCCCAGGCGGCCGAGGAGTTCGGGTACGCGGCGCTGTGGACCTATGAGCGGCTGCTCCGGCCGGTGGGTGACCTGCCTCAGTCCGGTGGGCCGCCGCGGCCGCTTCCCAAGGCCTACCGGGTGACGTTCGAACCGCTGGAGACGCTCAGTTACGTCGCCGCCCTCACCGAGCGGATCATGCTGGGCACCAGCGTGATCGACGCGCTGTTCCACCCGCCGGTGATGCTGGCCCGCCGGTTCGCGACGCTGGACCAGTTCAGCAACGGTCGGGTCATCGCGGGCTTGGGGCAGGGCTGGATGCCGCAGGAGTTCGAGACGGCCAACGTGCCGATGAAGCGCCGCGGCGCCGGTCTGGACGAGGTCATCGATGCGATGCGCGCCTGCTGGGGTCCCGACCCGGTGAGCTACCAAGGCCGGTTCTACCGCATCGCACCCTCTGAGGTCGGGCCCAAGCCGGTCCAGTCGCACATCCCGGTGCTGCTCGGGTCGATGACCCCGGCGGGAGTGGCGCGGGCCGCGCGGACCGCTGACGGCATCAACCCGATCGTCCTCTCCGAGGAGGTGCTGCGCGGGTTGATCTCCGCCTTTCACGACGCGGCCCGCGAGCAGGGTCGCGACCCGTCCGATCTCACCGTGGTCGCCAGGGCCAACGTCCCGGTCACCGTCGATCCGATCGGTGAGGGCCGGCCCTTCCTCGGCGGATCGCCCCGGCAGATCGCCGACGACCTCGCCCGACTCGACGGTGCGGGTGTCGACCAGGTGCTGTTCTCCAACGCGGCGGCCAAGGACATCAACGAGGAAGTCTCGGTGCTGGAGGAATTGCAGCGGATCGTCACAGGTTGAACTGGACAGGTTGATCCAGCATCGCGGCGCAGCGCACGCCCCCGAAAGACGGGACAGACAATGAAGAAACCGGTGTGGATCGGGCTGGGCGTTCTGCTCATCCTGATCGGGGGGGTCTGGGGGCTGCAGGGTTTGGCCGTGTTCGGCGGTTCGGCGATGTCCGGCAAGACGTTGTGGGCGGTGCTCGGACCGATCGTCGCCGTCGTCGGCGTGATCCTGGTGGTCACCGGACTCCGGGTACCGTCCCGGCGCTGATCCCACCCGCTCAGCCCACCCTGGCCACCTGGCCACCCGGCCACCTGGCCACCCGGGACAGCCGGGACAGCAAACACGAACCCCGGTCCCTGGCCGAGCAACGCACCCAGTGGCGCTGGCAGGCCCTGGAAGTCCTCGGCGCAAACGGAACCTCGATGAGATGGTCACCGCCTCCACCACTACGGCAGGCAAACCCGCGCCCGTCACCGGGGCGCTGGTCGGCGACCTCACGGCCGCCACCATCGCCGTGCTGGAGCAGTCGAGGGCGCGGTGGCGGGAACACCACGTGCTCGCCGAGGCCACCCGGCAGACCCGCGCCGCCGGAGTCACACCCGCCGCCGTCACTTCAGTCGGGGGCGTTGCGGACCCCGGCGCCTACACGGTCCCTTTGCTCCTACGCCGTTTCATGCACTGGGTAGGTGAGTTCTTCGGTGATCTTGAGTCCGAGGGCGTCGGCCACGGCCTGGACGCGTTCGATGTTGACGCCGGCGTAGGTGGTGGCCTCGTACCGCTGGATCTGTTGCTCGGCGACTCCGAGCCGTTCGGACAGCATTTTCTGCGTCAGGCCGGCAGCGATCCGCGCCTCGATCAGGGCGGGAAGCAGGTCGAGCACCGAGGTCAGCACCCTCCGGCGGATGACGCCCGCCCTCAAGGCCTCATATTGCTCGACCTGCTCACGAAGGTCGTCGATCTGACTGGCCAGTCCCTCCTCCATCGCCTGGTGGATACGCGGGTGCACACCAGGCGCCGGCCCCTTCGTCAGGGCCTCGGCGTGTGCCTGCTCGAACGCTTCGAGTTGATTCTTGGTGATCTTGTGCTGCCGTTCGTTGGTGATCATCACAGCGCTCCGAGGTCGATGGCGACGATGCCCTCTGCGTCGCCGGTGTTCTTGTCGATGTGGAAGAAGTCCAGGAAACGGGTGCCGACAGGGGCCGCCGAAGAGTTGGCGACAAACATCTCCCCGCAGAACTTCACCTTCTGTGCCGCACGTGGATGTCCAAAAAGTCCAACAGCACCGGATCGAGAGCATCGGGATCGACATCTTCGGCCTCCCAACACCCGTCGAAATCGCCGGGAACCTCCTTTGCCGTCACGAAGCTCCCGTCGACGTACGCGCGTCGGCAGCGCGCCACACGCAGCGCCTCGAGCGCCGCTCGCAGCCCGGACAGCAGCTGACGGCGCCACTGGGTGGTGCCGAAGGCGGCCTCCAACGGGTGTCCACGAGGACTCGTGGACACCCGGCGGTAGGTTGCCGGTGACCGGGTCGATCTATGGAAGCACAACACAACCGTGAACTGAGGTTTCCTACCGATCACCGGGGCCCGGCGGGGCGATCCCGGCCGGACGGATCACGTCGTCCTCCATCGCACCCCGGCGGCACGGCGGTGCGTCACGCTCGCTCGCCGGCGTAGTAGCGCAGGCTCGCCGCGTCCTGCAGGAAGGTGGCCGCGAGCTGGCCCGCATGGGTTGTGTTGAAGTCCTCGGGCAGCACGCCATCGTGGACGAGGGTTGCGGCGGCCTCGAGATAGCGGGCGGCACGGTTGACCAATCCCGGCGGCATCATCACCAGGGCTGCGGCGCGACCTGCGTGGACTGGTGCGTGATCGGAGGTGACCTGGCCGATGGCGGACAACGCCTGGGCGAGCTGGGCAACGGTGGTGCGCAGATGGTCGATATCGTCGCGTTCGCGAAGCCGTATTTGGATGGCTTCGGCGAGGCCGGCGATGCAGCGGCCGAGGATCGGCAGCGGTACCGCGGCGGTGCGGGCCGATTCGGTGACGTCGGCGCCGGGCGTTTCGTCCGCCACCGAGATGACCAAGGTGCGGGCGAGGTCGGCGAGCACGTCGTCGGTGAGGTAGCGCCGCGCCGCGGCGGGGGAGATGCCCATCTGGGAGGACACCCACCGGACGCGTTCGTGGACGAGTTCGGTGGCGGCGGCGCGTGATGCGGACATGCCGAGGTCGTGCAGCGCGGCGAGCAGGGCATCGACGCGGCGGTCGACCCAGGTCGGCTTCGGGGTCATCGTGTGCCTCCGGTAGGACTGACGAGGGTTACGGCCATGACGGGGAGACGCTGTTGGGCGGGACCCGATACTTGCGGAGGACCGTCGCACACCATTCCCGCGCCGGCCAGGTACACCCTGTTCCACCAGGGCCGCGGCGAGATGCTCGACCACATGCTCATCACCCGGAACTTGCTCGCCTACTACCGAGGCTCAGAGATCCACAACGCACTCCCGCACGACGAATCCGCAGCGTTCGCCATCGACCGGAAGTATCCAGAATCCGACCACGCGCCCTCGTCGCGACCTTCGACTTCCCCGCCTGATGGAGCTGGCAGAGGGCGTGTCGAATCGCCCTGACCCGGGCGCGTCCTCCTTGCCGCGTCGCTCTCAACTACCGTCACAGTGACACTAGGACCGACGATTGTGGCTGAAAAGCGTTACAGTGCAACCCCTTCGTCTGCGCCGACGCATCACCGACAATTTGCCTTATGTCCGGTTAAATCCTGCATGTTGCACCCGATGCGCTCCTTGCATCCCCGGCAGCGCACAGTGTGAGCACGCCGCTGCCTGGTCGGCAACGGGGTCCGCACCACCGCCGGCGACCCCACCGGCGGCGGGACCGTCGACGCCCCGTTCAGCGTTGAGGACCGCCGGTCACCTGTCGTCGTTGAAGCCTTCACCTCTTCACCACCACCTGAATCTGCTCCACCAGGAACGTCGAATCGGACTGCGTGGTCAGCGCCGGGAAGGTGCCGCCGGCGCCGGTGTTGCTCGTCCATGCCACGGACCAGGTGATGCCGGTGGTCGCGGTCAACGGCCCGTCAGGAGTGACCGACCGGTACATGTAGCCGCAGCCACCGCCGGTCGGCGCGGTGTTGGCGTCGGCCTCGGTCCATGGGCGACCGGGACCCGGGCAGGTCACCGGTGCGTCCCCGTTGCCCGGGTCGAACACCAGCGACGTCGGGGTCGCGGTCACAGTCGCCGACACCCCACGCAGATCCACCGTGCGCTGCAACGGCTGCCAGTTGTTCACCCATACCCACGTGTTCAGACCCACCCAGGTGTAGGGCAGGCCGCCGTTGTCCGGGTCCGAGTTGGTCTCCGGCGGGGACCGTTGCGCCGCCGGCTTCGGCACCGTCAACGCCGTGTACGCCTGCTGCGCCAACGCCGGATCCGGCGGCGGCGGGGGCGGCGGTGCCGCCGGCGCGCCCGGCGGCGGGTCCGGCACATATAGGTACTGCACGGGACCATTGCAGGGGTCCATCAGCAACGTCCCAGTGGCCGGGTCGTTGCCACCCCACGAAGGGCTGGTCGCCGGCTGCACGGTGACCCGAAAACCGCACTCCCCAGGATTCCCAACACCAGCAACGGCCACACCGTCGTTTCGCTTGAATCGCTCACGGGCAGACTCACTCAGTCCCGCGCCCACCGCCGTGGAACCCGTATCCGACAGAGCCGCGGCAACCGCAGCTTCGATGGCGGCGATTTGTCCGGCGGACAACGTTCCGTCCTTACCCGCACTCTCGAGCGTAAGGGTGACTTTGTCGTCTGCAAGCGCGCCAAAACCTGGGAGTACCTCAACAGGCGGATCGCTGTCCTGAGGGCCGCCGCGGGCAGCACCAGCGCCGCCGATGAGCAGTATCCCGACTCGAGCGATTGCACTGGTCGCTCGAGTCCTCCAACTCAGCACGGTTCGTCCGAGAGGTAATACACCTGCTGGACCCGCCAAATACCATCGTCGCCCTTGGCCAGTTGGCCCTGCAGATGATCCTTCGCAACGCCGACCGTTTTCTTCGTCCCGGTGCTTGTCTCTAGAGCTCCGAAGTTGCTCTGATCTTGGCAATCAGTCAGCAGCGCTGTCGGCCGCGAGTTGATGGGCTGAGGCCAGGTGATGTGGTGTGTTACTGAGCCGTATGTGTCCCTACCTTGGCCTTCCAGTTTCGCGGCGTCCGCCAGAACATTCGATGCGGTCGGCTCGATCGCAACCTCACTGACCGTTGGGGCACGGTCGGATTCAGGAGTGCGGACGATGTTGACATACACCAGCCAGAACTGGGTCCACTGGGCTTCGACCGCGGCCCGGTCCGCGGCCTCGCCGGCTGGCAGTCCGCTGTCGGTTCCAGCGGTCGGGCTAGGGCTGGTGACCGCCGAACTCTGCGGGGCAGAACTCTGCGAGGGGGATGCCGACGCGGTCGACGGCGCGGTCGACGTCGACGTTGCGGGATCCAGCGTTTCGATGTTGACACCAGAAGCAGACGTACAGCCGGCGAGCAGGGCGGCGCAGGCAACGGCCAGCGCCGCAGTCATCGCTGCAGCAGTTGTGGAGGCAGGAGGGCTGGAAACCGGAACCGGGGAACTGGCAGGCGCCGGAAGCGACTGGGCCGTCAGCGACACCGCCGTCGCAGGTTCCGTGGACTCCAGGGTCTGCGCATTCACGCCCGAATCGGTCGAACGGCCAGACGCGCCAACCACTGCGCACGCCGAGACCGGCGCAACGATCGACGCAGGTAGTCGCCTTCGCATGAATGCTCCCCGTGACATGATCGCCACTCATGGTGATAGTGGTCCACTCGAACGTGGACGATTCATCAATCCGGGCCACGGAGTCAACCTGATCAAGGTCTGCACGCTCGAAGTCCAGGCACGTGAGTAGGGCACGACACCCCACCGGCGGCTCACGCCCACCGCCGAAACACCGATCCGAAGGAGGGTCCGGTCGTCCCGTCGAATCCTGGAGACCTAGGTGGCTGGTGTCGAACGACCGCATTTGGAGGCCACGCGCAAACCCGACAAATCGCGTGGCGCGGAGATGGCCACACGAGCCTCAGAACCGATCGGTGGACCAAATCAGGTCGGCGCGAGACCGCAGTCTTGCACTG
>JBBQGJ010000148.1:0-14944 GCA_038322925.1 Mycobacteriales bacterium
ACTACCCAGTGTAGTCTCACGGCGGGTCGACCGCGGACTTCGGACGGTCGGTGCAGGCCGCGGCCGCCCGATCGGCCGGCGCATGGCTCAGCTCTTCGCAGCCGGCCGCTCGTGCTTGTGAGATCACAACCCAACGGGTGCGGTTCGCTGCCCGTGCGACCCGGCGACGGCATCGCTCGTGGTGACCTACACCGCTGCGGCAGGTCCCGGAAGTTTGTCACCCCGACGCGTACCGAGGGTCGGCTGCCACTGTCCGTCACCGACAATCACTCGTGGAGTCCTCTATCGAGGTACGTGTGCACGATTGGGGACCTACGGCGCACGGCGAAAGCCGTTGGGCTCTGCCACCGGGGCGGGCCGGCTGGTGCGATGAAGGCATGACATTCAGTGCTGCGGGATCAGCGCCCGACAACACGCGGATCCCGCGACCGATGGTCGGGCAGGTCCCGATCGAGCGCGACGCCATGGCAGCGGCGCCACATCCCGGCTCGCCGCACAGCCCGGTGAGCCCGCGGCTCGACGCGGACGCGCTGCGCCGCACGGCCCATCTCGAGCAGGCCCGACGGCGTCGTCAACCGGTACCAGGGTGTGCATCGCCGCGCCAAGCACAACCAGAGGACGCGCGGGGAGCGGAATGGGATCGAGCAGACAACATCGTCCAGCAGCTGTTCGCGGTCGGTCTGGCGATGCACACCACCATGCAGCTCTTCGGCGACCGACCGGAGGTGGCCGCCCGGATCACCGGGCACATGAACGACCTGCAACTCATCATCGGGCAGATCCGCAGCACCGTGCTGGACCTGCCGACCGCCGACCCCGGTCCCCGCGCCGGCTGAGGGACAGCCGACCCGCACCCGCGGATCCGGTACTACCCGTAAGCCCGGTCCCACGCGCGGTCGCCGCGCCGTGACCAGGTAACGGCCGACAACGACGATCACCAACCCGCGTCCTGTTCTGATTCGGCGCCGTCCGGGCGCCGCCACTCCAGCCACCGAGTCCCGGTGGATACCGCCATGATCAGGGCGTTGACCTTGACCGATGGGGGCTGCACGGGGCACGGGAGTGGGTGCCGTTTCTCCGCCTGAACCGGCGCGGTGATTGACGGCCGACCGGGAACGGGCTCGGGTGGTGGCCCGCGATGCCCTCGGCCGCCCCCACGGTGCGGGCGGGCTGCCGTCATGGTTCACGGACCGACAGATGTGCGCCTACCGTTGGTGGTCTTAGCAGGGCGTCGCTGATCGCCGCTTCGTGGAACCCGGGTGGCGGCGTCTGCGGGCAGGATGCGCCCGCCCCGGACCCAGGTGCGCGGTATCCACTCACTCAGTGAGGTGGAGGCAACCATGGAGCAGCAGCACACCAGTCGCACCGGGACCGGGCACTCGACAGCGACCGGGATCGGCGCCGGCGTCGTCGGTGTCTGCGCCGTTTGCGGGCTCCGCAGCGCACCAGGCAACGTTCACGGTGCGCTGCTGCCCGATGCCACGGTGATCGACCCGCAAGGCCGGGGCCGGGACGGCCGGCGGTACGTCACCGCGTGTGGGCGTGAGCATCTGCAGCTGCTGATCGACCGGGCCCGCCGCGATTGGGTGGCCGAACAGTTGTGGTTCGGGCTGTTGTGTCGAGCCAGCATCCCACCCAGGATGCGCGCGTGTCCCGGTGGCGGAGCTGGGTTGGGCGGCCGGCCTCTCACCCGATCACCTGCGCCGCACGGTCGACTGGAACACCCGCAGCGCCGCTCCTCGGGCCACTCTTCCCGGCGGGCAGACACTGGCCACCCTGCCGTCCTGACACCCCGTAGGCCGCCCGGCCGGACGGTGCTACTCGGGGGGGACCGGTCGGGGCTGCCGTGTCAACGGCCGTGACCGACCCTGAACTGCGGGAAACGGCCCGGAGCGGCCGCGGTTCCCGGAAACGGCGCCCAGCCCCGGACGTATGGCGATCGTGGGCTCGGTGGAGGGAGCACCCCACCGGTGTAGGACGGCCGCGCTGTCAACGGCGTGTTCCGACGGCCGCTCAGCACCGGGCCGCTGGTCCCGACCGGCCGCCGTTGCGGTCGGGTCGATGCGAACCCGCCGCGGCCGTCTTCCCACCGGTGCGTTCCGTTCGGGAGTGCGTGGATGACGGGTGGCGCGTGGGGCCGATGTTGGATGCTCGTTATGGCAGTGGCGCTGTCCACCTCACGCGGGTGCCACCGCCGCCGTCGCCGGAGGTGATGGTGCATGCCCCGCCGACCTGTTCGGCGCGGACCTGCATGTTGTCCAGCCCGCCGCGGGTGACGGTGTCCGGGATGCCGCCGCCGTCGTCGCGGACGTCGATGACCAGCTCGTCGCCGACGGTGATGGTGACGACGAGTTCGCCGGCCCGGGAGTGCCGGACCGCGTTGCTGACCGCCTCGCGGAGAACGGCTTCGGCGTGTTGAGCGACCGGGGGTGGGACGCGGTCCAGTTGGCCGGACATCCGCACGGTGGCGCTCAGCGGCGCGTCGGCGGTCAATTCGGTGATCACGGTGTGCAGGCTGGTACGCAGCGGCGCCGCCCCAGCAGGGTCGGGTGAGAGATCGTAGATCACCGAGCGGATGTCGAGAATGATCTGCTGGAGCTTGTTCATGTGATCGGTGATCCGCCCGGCCACCTCCGGGGCCCGGACGCGCTGCTGGGTGCTCTGCATGGCCATGCCGACGCCGTAGAGCTGTTGCATGACCTGATCGTGCATGTCCCGGGCGATCCGGTCGCGGTCGGCGAGCACCCGCAGTTCCCGCCGGGCCCACTCGTTCTCGGCGTCGCGCAATGCCAGCGCCGCATGGTCGGCGAAGGTCGCGACGAGCTTGAGTGCGTGTTCGTCGTAGGCCGGTGACCCGGGCATCCGCGCCGTGACCAGCACCCCGGCCAACGCCTTCCCGGTCCCGAGCGGCATCGCCAGCGCCGGACCGAACTGCACCCCGAGCCCGCGGGCGAGGTGGAAGGTGAATCTGTCCACACTGCGCGGCACCTGATCGGTGAACACCGCACCGGTGGTGGACCCGGCGACGGGGATGACCCGACCGGTGATGGAGTCGTCCCCCATGCCCAGGCACACCACCACCGTCAGCTCGGTGATCTCCCAGGGCGCGGCCTCCCGCTGCCGCGGCAGGGCGATCAGTGTGTAGTCCGACGCCGTCAGTTCCTGCGCCCGGCTGGCGATCAACTGCAACGCGTTCTTGGTGTCGCTTCCGGCCAGGAGTTCGGTGGTGACCTCACCGGTGGCCTCCAGCCACCGCTCCCGCCGTTGCCCCTGCTCGTACAGGTGCGCGTTGTCCACCGCGGAACCAGCGGCCGCGGCCAGCCCCCGCACAATGATCTCGTCGTCCATCGTGAAGCTCCGGCCGTCGGTCTTCTCGGCCAGGTACAAGCGGCCGAAGACTTCACCGCGGGCCAGGATCGGCACAGCCAGCAGGGTGCGCATCGGCGGATGGTGCGGCGGGAACCCCCCCGACGCCGCGTGCTGCGCCAGGTCGGGCAGCCGCAACAGGCCCAGCGTTTCGACCGGGACGCCCATCACCCCCCGCCCGGCGGGTCGCAGACCGATTCGCTCGGCGACAGCCTCCTCAACACCCACCTGCACGAATCGTTCGAAAACCCCGGCGTCGCCCAGGACCGCCAACGCGCCGTACCGGGCGTCGACCAGGTCCACCGCGGCCTCGACGATCCGCCGGAGCGTCGCATCCAGGGCCAACCCCGATGACGCGGCGAGCACCGCACGCACCAGGGCGTCCATCCGTTCCCGGTACCAGCCGACGATGTGCTCCGGATGGACCGCGTGCTCCAGGTCGTCCACCGTCATGAACTCCTCAACCCCCCGCCGCCGCTGGCAATCGAACCGATCGTGGTCATCGGGTGCCCGGACCGGTCGCATGGGTGGCCCCGGTCTGCGCAGCGCCGCGGCGCCCCGAGGGCACCAGCCTCGGTTGACATGAGCGCGCGCACACGAAACGCGGTGGTGTACCGGCCCTGTCAGGCCTGGACATGGTTGCGTCCGCGGAGCTCGGTGGACAGCACCGCGGCCTGGGTACGGCTGGTCATGCCCAGCTTCGCCAGCAAGTGGGAGACGTAGTTCTTCACCGTCTTTTCGGACACGAACATCCGCCCGGCGATCTGCCGGTTGGTCAACCCCTCCCCGATCAACTCCAGCGTCACACGCTCCTGCTCGGTCAACTCGGACAACGGGCCGGGCGCCGGCCCGCTGGCCCGCAGCCTGCCCATCAACGCGGCAACGGCACGCGAGTCCAACAGGGAACGGCCCGACCCGACCGTGCGCACCGCCATCACCAGGTCGACACCGGTGATGTCCTTGACCACATAACCGCTCGCCCCGGCCAGGAAGGCGTCCAGCATCGCCTTCTCCTCCGTGAACGAGGTGAGCATCAGGCACTGCAGGTCCGGGAACCTCGACCGCAGTTCCCGACACAACTCGATGCCATTGCCGTCGGGCAACCGCACATCGAGCACCGCGACATCGGGGTGCAACGTCGGCAACCGAGCCAACGTCTGGGCCACGGTCGACGCCTCGCCGATCACCTTGATGCCATCCGCGCCGTTCAGCAGGTCGGATACCCCCAGCCGGACGATCTCGTGGTCATCGGTCAAGAAGACGGTGAGCACGGTCACCCCCGCCCTGTCGATCGACCCGGGACTGTCCGGCCGCGGCGGTAGCTCGCCGGCACCACGCCTGGAAGGGGCGGTGTGAACCCCTCTGCAGTGGATGCCCGCCGGCGGCCCCACCCGCTCGGGGTGGTGGTTGACTCGCGGGCGCGCCCACCCCACCGAGGCCGGCACGAAATTCCGCGGACAAGATGGGTGACGCAGTCGACTCGCATATCCGGTGTGCCCACTTTCTGGGCGACAGTGACGGCATCATCGTCGATGGCATTCCGCAGTTGCGCCTTCACTAAAGGTAATGCCTTCATCACCGCGAGGCCACCGTGTCACACATTCGGGCACTCCCGACCGCAGAGAAACTCGCGCGTAGTCAACTGCTATCACCGGGGTAACCGAAAGAACCCACGAACGAGGTCACGACAAACGTGTGCCACCCGAAGGAGGGGCCATCCCGAAAGGTTCCGTGACCCCCGTGACCAATCACCGCAACGGTCACCGCGGCTCTAATAAGGGGGTTCCGCACAGAGAAGTCGTTTCCCGGGTCGCCGACGAAGGAACTCCTGCACAACAGGACAAAACCGACCCCGCTGACAACTGAACGCGCTGTGACGCTTCGCCGCCCCGGCCCGGCAATTGCGGCGAGTCACCAGCCCGCTTGGATCCAGCTGCTGGGATTTCGTCGATATCGTCATTCCTATCCTATTTGTCGGAATTGGCTCGGCGCCGGAATCCCTCAGCGAGGGGACTTCGACGGCCTTGGGCGAACCCCCGAACGTGTGCACGCGGATGTCGTCGCGGCTCCAGAGGCTATCCACAGTTCCGCTGTACGAACTTGACGCCGTCATGTGCACAGACCCCGGCGGTCAACACCAGCCAGGCCACCGACAACCGGTGACAGCAGACAACCCGGCCGGGGTCAAGCCGGTCGAGCACGCTGCCCGGCAGCATCGGAACCCGGCCGGTGTGAGGTATCGACCATTCGTCGGCGCGGGTCCGGTGATGTGTCATTGCGGGAGTCACCGGTCCAGTGTCGAATACGCGCGTCGAATACGCCCGTTTGTGTCGAATACGTTTGTTTCTGTCGATACGCCTGTTTGTGTCGTATACGTCCGTGTGTGTCGAATACGCCTGTTTGTGTCGATTAGGCCAGATTGTCGGGCGGCAGTTGGCCGCTGGGCTCTGGGTGTGCCGGAAAAGGGGAATTCTGATCGAGCGCCGGTCCCAACACACCGCTCGCGAATGGGCCACGGGCATGCCGGCCGCACCAACGGTAATGGTTCCCGCCCGGAACTCCCGCTAAGGAGTGAGCAATGCCCCCGAGGTGGGTGAACTAATCACCGGAATGTTGACAGTCCCATTCACTCAAGCTGCAATCAACAGTGCTGAACAAACAGCCGCCTGGAAGCGATGCCGCCGCCGCGTAGCCGCGACATCGTCAGAGATCATCTCGCGTCCAGGTCACCGGGTAACGCCGACACCACGTGGCTGGATAATCCCCCGTGGGGGCAGGACCTCCGCCGTGTCATTTACGGCAACCCATTCCCCGTTATCCGGCTGAGGTTGCGTCGTGCGGAACGCCAGAGCCCATCCGGAACCCGTTCGACGGACCCCCAGCGCACTTGTGATGCAGGAATGTCAACCGTTGGCTGCAGAAAAGGAAGCGAGCCTTGTGATCGGACACGAGAAGGTCCAGCAGGGCATGACTGTCACGGTCACCGCCGCCGGGCCGGTGACGGACCCGCCTGACACGGCGAACCGGATCCCGCCGCCGCCGGATCCACCGGGTTTCTCGACGGCCGCCGCGGATGCCGGGACACCTGTCGCGGTGAGCGGGGCCGGCCCGTGCTGGCCACCGGTCGCGTGCCAGGGAATGGGCGACTGGCCGTTCTTCGGCCCGGACACCGAGCGCGCGGTGTCCCGGGCTCGCCGGGTCGCCCAGGCCAAGGCGATCTGCGCGTCGTGCGCCGCGTTGCTGCCGTGCCGGGTCTTCGCCCTGCGCACCGGACAGACCACGGGAATCTGGGGTGGGCTGTCCGAGGAAGAACGCGGGCACGCCGTCCCGGCGCGCGTCCCGCCGGGCCGGCGCGGCAGCCCCGGCGTCCCGGGGAACTCGGCGGCGGCTACGTGTCATGTCCGTTGATGCCGGGCCGATCCCGTCCAGACACGAACGTCCCGATCGAACCCGATACCCGCCGGTGGCGACCGACACGGCGAGGAACGCCGGACCAAAGGCGACCGTCGCGGTACGCAGCGTACTGATCCACGACCAGCGGGCCGCCGCCCGGGAAGCGCTCACCCACGCAGTGACCGCCGCGATCCCGTCGGTCACCCACATCGCCTGCGTAGCCGACGCATCGCATCTGTCGGCGGCATTCGCGGGCACCCCCGCGGACCTGGTGTTCATCGCCCTGCAAGGCGCGACGGCCGGCACCGTCCACGCCGTGAAGCTGTTCCTGCAGCGCTACCCATCCGCGTCGGTCATCGTCCTCGGCGGCGTCGACGACACACCGGTGCTGGCCGCAGCCGATGCCCACGGCGCACAAGGCCTGATGCTCTGGCCCCCCTGGTACGGCCGCACCCCGGTGCGCGGCTTCCCGGTCGGCGCCCGGGGCGGCGTGCCCGCGCTGACCCGCATCCAGCAGGCGGTCCTGCAAGGCATGAGCCAGGGTCGGTCCAACCGCGAAATCGCCGACACACTCGGCGTCACCGAAGACACGGTCAAATCACACGCCGCCCACCTGTACCGCCAACTCGGTGCCCGCGACCGAGCACACGCCGTCGCACTGGGCCTACGCCACCGACTGGTGCCCTGACCCCCGGTGCACGGTGATCGTCCCCGCGAACGACGCTGCCACCGAACGCTCTCGACGGTGCAGCACCACGACCGGGTCGATTGCCCGGACCCGGAGAACATCACGGCCTGAAGAGTGTGCCCGCACTCGACGAGCACCGTGCCGGGTTCGGCGCTGCCGTGCTGCGGGCCGTAGGCGTGGTCGATAACGTCCATGCAGACTTCGTGCACGGCGAGTTCCATCTTCGCCCGCAGCTCGCCGGTTTCCGGCCCGGTCGGTGCCAGCACCCCGCTGAGCCACGGGCTCAACCGCCGCAGGGACAACGGATCGGCGTTCATGGTCAGCCGCCCGGCCGGGTCACCGCTCACGGCGGTGGCGGTGCCTCCCGCAGCACCACCAGCGTGCGGTCGTCGGAGGCCGGCGTCCCGGCCGCATGGTGGTTCACGTCGGCGAACAGGTGATCGCCGATCTGTTCGACCGGGAGATGGGAGAGCACGGCGCGTTGCGGTGGAATCTGTCGTATCCGAACAAGGACACCGGTGTCGCTGTCCTGTTCGGTCAGCCCATCGGAACCGAGCACCAGCAGGTCGTCCCCGGTCAGCGGCACCCGCTGGGTCCGTACCTTCATCGCACGGATCACCCCGATCGGCGGCATCGACGGCGGCACGGTGCTGACCTGCCCGGCGGCCAGGGACACGATCGGGGAGTGCCCGGCGTTCGCGAGGTGAACAATCCCGCTGCCGGCCCGGTAGGAACCCAACGCCATGGTGACGAACAGCCCGACGCCACTGAGGTAGTCGAACAGGTCATCGCCGACGGCCCGCACCGCGGACGCCGGATCATCATCCGCGCAGCGGTGCATCGCGACCCGGGCGGCGCTGACCGCCATGGTCATCACCACGGCGGCCGGCAATCCCTTACCGGCGACGTCACCGACGGCGAACCACAGGACGCCGTCCAGGATGTCGAAGACCATGAAGTCACCGCCGGCCAGCTTCGCCGGGACGCTTTGGGCGAACACATCCACCCCGGCCAGTGCGGGCGCGGCCGCCGGCAGGATCGCCTGGGCCAGGCTGGAGGCGAGTTGATGTTCGCGGTCCACGGCGGCTTGGTGCACCCCCGGCGATGCAGGTCGGTCAGGGTCAGCAGCTTGTCCACGCCGCCAGCACGGCATCGACCAGCTTCAGCTCGCCGGTGGTGTAGTGCGGCCCGAAACACGAGCCAGTCCCAGACATCCATGACTGCCGTTCGCGCCCCCCAGCAGCGCGATAACAGCGCCTCCCCGGGGCAACTCGATCGGATGCGGCTCCGGCGTGAACACCGCCGGGCGACTGGTCAACCTGTCGCGCAGCTCCGCGGCCTCCGGGCCGGGCCCACGAGCAGCACCGCGTCGCCGCGGACCAGCACCGCGCAGTCCGAACCGGTCAGCTCCAACGCCTCGGTGAGCATCAATTCCAGCGCAGTGTCATCGCTCAGGGCATCGATCGGCACCCCGATCAGGGCGCGCAGCGCGGCGAGTTGATCCTGATTGGCGATCAAAGCCTCGGTGATGCGTTCCTGTGCCTGCTGCAGCCGGTGCACCGTGTCCAGGACCGGCGGGGCAGCGCAGACCGTCACCGGCGGACCGTCCTTGGGGATCAGCACCGTCAACGGTGGGTCGACGCGGGGGTCCAACAGGTCCGTCGGCACCTCAACACACCCCCCTGGCCAGACGACCCGATGCCTCGCCGGTGGCCGCCACCCAGGACGTCACTGCCGTCCTGGGTGGTGAACACCGGCGCCAGACCGGTCAGTTCCAGAATGATCCGGACCGGGTCGGAAACTAGGCAAGATCAGGCCTCCACAAAATGGGCACCGCTTAGATCAGGAACGGTGATCGTGCCGCCGTCCAGCCCGTTGGGCCAGAACTTGACGGTGTAGTGGGTGGGACGTGTGCCCTCGACGCTCGTGACCTCGCCGGGCGTGCCCTTCCTGATGATGAAGGTCGGGTACCGGAGGGTGCAGGCGGCGGCAACCGGGACGGGCTCGTGGATTAGTTTCTTCATTTTGGTCTCCCCTGCGCCGAACGAAGGCGCTACGGAGAGTATATCGCAGTGGCGCGAACGGGTGATACGGCACGATCGGCCGTATCTTCACCTCCCTCGTTCGGGTAACACGTGACGGTCACGAGGCTCGTCTGTAGTCCTTGAGCCAGACCTTCCTCGGTGAGCTGCGGTTCCTCCACAGACGGCAGACGAGCCCCCACCGGCCCGTCGCCACCGTGGAGACAACGCTGGGTCAGGCGCAATCAATGCAGATCGTCTGTCCGCCGGCCGCGGAGGCGATTCGGCTGCGGTGCTGGACCAGGAAACAGGAGACGCAGGTGAACTCGTCGGCCTGCTTCGGGATCACCGGCATCGTCAGCTCCTCGCCGGACAGATCCGCGCCGGGCAGTTCCACGCTCTCCGCGGTGTCGCCCTCGTCGAGGTCGACGTCCGGGGATTGCGCGTCCTTCCGGGCCGTGGTGATCGCGTCCAGCGACTCGGTCTCGGTGTCCTCGACGGTGCTGCGGCGAGGCGCGTCGTAATCGGTTGCTGTTGCCATGGTGGGACTCCCAAGGTTGTTCCATCGCCGATGGATTGACTCAGCCTGCCGAGCCTGGTGATGCTTGGATCAGTAACGCGGACGCCGCCTGATTTGTGCCCTCCGGCCAGCGTTTTGTCCAAGCTGTGATCGGGGACACTCTCCGGTGCGATCGACGCCGGCCGGTGGTTCCGGACGGCCCCAGCACGGCCGGGTTGCGGTCCCGGCCAGGTGCTGGAGCACCGCCCCGGCATGGAACGGGTGTCATCGACTCTCACCCCACAGCGAACTCCCAGCACTGCCCGACCGGTTGGAAATCCATCGGCCTGTCGAACCCCGATGGTCACCAGCATTTTGCCCCAGAGTAATTCGGGTGAGCGAAACCCCGCGGCGACGGACAATCAGCCACGGGTCGGGTCATTTCGTTTCCGGGGGTGCGGGCAATGGGATACACGGTGCTGCGCGGGTCGTTCGTCATCCGGTACCCCGACCTCCCGCGGCAGGGACCGCAACTCGACGGGGACACCGTGAAATTCAAACCGGACACCCCCGCCCTGGTGGACACCCTGCCGCGGCGCTCCGGCCGTCCTGCACAGATCAACTCCCGCGGGATCTCGGTCCGGTTGGAAGCCATCGACGCGTTGGAAACCCACTTCGACAACGACCACCAGGAACTCGCCGGCGCCAACGCCGCCCGCGACGCGCTGCTCACCCAGCTCGGGTTCACCGGCGTCACGTTCTTCCCCGACGCCCCCACAACGTCGACCACGCCGACCAGGACTCCGTCCGCGGTTATGTGCTGTCCAACGGCATCGACGCCAACGGCCGGATGATCGGGTTCATCTACCCCGGTGACCCCGCCGAACCCGACGGTGCGAAGGTGTTCCTGGACAACCCGCGGGTCGACACCTCGATCAACGCCACCCTGCTCAATGCAGGGCTGACCTACCCGGCGTTCTACGACACCTGCCCGCTGACCTGCGCGCCCACCTCGCGGACGTCTCCCGGGCGGCCCGTACCGCCGGCGCCGGGATCCGGGCCCGGTCCACCGCCGACCCCAACAGTGCAGCGACGATCCCGGATCTGGCTGCGCTGGAGGAGAGTTGGTGATCTGGCCCAAACTGTTCCGCCGCATCGTCCCCTACCTCGCGGCCGGGTTCACCGACTTCGACGGCTTCGACACCTGGCTGCGCGCGGACCCGGTCAACCGCGACGACGCGCTCCTGCTGCTGGCCGACCCAGCCCGGCCCGGGAACCTGCACGACGTCATCACCGCCGCCGGGCACACCGTTCAGCGGACCGTGTGGCCCGAGGAGTTCGTCATCGCCCCGGACCCCGCACCACCGGGCACGAACACCGGGCTCCGCCCGCACGCCGCCGGGGACCTGGTCATCCTGGCCGCGCTGCCCGACCCCGCCGGCGTCGACCGCGGCCACGAAACCGTCACCCTGATCAACACCACCGGCAGCGGCATCGACCTCGCCGGATGGCACCTGGCCGACGCCGCCGGTGGCCGGCATGCCCTCACCGGCGCACTCGCCGGCGGGGCGGCCACGCAGATCACTCTGGGCGGCGGACTGGCCCTGGGGAACAAGGGCGACACCCTTATCCTGTCCGACTCCGACGGGGCCACCATCGACACCGTCACCTACACCTCCGGCCACGTCCGCCCCGGCCGCACCATCTGCATCGGCCGAACCTGAACCACTTCGGCGGGCTCGCGGGCAGGGCCGTGACCGGGCACCGGGCGGCGGCGTCCGTAGCCCGACACCGCCGATTACCCTGGTCACCGCCCGCGCACCACCCGGTGAACGGTCGACATTGGGAGAACACAATGGCTCAAGGCACCGTCAAATGGTTCAACGCGGAGAAGGGCTTCGGCTTCATCACTCCTGACGGCGGCGGACCCGATGTGTTCGTCCACTTCTCGGCGATCACCGGCACCGGCTACCGGTCCCTCGACGAGAACCAGAAAGTCACCTACACCGTCAGCCAGGGCGCCAAGGGACCGCAGGCATCAGACGTCTCCGCCGTCTGACCAAGTGCCGCGTACCGGCGTCGAGCCGGTGATTTCGACGATATGGTCTTCGTGTTTTGTACCGCCCGATAGCGCTCACCGAGACGCCGAACGTCATTCCCTGGTGTCGCAAGTCCGGAATGACTGGGTGTTCGTAGCGACGCGAGAACCGCTTGGCCGCATAGCCTGCCGGCAGGATGACTTGGGGTACAAGCTTTCCGGGTCATCCGACGCCCGCCGGTGACATCGCCTGCGCCACCGGCGGCCACGGAATGCTCGAGCAGTGCGGGTGGCATGGACCTCCGCTGAAAGCGAGCTCCTGGCACTGCTCGGCCTGCGCGAACTTGACCGGCTTCACGAAATGCTTTTCGGTCAGGTAGAACGTTGACGCTGGTCGCGATTTGGCGGTCGGTGGACGCGGGCACCGCTCGGGCACCGACCTCTCCAGCACGAATAGAACAAATGGTCCCGCCAGGGGATCTCGAATCGGGTCGGGTCGCGTACGGTCACGGGGTGCGTGACGGTGTCCCGCTGCCGGGCCGGTCGCCCACCGAGGTGCTGTCGCAACTGGCGTATCGGGTGTTCGGGCCGCTGCACCCCGACCGTGTCCGGCTTTTTCTGGACTACCACGGCTTGGCCGGGCACCCGGCGGAGCGCCTGGCGGAGATCGCGGCCCGGCACCGCGTCACGTCCAGGACCGTGTCGAACCTGGTCGCGGCGGCGCGCGGGGCCGGTACCCGGATCCCGCTGACCGACGAGGTGATCACCGAGGTGACGCGGGCCTCGAACCCCGGCGATGACCACCGCGCGAGGGTCAGGGCCGCCGGCACTCTCGGACTGCCCTCACCGGTTCGGCCGCCCCGGGTTGGACGGGCGACGTTCGCTTCGCCGGTGCCGCCGGCGCAGCTGCAGGCGGCCCGCGCTGCCGCGAGGGTGCTGGCCGCGGTCGGCCCGCTACCCCTGGACACCCTGCTCGCCGCAGTCACCCGGTCCCACCAGTTCCGCACCCGCTCGCCGCTCACAGGAAACGGCCTGGCCGCCGGGCTCACCGCCGTCGGCGCCACCACCGCGCCGGACGGCTCCTGGCATCCCCCGCCGGAGACCGTCGTGCCGGCCCGGTACCGGGCGATCGTCGACACGGCCCGCGACCGCGACCTCACCCGGCAGGACATGATCGCCGTGCTGACCACCGCCGGGTACAGCCGCACCTCCGCCGGCGGACGCCTGAGTTCCTCGCATCCGTTGTTCACGCGCACCGGCCCGGATCGGTACCGGATCATCGGCTCCACCATCCCCGCATAACCCTCGGGGGCCATGCCACCGCGTCCCGCCCGGCTGTCAGCGGTCGCCAGGCTCTGGCTGCGGCTGTCGTCGGGGGTGCACGAGGTTCGTCATGGCTGTACCCCCTGGCGCGCCGATCGGCGAAACACGGGTTCGGCCCGACTCCGCGACCAGTGGGTCAACATCCGCTCGTCGACTCTGCGCGGGTGGTTGCCGCGGTTCGGTCTGGGTTCGGGTCGACCGCCTGACGGGCGCGCCTGACCAGTTCGTCGTCCCACCGGGTGGCGAGGTCGAGCGCCAGCGCGGCGGTGTCGTAGCCGTCGTAGTCGTTCTCGCCGGGCCGGTCCGCGTCGTTGACGGTCCGGTAGTCCTGCGGGTCGAGGCCGAGCAGTGCGTGCGTGGGATCCGTTGTGGCGGTGGCGTTGTCGAGTGCGTGGAGCGCCGCGTCGCAGCCTGTTGCCGGGTCGTCGAGCGCGAGTTGCCGGCGGGCGGCGTCGAGCAGGGCGTCCCAATGGCGGCGGCGCTCCGTGTCGGCCAGGTGGGGGGTGACGGTCCGGAACGCCGGGTAGCCGGAGTCGTCTTCGCGGAGCAGTGCGGAGGTGTGGGCGAGCGTCGCGGCGAGTTCTGCGACGCTGTCGACGGTCAGGGCTGCGGGCATGCCGGTGATGTGTGCGGCGACCACGGGCGGTCCGGCAGGTCCGGGTTCGGACGATCCACTGGCGACGGGCTCGCGGTCCCTCCCTCGGGTGGTAAACGGATGGCTCCGAACTATCGGCTCGAACGTGTGTTCGATAGACTGTCGACGTGGCCGAATACATGAACGTCGAGAAACCAACGAACATCCCGGCCCGGCCCGGCGGGGAACCGCGGCGGGTGATCGCCAGGCTGGTGCGGATGGACGGCACCGAGGAGTTCACGCCGGGGCGTTCGGTCCGCTACTCGGGACACACGCATGTCCTGGTGGCGGTGGGGTCGCCGGCCGAGTACCACTGGCTCCGCCGCGCCGACGTCGTGGACGTCGACTGACGCTGCACCCGCAACGCGTTCCGGAGCTGGTCAGGGCTGCGGGTCCGCGCCTAACAGGGTTTCGGCGTCGGGCGCGTAAAGATCCAGGATGATCGCGAGCCGGTCCGCCATGTCCCGGACCAGGATGTCGAGCAGTTCTGTCGGGCCGCCGGTGAACAGCCGGATCCGATTCGCCATCCCGTCCCACCAGAGGCTCTCCGCGTTCACGCCCTCCGCCGTGGCCCCCGGAGGAGCATCGGGCCGGGGATCACCGTCGCCCGTGACGCTGAGGCCGCCGTCGTCGGGCAGGCCGCGCAGGTTGGTGCCCGCGAGCCCGGCGATCGCCGCGGCAGAACGGCGGACCCGGTCCGCGTCCCCGTCGCCGCCCGTTTCGGTGAGCTGCTCGCACGCCTCGAGGAGGTCCTGGGCGGTCACCGTCCACGAGATGACCTGCAGCGCGGGTAGTTCGTCGATCGCCGCGAACACCGCCCAGTCCGGGTCACCGGGCCGGTCGACGTGCTCGGCCAGGTCCAGCCCGTCCAGCGCCTGGTCCGGCCGGCCGTTCAGCCAGCCGCCGACCCGGCTCACGGTGTCCGGGTCGTCGCCGTACAGCTCTGCCAGGGACAGCACGTCCAGCCAGCTGCCGGTGTCCG
>JBBQGJ010000149.1:0-14862 GCA_038322925.1 Mycobacteriales bacterium
GGATACGAGGTGACCATCACACCGGCGGCCTGATCGCCGACGAAGACCGCATTCTTCGGCCCCTAACAACATGCCCGAACTCACCCGCGATCCACGGGTCGATTCCGCATGCCACCTCACCATTTAGTTTCGTCTCAGGACAGCGACGATCACGGCGGATCCTGTGACTCGGACGCTGTCAGATGGGATGTCACCGACACGCCCACCGAAGGCCGGCGCGTCGACCCCGACGAACCGCCGTTCTGAGCGGCTCCGCGGGCCTGGTCCGCGGCGTTTCGTCACCGGTCTCCGCCGTCGTAGACTGCGCGAGACCACGGGAGGCATAGGCGGCCGGGTTACGCACGAGTGCGGATGTCTATCCGTACGGCAGATTGGATAGCGCGATGTCGTGGCACGCTCGGACCGATTGCCGTGGATGCGTTGCACCGATTGATCAGCCCACCGGCCGAGGGGCGCCCCAGCGCGTGGGCTATGGCTCGCGACGGGTGTCGACGCTGTCCGGGGGAGAGGCGCAGCGGGTGGCATTGGCCAGGGCGTTGGCCCCGCGTCCGCGGCTGCTGCTGCTCGACGAACCGCTCGCGGCGTTGGACCGGTCGCTGCGCGAGCTTCTGCTGGCGGACCTGAAGTCGGTGCTCACCAGCACGGGGACGACGGCGCTTTTCGTCACGCACGACCAAGGTGAGGCCTTCGCGGTCGCGGACCGGGTGGCGGTGATGCGCTCGGGATCGATACGTCAGCAGGGCACCCCGCGCGAGGTGTGGACCGAACCGGCCGACGAGTGGGTCGCGCGGTTCGTCGGATACACCTCGGTGCACACGGCCATCGGGGACAGCGAACACGCCGACCGCCTTGTCGCCGACGGCGCGGTTCGGCACGGTGGGCCGCCCGATGCCCGGCTGGCGCTGCGCCCATCGGCGCTGGTGGCGGACCCGGAGGGTGCGGTGCACGGCCGGGTGCTGATGGTCGCGCCGGCGCCCGACGGCGTGACGTTCACGGTGGACACCGACACCTGGGGCGTCGTGCAGGCCGTCGGTGGGACGGACTGCCTGGCCGGCGTGGGGGAGCGGGTGTGTCTGCGGTTCGACCCCGCCGGGGCCGCCCGCATTCCCGCCTGACCACGACGGCGTGGCAGGCTTCGATCGTGAATCCCTTGCGCGCGAGCTTGATCATCGACGCACCGGAGGGTGCGGTGCGACGGGCGCTCGGGCGTACGGACACCTGGACCAGGACCGCCACGGCGCTCGGCGTCAGGCTCGAGGTCGCGGGACCCGCGACTGGTGCGCGAGCCGCACTGCGGTCGGGAGATCTGTTGCGGATCAGCGCCGACGGCCCCATCGCTCGGCTGACCAAGGCAGCGCACCTCGCGCCCCGGTCGTTGATCCTCGAGGTCGAAAGTCCCGGCGGTGCCGATCGCGACCCTGACCTGGACCCGTCTGTCCCCGTCGGCCGGCACGCCCCGCCCCGCCCGGTGCCGTCGTTCACGCTGGTCAGCGGCCCGTTGCGAACCTGCCGGATCAGCATGCAGACGGCCGCGACCGCGGCCGGCACGGTGGCCACCGTCGAGTGCCGGATCGTCGCGACACCCGAGTTCCTGACCCCGCTGCTGCGCCGGCGGATCTTGCACGCCGCGCAGATGCTGCTGGGCATCGCGACGCTGGTCGCCCGTGAGCCGGTGGTCGTGGTCGGTGCGGCGATCATCGTGGATCAGAAGGTGCTGGCCGCGCGTCGGGCCGGTCCGCCCGAGGTCGCCGGTTTGTGGGAGCTGCCGGGCGGCAAGGTCGAGCCGGGGGAGACCGACGAGCAGGCGGTGCGCCGGGAACTGGCCGAAGAACTCGGCATCGACGCCGTCGTGGCCGGTCGGGTCGGCCGGGACATCGATCTCGGCGACAACTCGGTGCTTCGCTGCTACCAGGTCGAGCCCGCTGGTGGGCGCCGGCCGGAGCCGACCGAACATGATGCGCTGCGCTGGCTGGACGCCAGGGACCTGCACACGGTCGACTGGTTACCGGCGGACCGCCAGGTGCTGGGCGATCTTCAGCGCGCGATGCTGGGCTGGGAGCTCCAGCGTCGACTCGGCCCTTCGGGGTGACGGGCGCACGATCGGCCTATCGTCGCACGTCGTGACCGGGTGAATTCGGTGCGCTGATGACACACGGTCGTCATCATCGGCGTGGCAGGATGCGGTGAATATCACCACCACCGCAGCGTTGCGGTGGCGCCATCAATCGCCCGGGAGAGACCTTGCTGTTGCACACCGTGTCGTCGCGAAAAACCAGATACACCATCGCCGCACTTGGAGTCCTTCTCCTGGCGACCGCGTGCGGGGGGAGCACGACCGCCCCCGGTTCGGAGAGCACGTCCAACGCCGCCACCTCGACGGGATCGAGCGCCGCCGGTTCGTCAGCCGCCGTCTCGGAGGCCGTTCCGTCCCCGCTGAATCTCAACCTGACCAAGGACGATGCGATCGCGGCGACGCTGCCGGACAAGTACAAGCAGTCGGGCGCGATCGTCGTGGCCACCGACGCCAGCTACGCGCCCAACGAATTCCTGGCCGAGGGCAGCAACGACCCGATCGGCATGGACATCGACCTGGCCAACGCGCTCGGCCAGGTTCTCGGATTGAAGGTCACCATCGAACCGGCCAGCTTCGACGGCATCATCGCGGGCATCAACGCCGGCCGGTACGACATGTCGCTGTCGTCCTTCACCGACACCAAGGCACGCGAAGAGTCCGTCAACTTCGTCACCTACTACGAGGCCGGGACCTCGACCATGGTGCTGGCCGGTAACCCGCAGAACATCACCACCGCCACCGACCTGTGCGGTCGCCCGGTCGGTGCGGAGAACGGCACTACCCAGCTGGATCTGCTGAATGACGCGACCGTCGACGGTTCGGTGGTCAAGGCCTGCGCGGACGCCGGCAAGCCGGCGCCGATCGCCCAGGGCTTCCCGAAGCAGACCGACGTCAACTCCGCGCTGGCGGCCGGCCGCATCGACGCCTACCTGGCCGACACCCCGGTCGTGGCGTACGCCGTCAAGCAGACCGGCGACAAGTTCGAGAAGGTCGGCCAGGACCAGGGCACTGCGCCGTACGGCGTCGCGCTACCCAAGGATCCCGCGGCCCTGACGACCTCCGTGCAGCAGGCGATGCAGAAGCTGATCGATTCCGGTGCGTACATGAAGATCCTGGACAACTGGGGTGTTGGTGCCGGTGCGATCACCACCGCCGCCGTCAATGGAGCTACTCAGTGAATGAATGACCGCCCGCCGGTTGATTGACATCCAGACGAGGACAACACGATGACGACCGTGACCGATCCAACGGTGCCGCCCCGGGATGCTCCGCTGCCGATGAAGGCGATTCCGCAGCGTCATCCCTGGCGCTACGTTTCCGCGGCCGTCTTGCTGGTCTTGGCCGCGATGTTGCTCAACAGCTTCATCACGAACCCGGCGTGGGGTTGGTCGACGGTCTGGCAGTACCTGTTCTCCCCGCAGATCCTCAAGGGAGTCTGGCTGACGGTCTGGGTGACGATCGCGGCGATGATCATCGGCATCGGCCTCGGTGTGGTGTTGGCCGTCATGCGGTTGTCGGTCAACCCGATCGTCAAGGGCGTTGCGTGGATCTACATCTGGTTCTTCCGCGGTACCCCGGTGCTGGTCCAGATCATCTTCTGGGTGTTCCTGGGCCAGCTCTACCGGTTCGTCAGCCTCGGCATTCCGTTCGGTCCGCAATTCCTGTACTTCAACACCACCGAGCTGATCCCGGTGATCGTCGGCGGTCTGCTGGCACTGGGGCTTAACGAGGCGGCTTACATGGCGGAGATCGTCCGGTCCGGGATCACCTCGGTGGACCCGGGCCAGACGGAGGCCGCCGAGGCACTGGGCATGACCCGGCTCAAGGTGATGCGGCGCATCGTGCTCCCGCAGGCGATGCGCATCATCGTGCCGCCCACCGGCAACGAGACCATCTCCATGCTGAAGACCACCTCGCTGCTCAGCGTGGCCGCGATTCTGGAGCTCTTCGGCACCGCGCAGCTGATCTACGGGAGCAACTACAAGCAGATCCCGCTGCTCGTAGTGGCAAGCATCTGGTATCTGGCCTTCACCTCGGTGATGTCCGTGGGGCAGTACTTCCTGGAACGACGGTTCGGCCGCGGAACCGCGCGGGGCAAGCCTCGGGCCAAGCCGAAGCTGGAGATGGGAGGACGGCTGTGAGCCCGATGGACGAGAACGACGCCGAAGCCGGCGCACCCGTGGTGCTCGCCGAGCAGGTCCACAAGAAGTACGGTTTCGTCGAGGTGCTCAAGGGAATCGACATGCAGGTCAAGGCCGGCGAGGTGGCTTGTCTGCTGGGGCCGTCGGGCTCCGGCAAGTCCACCTTCCTGCGCTGCGTCAACCACTTGGAGAAGATCGACGGTGGCCGGTTGTCGGTGTCCGGGCACCTGGTCGGCTACCGGCAGAAGGGCGACAAGCTCTACGAACTCAAGGATCGCGAGGTCGCCCAGCGCCGGCGGGACATCGGCATGGTCTTCCAGCGGTTCAACCTCTTCCCGCACATGACGGCCCTGGGCAACGTGATGGAGGCGCCGAACCAGGTGCTCGGTCGCAAGAAGAGCCAGTGCAAGGACGAGGCCATAACGCTGCTCGAGCGGGTCGGGCTGGCCGACCGCGCCGACTATTACCCGTCGGAGCTGTCCGGCGGTCAGCAGCAGCGGGTGGCGATCGCCAGGGCGCTGGCCATGCACCCACAGCTCATGCTGTTCGACGAGCCCACCAGCGCGCTCGACCCGGAACTCGTGGGCGAGGTGCTCGATGTCATGCGGGACTTGGCCGCCGGCGGCATGACGATGATCGTCGTCACCCACGAGATCGGCTTCGCCCGCGAGGTCGGTGACACGCTGACGTTCATGGACGAGGGCATCGTGCTCGAGTCCGGGAACCCGCGTGAGGTCATCGCGAACCCGCAGCACCAGCGCACCAAGGACTTCCTGTCCAAGGTGCTGTAGGCCCCGACAGCGAACCCGGAGCAACGTTGGCACATTGTGCTACGCGCGGCCTACACTTGTCGAATGACGGAAGTGGCCTCCCGCGAACTGCGTAACGACACCGCAGGGTTGATCAGGCGTGCCGCAGCCGGCGAGGACATCGTGATCACCGTGAACGGCAAGCCGGCCGCCCGGCTCACGGCACTGCCCGCACCAGTCCGCCGTCGCTGGATCCCGCGCGAGGAGCTGCTGGACCTCCTACTGAACGGTCAAGCAGATCCGGGCCTGAGAGATGACCTGAAGCTCCTGGCAGGGGACACAACAGACGACCTCGACCCCCTGTGGTGACAGACCCTTGGGTGACCGATCCGCCCGCGCGTGCGCTCGTCGACACATCGGTGTTCATCGCAGCGGAATCCGGCCGGCGCGTGGACGTCGACGTGCTGCCGAATGCATGGACCGCGTCTGTGATCACCTTTGCCGAGCTGACGGCGGGGGTGCTTGCGGCGCGGGACACGCCGACCCGCTCGCGGCGACTCGCGACCGTCGCTCGGCTGCAGAATCTGGAGCTCTTGCCCGTCACGCAGAATGTTGCCGAACATTGGGCGCGACTTCGGCTGCTGCTCGCCGAGCAACATCGGCGAGTCAACGTCAATGACCTGTGGATCGCCGCGACCGCCGCCGCTCACGGTCTGCCCATCGTCACCCAGGACGCCGACTTCGATGTGCTCGCCGAGGTGGGTGGGATCGAGGTCATCCGGGTGTGACGCTGCTGACCCGGTGGCTGACCCGGTTGCGACCGTGCGCTCACGGCGCTTGTGGGTCCGTGCGCTCCCAGTCGGCCAGCGTTTCCTCGGGTCGCGGCGGGACGTTCTCGTCGTCCTCCAGCACCCGTAACGGCAGGTCGGGCAGCCCGTCGAGGCCGAGCGGGAAGTCGCCGGACGGGGGCGTTTGGTCGGACATTGCTCCTCCGATCGCTGCCACGGCGTGGCTCCTGGGTGGCTGGTGTGGCTGGTACCAGAGCCTCTAGGAGACGTGCGCCCGCGACGCGGTGCGAGGCCGTCACGCTCGCGGCGGCTCCGCCGGCCGCGGCCTCACCCGTAGAATTGGAGGGCTGCACTGCGCCGGTTTCTCACCGGGTGGGTGGCCGACTCATCGCTGCGGTTCGACCGGAGCGACCACCTGAATTCCTAGGAGTGCCGAGCAGTGCCTACCCGAAATGACCTCCGCAACGTTGCCATCGTGGCCCACGTCGACCACGGGAAGACCACTCTGGTCGACGCCATGCTCTGGCAGTCCGGCGCGTTCCGGATCGGCTCGGCGGTCACCGATCGGGTGATGGACTCCGGCGACCTGGAGCGCGAAAAGGGCATCACCATCCTGGCCAAGAACACCGCGGTGCGCCGGGGCGACATGGTGATCAACATCGTGGACACGCCCGGGCACGCCGACTTCGGTGGCGAGGTCGAGCGGGCGCTGATGATGGTGGACGGCGTCGTGCTGCTGGTCGACGCCTCGGAGGGGCCGTTGCCGCAGACCAGGTTCGTGCTGCGCAAGGCGCTGTCCGCGCGGCTCCCGGTGGTGCTGGTGATCAACAAGACCGACCGGCCGGACGCCCGCATCGACGAGGTCGTGGACGAGACCTACGCGCTCTTCCTCGACCTGGACGCCGACGACGAGCAGATCGAGTTCCCGATCGTGTACTGCGCCTCCCGGGCCGGCCGCGCATCGCTGAACAAGCCGGCCAATGGCGAGCTGCCGGACAGCGAGAACCTCGATCCGCTCTTCGACACTCTGCTGGAGGCCATCCCGGCACCGACGTACACCGAGGGCCACTCGCTGCAGGCCCAGGTGACCAACATCGACGCCTCGCCGTTCCTCGGCAGGATCGGCATGTGCCGGGTGGTCGAGGGCACTATCCGCAAGGGTCAGCAGGTCGCCTGGATCCGGCAGGACGGCACCGTGGCCCGGACGAAGATCACCGAGCTGCTGATCACCGAGGCGCTGGATCGGGTGCCGGTCGAATTGGCGACCGCCGGCGACCTCATCGCGGTGGCCGGCATCGCGGAGATCACCATCGGGGAGACGCTGGCGGACCCGGAGAATCCGGTGGCGCTGCCGCGGATCACCGTAGACGAACCGGCGATCTCGATGACCGTCGGCATCAACACCAGCCCGCTCGCGGGTCGCGATGGCGGCACGAAGCTCACCGCGCGGCAGGTGAAGAACCGCCTGGACGCCGAGCTCGTCGGCAACGTGTCGATCAAGGTGCTGACCACCGAGCGCCCGGACACCTGGGAGGTGCAGGGCCGCGGCGAGCTGGCGCTGGCCATCCTGGTCGAAACCATGCGCCGGGAGGGTTTCGAGCTGACGATCGGCAAACCGCAGGTCGTCACCAGGGTGGTGGACGGCAAGGTGCACGAGCCGTTCGAACGGCTCACCGTCGACGTCCCCGAGGACTACCTTGGCGGGGTCACCCAGCTGCTGGCGGTCCGCAAGGGCCGGATGGAGGCGATGATCAACCACGGCACCGGCTGGGTGCGGATGGAGTTCCACGTGCCCTCCCGCGGGTTGATCGGCTTCCGCACGGAGTTCCTCACCGACACCAGGGGCACCGGGATCGCGCACCACGTCTTCGACGGCTACGAGGCCTGGGCCGGCGATCTGCGTGGCCGCCCGACCGGCTCGCTGGTCGCCGATCGGTCCGGCAGGGCGACCCCGTTCGCCATGTTCAACTTGCAGGAACGCGGCACGCTGCTGGTGCCGCCGACCACCGAGGTGTACGAGGGCATGATCGTCGGCGAGAACTCCAGGTCCGACGACATGGACGTCAACATCACCAAGGAGAAGAAGCTCACCAACATGCGGCAGTCCAGCGGTGACGAGCTGGTGCACCTCATCCCGCCGCGGTCGCTGTCACTCGAGCAAGCGCTGGAGTTCTGTTCCGACGACGAGTGCGTCGAGGTGACGCCGGTGGCTGCGCGGATCCGCAAGGTCATCCTGGCCGCCAACGACCGGGCCAAGCAGCGCTCCCGGAAGAACTGACCTGCCCGTTCGGTCGGAACGGGAAGGGCCGGGGTCCGTCTCTGGATCAGTAGGGTGGGGCGGGTGTGGCGACGCGGTCATCGGCTGCTCGCGCCGGTACGGTCCGTGGCGCGGTCCGTGGCGCTGCTCGCCGTCCTGGTGGCAGAGCTCGGGTTGATCGCGGCCTGCACCCCGCCGAACCTGCCGCCACCGATCGCTCCCAGCGGGGCGTCGTCGGTGCCGAGTACGCCACCGGGAGCCGGCACCGTCGTCGTCGGGATGGACGGGTCGTCCGGCCCGATCAGCGGCTTCAACCCGCACGCCATCGCCGATTTCTCCCGAGCCACCCAGGCCGTCGCCTCGCTGGTGCTGCCGTCCGTCTTCGTCGTCCAGCCGGACGGCAGCAGCATTCCCGACCCGGACGTGGTCGATTCGGCGACGATCACCTCGCTGGACCCGTTCACGGTCACCTACACGCTCGACGGCAAGGCGTCGTGGTCGGACGGCACCCCGATCACCGCCGAGGACTTCTCCTACCTGCGGGACCAACTCGTCGCCCAACCCGCCACCGTCGACCCCGCCGGCTACCGGTTGATCAGCCAGATCCGCTCGCGGGACGCCGGCAAAACGGTCGACGTGGAGTTCGCGGCCGAGTTCGCAGACTGGCCCACGCTGTTCTCCCCGTTGCTGCCGAGCCACATCATGAAGGACTTTCCCGGCGGGTGGGGCGCCGCGCTCACTTCCGATATCCCGGTGTCCGGCAACCGGTACAAGATGAACTCCTACGACCGGGTCACCGGCCAGGTGCTGCTGGCCCGCAACGACAAGTACTGGGGCACGCCGCCCGGGCCGGCGGCGGTGGTGCTCCGGCTCGGCGACCCGACCGACCTGATCGCGGCGTTCTCCCGCGGCGATGTGCAGGCCCTCTGGCTGGAACCGGACGCCGACACCGTCGCCTCCGTCGAGGAGTCCATCCCGGCGGACCGGCGCACCACGGTGCCGCTGCCCGCGACCACGCAGTTGATCTTCAACACCACCACGGGGCCGACCTCGTCCGCGGACCTGCGGGCCGCCATCGCGGCCGGTATCTCTCCGGCCATCGTCCGTACCGATCTGTCCGGCGGCTGGGTCGACGGGGCGGCCGTGGTGACCTCGCAGGTGCGGCTGCCCGCCCAGGGAGCCGAGCCGGACACGTCGACCGGGGCGGGCGCGGTCACCGCCGACCCCATCGCGGCGCAGGGTGCGTTGACCGCGGCCGGGTACCTGCGCAACGGCCTGTATGCGACCCGGAACGGCGAGGTGCTACGGCTGACGCTCGGTTACCCCACCGGCAATCCCCGCGTCGCGGCTGCCGCCCGCACCATCCAGCGCCAGCTCGGGTCCAGCGGTATCGAAGTCGACCTGCTCGCCGACAACGCCCCCAGCCTGCTCGAAACCCGTGTCGCTGCAGGAACTCTCGACCTGGCACTGGTCGCGGTGCCACGCGACTCGAAGGACGCGGCGGCGGCCGCCTCCTCCTTCGGCTGCCCACGGCCGGGCACCACGACCGGCGGCGAGCCGGACGATCCGTTGGTGCCGCCGACCTCCTCCTCGACCCCACCGACGACGCCGGCCACCTCGGTGTCGGGCCGTGCAGGCGGCACGCCACCCGCGGTGGTCGGTGACACCGGCGGTACCGCGGACACCAGCGCGGACACCGGCGCAGCCACCGAACCGCTGCGGACGGGCAATCTGTCCGGATACTGCAACGCTGCCACCCAGAAGATCCTCGTCGACGCGATCACCGGGCAATCAGGCGTGGAAGCGGCCGACCCAGGTCTGTGGGCGAACCTCCCGGTGCTTCCGCTTGCGGAATTGTCGACGGTCTTCGCCGTCTCGCCGGGGCTGTCCGCGGTGCTGGACGGGCCGCACGACGGCTGGTTGTGGACCGGCCCGCTGGCGGGGCTACCGGACTGGCCGGTGGGCTAATCGGCCGGATTCAATAACGCACGGTAGTCCTTCGTCGGCCGGAGATCACGCGCAGTGGCAGCCCGGAGGGTGGAGATTTTCCTCCCAGTGGTCCGAATGGATGAAGCTCATCCGCATTTGCGGGCGATTCGTTTCACGCTGCCCGCTTCGGGGAACCACTGGAGGGTTCGGCGATCACCCTTGTGTCACGATTGCCGAGTCGATGTGCCCTGATGTTGGGACACCTCGTAAGGTCGTGAAGTCAGATAAACAGTGAAGTTCGTCGCACCCGATTCCAAGAGCGGTCGATGGGGGCCGTTCGGTGGCGTGCGGTCGACTTCTCGAGGAGGACCGTCAATGAACAGAACTCGGGCAGTGAGTCTCACTGCTCTGGCCGCTGCAGCAGCACTCGTGCTCGCCGCCTGCGGCGGCAGCAGCGACAACTCGTCGTCGAGCAGCGCCACATCGGCGTCGTCGGCCGGCGACGGTGGTACCGAGACCGCCGCCTCCGGCGGCGGGGGGACCGAGGGCGGCACGATCACCTACGCCCAGGAACAGGAATGGTACGACTACAACGCCGGCACCGCGTCGGGTTCAGCGACGGCCAATCAGGTCGTCCTCAATCAGGTGCTCCGCGGGTTCTCGTTTGTCGACGAGAAAGGGTCGGTGAAACTTGACACCGAATTCGGCACGCTCGAGAAGGTCTCGGACAGCCCATTGACGGTCAAATACACCTTTGACGACAAGGCCGTCTGGTCGGACGGCACGCCGATCGATTGTGCCGACTTCCTGCTGCTCTGGGCAGCGAAATCGGGTCGGTACAACAAGGACGGCACCATCAATCAGCCGAACGCGGTTCCTGCCGCGCCGGCGTATCTGTTCGACGTCGCCAATACTTCCGGGATCGACCAGACGCAGAAGCCGACCTGTGCGGATGGCGACAAGAGCATCACGATGATCTACGAGACGCCGTTTGTCGACTGGCAGGCCGCCATGGCCACGTCCGTGGATGTCAGCATCCTGCCCGCTCAGGTGGTTGCCAAGGCCGCCGGCCTTGACAAGGCGGCCATCGTGAAGGCCGTCGAGTCTGACGACATGCCGACACTGACCAAGCTGGCGGCCTTCTGGAATACCGGATGGACTCTGGACAAGGCCAAGGGCCTTCCGGACGCCTCGCTGATTCCGTCCTCGGGACCGTACTACGTGGCCGAGTGGGATCCCGGTCAGTCGGTAACGCTGAAGAAGAACGACAAGTGGTGGGGCACCCCACCGAAGACCGACACCATCGTGATCCGGTACATCGACCAGGATCAGCAGGTCTCCGCGCTTGCCTCTGGCGAGGTCGACGTGATCGAACCGCAGCCCGGCCCCGACACCAACTCGGCCCTTGCGGCGCTCGGTGACTCGGTCAAGCCCCATCTCGGCTCGCTGTTCACCTACGAACACATGGACCTCAGTGTTAAGAACGGCTTTGCCAACGAGAAGCTCCGTGAGGCGTTGTTCAAGTGTGCACCGCGACAGCAGATCGTCGACAACCTGATCGTTCCGTCGAATCCGGACGCGAAGTTGCTCAACTCGCTGATGATCATGGACTTTCAGGAGGGCTATGACACCGTCGCCGCGGCCTCTGGCTTCGAGGCGTTTGCCGAGCCCGATATCGAAGGGGCCAAGGCCGCCTATGTGGCCTCCGGGGAGGAGGCCGGCAAGACCATCCGGGTCATCCACATCGATCCGAACGCGCGTCGGACCAATGAGGTGGCGTTGCTGAAGGCTGCCTGTGATCCGGTCGGGTTCAACATCCAGGACGTCCCATTGTCGAGCGACAAGTTCGGGCCCACGCGTACCGCTGGGGACTACGACATCGCGTTGTTCGCCTGGGCAGGTTCGGGCCTCAACGGGTCACTCCCGGGAAACTACTTGTCCACCGGTCCGGGGAATACTTCTGGCTGGAATGACCCGGAGATCGACGCGGCGCTGAACAAGATGGTCGTGACCACCGACCCGCAGCAGACCCAGGCATATTTGATCCAGGTCGATCAGGGAATGGCGAAGAACTTCTACAGCTTCCCGATCTTCACCTTCCCCGGCGTGGTCGCCAACAAAAACAACATCGACGGCCCGGTGTTGAATGCCGGGCAAACCCAGGCCACCTGGAACATGCAGGATTGGGTGCGGACCGGCTGATTGCAGTAGGTCGGCGTCGGGATCACACTGAACCTGAACGCCACATCAGGCCACGGGTCGGAAGCGTGAGTTCCCGGCCCGTGGTTCGGCGGGTGTTGACCGATCGGCCCAACCGGTCGACCGGCCCCTCATCCGTTCGGTAACGACGGGTCGGAGGTTGTGTGGCTCCCTTCATCATCAGGCGACTCTTCGTCTCGTTCTTCGTCCTGCTCGGTGCGACTTTCATCGTGTACGTGTTGGTCGCAAGTGCGGGCGATCCTAGGGCCGCACTATTTGAGTCCACCGATCCTGGCAAGGCAAACAAGATCGCGGCGTTGACGCGCAATCTGAGCCTTGATGTGCCGATCATTCCGCGGTACTTCGCGTGGTTGGGTGGCGCGCTGGGCTGTCTGATCGGAAAATGCGATCTCGGAAATACCGCGACAGGTGCGCCGGTCAGCGGTGGCCTGGCGGTCGCGATGGGTTCGACGCTCCGGCTGGTGGTGTTCGCGCTCGTCATCGCGATCGTGCTAGGTGTATCGATCGGCATGATCACCGCGCTCCGCCAGTATTCGGGCCTGGATTACTCGGTGACGTTCTTGGCGTTCCTCTTCTTCTCGCTACCGGTCTTCTGGATCGCGGTGTTGATGAAGCAATTCCTGGCGATCAAGTTCAACGACTGGCTCAAGGCCCCCAGCATTCCGCCGTGGTTCATCGTCCTGGCCGCCGCGGTCACCGGCTTGATGGCAGCCGGAATCGTCGGCGGCGAAAGGAAGCGAAGGCTCGCGGCCTTCGGCGGAGCCGCCCTCGGAGTGGCGCTGCTGCTGATCTATTTCAGCATCACGGATTGGTTCGCCGAGCCCGGCATCGGGCCGGTGCTGATGATCCTCATGTCGGTAATCACCGCGGTGGCGGCGACGGCGCTGTTCGCGGGCTTCCGCTCCCGCATCGTGCTCTACGCCACCTTGGTGACGGCGGCGGTCGGCTTCGTCTGCTATTTCGCCCTGGATTCCATCCTGGCCGATCCGACCGCGCTGCTGATCGTCGGACTGCTCGTTGTCGCACTGGTGGTGTCGGCGGGGATCGGTGCGGCGATGGGGGGGCTCTACCGATCGCAGGCCATCAAGGCCTGCATGTTGACCGGATTCGGGTGCGGGGGCCTGATCTTCGCTAGCCACCTCTTGGCGGCGTTGCCGGCTTATTCGGCGAAGGTCAACGGTGTGGTGATCGCGACGATCGGCGCCACCACACCCAACTTCTCCGGTAATTTCTGGGAAACCACACTGGACCAACTCGGTCACCTCATCCTACCGACGATCGCCATCGTGCTGATCTCGATCGCGTCCTACACCCGCTATACCCGGTCATCGATGCTCGAGGTCATGAACGCCGACTACATTCGCACCGCGCGGGCCAAAGGCCTGACCGAACGGACAGTGATCGTTCGGCACGGATTCCGCAACGCCCTCATCCCGATCACGACGATTGTGGCACTCGACATCGGCGGCCTGATCGGCGGCGCGATCATTACCGAAACGGTTTTCGGTTGGTCCGGCATGGGCAGATTCTTCAATGACGCTTTGAAAATCCCCGACCCCAATGCGGTGATGGGGTTCTTCCTGGTGACCGGCACCGCCATTGTGTTGTTCAACATGATTGCCGACATCACCTACGGCTTCCTCGACCCCAGGATTCGGTTGTCATGAGCACTGAAGAAAAGGCGGCAGCGGCCGCGGCCGGAGAAGGATCCGGAGCCGGACCTGTCGAAGCCAGCACCGCCGCGCAGGGACTCAATATTGTTGCGCGCACCCAAGGCCAGCTGGTCCGCCGCCGGTTCTTCCGGCATCGCGGCGCGATGATCTCGCTGACCATCCTGGTGCTGGTGATCCTGCTTGCTTACACCTCGATCGGATTCGCCGGAATTCCCGGTTGGTGGATCTGGAATTACTCCACCCCCGGGAAGGTGATCAACCGCGGCGCGCCGACCCTGAGCGTGTGGCCGACATTCCTCGGCGGGGACGGGTTTGCCATCGGCCTGCATCCGTTTGGTCAGGACGACCTCGGCCGCGACTATTTCGCCCTCACCATGCGGGGTGCGCAGATCTCGATATTGATCGCGTTCGTGGTCGGCATCGTCGGCACGTTGATCGGCGTGATCATCGGGGCGATGGCCGGCTTCTACCGCGGATGGGTGGAATCGGTTCTGATGCGTTTCACCGACGTCATGATCACGATCCCGATTCTGGTCATCGCCGCGGTGCTCGGCCAAAAGTTCGGCGGCGCCGGTCCGCTCGTGCTGGCGATAGTCATCGGCCTGGTGCTGTGGACGGCGCTGGCACGGTTGATCAGGGGGGAATTCCTCTCGCTGCGGGAGAAGGAATTCGTCGAGGCCGCCCGGGCGCTGGGCGCAAAGCCGACGCGGATCATTTTCCGGCACATCCTGCCCAACACGGTGGGTGTCATCACGGTGGCGGCGACCCTGCTCATCGCGAGTGCGATCCTGCTCGAAACCGCCTTGTCGTACCTTGGTTTCGGCGTCCGGGCACCGGATACTTCGCTCGGCCTCCTGGTGTCCAGCTATCAGAACGCGTTCGCCACCCGGCCGTGGCTGTTCTGGTGGCCGGGCCTGTTCATCATCCTGATCTGCCTGTCGATCAACTTCATCGGCGACGGGCTCAGGGATGCATTCGACCCCCGCCAGAAGAAGTTCAACGCCAAAAAGGCAGTGCACTCCGGCGACATT
>JBBQGJ010000150.1:0-14782 GCA_038322925.1 Mycobacteriales bacterium
GCCGGGGTGCCGGGGTGCCGGGGTGCCGGGGTGCCGGGGTGCCGGGGTGCCGGGGTGCCGGGGTGCCGGGGTGCCGGGGTGCCGGGGTGCCGGGGTGCCGGGGTGCCGGGGTGCCGGGGTGCCGGGTGGCGGGGCGGCGGGGGTGCACTCGGCCGGGTCGCGCAGACCGGGTCGGCACAGCGTGCGATTCGGGACGCCCGGAGGAGCGGGTCAGGACGCAGCCTGACCCGGCTCCCGAATCCGTCCGGCCAGCGCCGCGATGGCCAGGGCGGCGATCACCAGCACGCCCAGTGCCGACCGCAGTCCGACGAGGCCGGCGACGGCCCCGATGATCGGCGGACCGATCAGGTAGGCCGGCCACTGCCCGAAAGACACCGCAGCCACCCCTCGCCCGGCCGGGATCCCCGGCTGGTTCCCGGCCAATCCCATCACCGTCGGAACGATGCACGCGCTGCCGGCACCGAGCAGCGCGAACGCGACGAACGCGGATGCCGTGGTGCCGACCAGCAGCCCCGCTGCCATGCCGGCGACAGCAGCGCCGAGTACCTCAGGAACCTGGCCCGTCCGAGCTGGTTCACGATTCGATCGCCGAAGAGGCGTGATGTCGTCATGGCGACCGAGAAACAGGAGAAGGTCAGGGCTCCGACGCCGGCCCCGGCGGCGAGTGTCACCGCCCCGTACTGGGCGCTCCACTGCACGGCAGCGCCCTCGTTGATCGAGGTCAGCAGAGCCATCCCGGCCAGCAGCACGAGCTGCGGGGTGAGGGATTGCAGCCCGGTCCCGCCGCCCGCCCGGCTGTTGGTCGCGCCTTCCATCGGGAAACCGGTTCCGTGCGCCCCGACGAGGTGGCGCGCTGGTGCGGCCGGCCGGTCATCAGGAAGCCAGCGGACCGTTGCCGCCAGCGCGCCGGCGAGCATCGTGTTCGTCACCGTCAACTGCAGTGCCGGGGCGATCCCGGCGGAGGCGGCGAGCACGCCGAGCAGTCCACCAGCGAGTTGCCCCAGGCTGAAACAGGCGTGGAAGGACGACATGATCGGCCGCCGTCACCGCTTATTCGCGCGGATGAAATGGTTGACGCCTGTCACACCAGCACCACAACGCGCACGTTCATGCGCGCGGACGAAGATGATCCGCGCCATCAAGGGGTCAGCGGGGGGTCAGCGGGGGGTGAGAATGTCGCGCACGAAGGCGATCTCGCAGGCGCATTGGCGCAGCCGTTCGTCGACGACCATCGAGCCGTGACCGGCGTCGTAGCGGTACACCGCGTACCGGGCGCCGCGCGCGGCCAGCGCGTCGAGATAGGTGTCTATCTGTCGGATCGGGCACCGGGGGTCGTTCTCGCCGGCCAGCACCAGCAGCGGCGCGCGGACCCGGCCGACGTAGGTCAGCGGCGACGAATCCCGGTACTTCTCCGGCACCTCGCGCGGGGAGCCGCCGAACAGCGCCCGGTCGTAGGCCCGCAACGGCTCCATCTCGTCCTCGTACGCCGAGACGTAGTCGGCGACCGGCACCCCGGCCACCCCGACACCCCATCGATCGGGCTGCACGCCAAGTCCGAGCAGCGCCAGGTACCCGCCCCAGGAGTACCCGAAGATCGCGCAGCGCTCCCGGTCGATGATGCCGGCGGCCACCAGGTGATCCTGGACGGCGGCGATGTCGGCCAGTTCGACGTGCCCGACCCGCTCGGTCAACGCGTCCCGCCAGGCCGAGCCGTACCCCGTCGATCCGCGGTAGTTCACCTGCACGACCGCGAATCCCGCGTCCAGCCAGGCAGCACGGTTGGCGTCGAACGAATCTTCGTCGCCCGTGGCCGGCCCGCCGTGCACCGCGAACACGGTCGGCCACGGCCGCCCGGTCCGGGCGTCAGCGCCTCCGACCTGACCGCCCGAGCCGTGACCTGGCCCACCGGGTGGCGCCGGCGGTTCGGCCAGCAGCGCGTGGATCCGGCCGCCCGGCCCGTCGACCCAGACGTCGCTGACGGGTTCGGAGCCAGGGGCCGGCGCCCGGTCCGGGCGCAGCAGCACGTCGTCGACGCCGTCCGCGCGCAGTTCCCGCACCTGCGCCGGCTCGGCAGCGCTTGACCAGCTGTACCACACGGACCCATTGCGCCTTGCCACGGCGCCCGACACCACCCCGCGGGGGGCCGGCAGCAGGGCGAGCTCGCCGTCATCCAGGGAGAAGCTGTGCAGCGAGGTCCGTCCGGCGTGGGTGTGCACCACCAGGACGGCGAGCCCGTCCGGGTAGAAGTCGGCGTCCAGGTCGCCGGGAAGATCGATGCCCAACTCGGTGACAGAGCCCGACGTGAGATCCCAGATCAGCAGCTCGTGCCGTCCCCGCCGTTCGTGGCCGACCAGCAACCGCTGATCGCCCGGCACGGGGGAGAACATCAACGCGATCAGTCCCCGGCCGGGCGCGTCGGACAGCTCGGCCACCACTGTGCCGTCGGACACTGCGATCGCCCGCAGCGCGGGGTAGCGCGCGTCGCCGTGCTCGGAATGCGCGAGGACCCAGATCGTCTCGTCAGCGGACAGTGCGCCGACTCCGCCGTCCTCCGGGTGCTGGTAGACGAGCTCCGGTGCGCCTGAATCCCGGGACAGGTGAATTCGGGTGCCGTCATCGTCGGAGAACCCGCCGACGACGACGCGGGTGCCAACCTCGAGGCCGGCCGGGTAACCGGCCGCGACCCCGGCCAGGCCCTGCACCGCAGTCCCCTTTTGTCCCGGGTTCTCCTGTCCCGTTCCGACCCGCGCCGGGCCACTTCCGAAGGGCTGCACCCGCCACACCCCGAACTCGTCGCCGGCGGTGTCGTCGAACCACCACACCTGCTCGCCGTCGGCCGACAGTTGCGCGTGCGCGGTGCCGTCGGGCCGGTCGGTGAGCGCGGTGTGCTTGTCGTGCGTGACGTCCCAGCAGTACACCTCGTAACGGCCGCTCGCGTTGCACACGTATACGGTCCGGTGCTGGGCGTCCCGGGCGATCGACGGCAAGCTGATCCGGGTAGCCGAGTACCGGGCGCGCCAGCGGCCGTCGGCCGCCGGGTCGTCGAAGAGCGCGGTCGGAACAGTAGCCGCAGGGTGTCGACCGGGCGGCGCTGGTTCGCCGGGTTCGCCGGGTTCGCTGACATCGCCGGGTTCGCTGACATCGCTGGGTTCGGGCACGGGGCCATCTTGCCTGGGGTTCACCTCGGCGTCGGCACCGATCCCGGTGAGCTCACTCGCGCAGCTCGCGAGCGAGCACGACAGCGGCGCGCCGGAGTTGCCGGACCGAAGTGCTGACCCGCTCGGCCGTCAGCACCTCGGCCAGTCCGGCGATACCCAGCGCCATGGTCGCGCCGCCGACCGGCACCGCGACGGCCCGGACATCCGGGTAGCGCTCGTGCGCGCTGAGTGCGAACCCTTCGCCGCGCACCCGGTGCAGCTCCCGCAGCAGTGCAGTCGGGGCGGAGAGCGACTGGGGCGTCGAAGTTGCCATACCCGCGGTCTCCAGTGCGGCCAGCACGGCATCGTCCGAGAGCTGCGCGGCGATCGCCTTGCCGACCGCGGTGGTGTGAAGCTGCTCCTGTTCCCCGACGATCGGCGTGCGGCGATCCGGCGTTCCTGAGCCGTCCACCCACAGGAACCGGATGTAGGCGCCGTCGAGCGCGGCCAGCAGGCAGATCACCGAGCCGGACGAGGCCATCCGGTGCATCAGCGGCTTGGCGGCCAGGACCAGCCGGTCCAGCCGTTCGGTGTGCGATCGGCCCGACCCGACCACCCCCGGCGCGAGCCGGTAGGTCACGTCGTCGTCGAAACGGGTCACGATGCCGCGCATCTCCAACGCGGCCAGGTACCGGAAGGTCGAACTCTTCGGCAGGTGGACCTGCAGGGACAGCACGGACAAGGTGACACCGTCAGGACGCGTGGCCAACGCCTCGAGGACGTCGCACACCCGATCCACTGCCCGCAACGGGTACAACGCCCCGTGGCGTGACTTGGGTGACGTCATCGGCGGGGTCCCTCCTGCGTAGTCGACCGCTGTCGACTGGCGCCGGTATGCCGAAGGTGGTGTGGCGGCGACCATCGCCCGGTTCGGGCGTTGCGCCGCAGCGCGCATATGCATGGGCATCCTAGACCGGACGATGGGTTGATCACCCATTCGATCGGGGCGACTCGTCCACACATTGTCACTTGTGCACGGGCTTCGCGACAAATTTCCTGCTCAACTGCGCGGCCTCGTTCCTCCGATCACTGATGGTCAATACTCATCGCGGGCCATTGGCCGTCGCAGATGGGGTGCCGAAGCGCCGGGTTCACATCGGCGCGCGCGGCCGGGATCGGCCGCTGCCGACGTACACACTGGGGCACGGAGAGGGGAGAAGCGTGATGACCCTGGTCGACAACGCTGTGTATGTGGACGGGCGGCGCACCGCCGACCCCAGCAGCCTGGACGAGACCTACGAACTGTTGCGCGAGCGCAACGGGATGGCCTGGATCGGGCTGTACCGGCCGGACAAGACAGAGATCCGTTCGGTGGCGGCGGAGTTCGAGCTGCACGAGCTGCCGGTGCAGGACGCCATCTCGGCCCATCAGCGGCCGAAGATGGAACGGTACGGCGACACCTTGTTCGTCGTGCTGCTGCCGGCGCGCTACCTGGACGACGTGGAAAGGGTCGAGTTCGGCGAGCTGCACCTGTTCGTCGGACCGGGCTTCGTCCTCACCATCCGACAGGCCGAGTCGCCGGACCTGCCCCGGGTGCGGCGTCGACTGGAACAGAGCCCCGAACTGCTGCGCATGGGCCCGGAAGCCGTGCTGTACGCGATCCTGGATCAGGTGGTCGACGAGTACGCCCCCGTGGTGGCAGGGCTGGAGAACGATATCGACGAGATCGAGGACCAGCTGTTCGTCGGTGACCCGTCGGTGTCGCGGCGGATCTATGACCTGTCCCGCGAGGTCATCGAGTTCCAGCGGGCCACCCACCCGCTGCGCGACATGCTGTCCGGGCTCGAGCAGGGCTTCGACAAGTACAAGGTGGACATCGAGCTCCGCCGGAAGCTGCGCGACGTGGCCGACCACGTGGAGCGCGTGGTGGAACGGGGTGACGCTTTCCGCGAGCTGTTGCAGAACGCGCTGACGGTGAACGCCACGCTGGTCGCGCAGCAACAGAACGAGGAGATGCGCGCCCTCACGGAGGCCAGCCTGGCGCAGAACGAGGAGGTCAAGAAGATCTCGGCCTGGGCGGCAATCCTGTTCGCACCGACCCTGGTGGGCACGATCTACGGGATGAATTTCGAGCACATGCCGGAGCTGGCGTGGGACCTCGGGTACCCCATGGCGGTGCTCCTGATGATCGCCACGGGCTTCGTGCTGTACCTGGTGTTCAAGCGGCGACGATGGCTCTGAGGCAACGGGCACGGCCGATGGGACCTGACGGGACCGTCGAGGTGCTCATCCCGGTCTCCAGGCCCGGTCCGCGGTGTGTGCGGCGGGGGTGCGGGTGAAGGACGTGACTCAGTGGTGCTGTGGCCTGCCCGCCACTGATCAGCGAAAAGCGCCCCACCTGCGGAAAGCAAGCGGGGCGCCTTCTTGTGCCTGGTCGGGGTGACAGGATTTGAACCTGCGACCTCTTCGTCCCGAACGAAGCGCGCTACCAAGCTGCGCCACACCCCGAGGCCCGGACGAGTCTAGCCGATGGCGGGTTCTCTTCCTGACCACCGACGGGCCACCGCGGCGGGCCGTCGGCACTCCGCGTCCCTTCGGCCGCGGGGCCCGCCCTCGTCACCTGATCTCGCGGTCCAGGTGCAGGTGCCGCTGGATGCTCTCGATGAGATCCTCGATCTCCACTTGAAGGGCCTCAGCGCCCTCCTCCGTCGAGGAATCAGCCTGGTCGGCAAGTCCGGTGAGCTGGTGGATGTCCTCGTCCCGTTGGCGGCCGTCGGCGTTCCGCCAGGATTGCTTGATCTCTTCGTACCGTGAGCGCATCTCTTCGACCGTCACCACGCACCTCCTGCTCGGGGAGCCTACCGGCGTGCGGCGGCGGCGACCCCGCGAATCCTGAAGTACGCCAGCATCACTCGAGGATTCCCGGCGGCGCCTACTCGCGGCGCGTCGCCGGGGCGGCCCGCTGTTCGGCCTGCCGTCCGTCGGCCCGCGTCGACCCCGACCTGATCGCCGAATCCGTCTGCTCGATCGCGCCGTCCGGATCCCCTGGCGGGCGCAGGGTGATCAGTGACGCCTCCGGCCGGCAGCATAACCGGATCGGCATGTAGGGACTGGACCCCAGGCCGGCGGAGACGTTGAGCAAGGTGTGCGAACCCCATCGGGACAGGCCGCGAGCGCGGGACCGGTCGATCCCGCAGTTGGTCACCAGAGCGCCGATCCCGGGCAGCCGCACCTGCCCGCCGTGGGTGTGCCCGGCGAGCAGCACGTCGTATCCATCGGCCGCGAATTGGTCAAGCACCCGTGGCTCGGGTGCGTGGGTCACTCCGATGCGGACGATGGCGTCCGGATCGGCCCGGCCGGCGATCTTGTCGTAGCGATCGCGCTTGCTGTACGGGTCGTCGACACCGGCCAGTGCGATCTTCTGGCCGCGAACGGTGATGGTGTTCTTCGCGTTGGTCAGGTCCTGCCACCCGCGCTCCACCTGCGCGGCCCGCAGGTCCTGCCAGGGCAGCGGTGCGCCGCGGTAGACGGTCGTCGGCTTCATGAAGTAGCGATGCGGGGATTTCGGTACCGGGGCGTAGTAGTCGTTGTTGCCGAACACGAAGGCGCCAGGGATGTCGAGCAGGTCACCGAAGGCGGCCAGCGCCGCCGGCACCGCTTTGACGTGGGACAGCGTGTCGCCGGTGTTGACCACCAGGTCAGGTCGCAGGTCGGCGAGGCTCGACACCCACCCTGACTTCCGCTGCTGGCCGGGCACGATGTGCAGGTCCGACAGGTGCAGGATGCGGATGGGCCAGGTGCCCGGCGGGAGCACCGGTATTTCGATCCTGCGGAGCGCAAACAGCCGGGGTTCTGCCAGTGTCGACCAGGCCAGCGTCGCCGCGCCGGCGACGAACACGGATCCGCCCGCCAACGCCGCTCGACCGAGCACGGATCGACCAGTGCCTGAAGTGCTGTGGAATCGGTGGGCGGTCGAAGGCATGCCGGCCAGCGTAATCCGCGGCGGCGGGCGGGCCGCCCGCCGCGCAATGGGAATCGGACGGGCTCCACCGGCCCTGGACACCGGCCCTGGACACCGTCCAGGAACTAGCCGCCGGCCGACACGACCAGGGTGACCGCCCCGCCCGGCAGCGCCGCGCCCTTGGGGTTCTGGTCGACGACGATGTTGACCGCCGTGCCGGTGTTCTGCCTGGTGGTCAAGTTGACGGTGAAGCCGGCCGCGGTGAGTTGCGCCCGTGCTTCGTCCACGTTCTTCCCGACCACCGATGGCACCTGGGTGTTCGACGACCCGCGGATGTACGCAGGTGACGCCGGCCGGAAGAAGGTGTCCGGTTGACCCTGTTTCAGCGGCTTCATCGTCGACATCCAGGTGGCCGCCGGAATGGAGCCACCGGACATGCCGGCGCCGGCAAAGGCCTCATCCGTCGAGCACGTGCGGATCGGATCACGGCAGATCGACTGCGGCCTCGGCTCGGAATCCCAGACGATCACCGACGCGCTCATCTCCGGGGTGAAGCCGAGGAAGGCCGACGACTTGTACTCCTGGGTGGTGCCCGTCTTGCCCGCCGCCGTCCAGCTCCAGCCGGCGGCCGAGGATGCCGCGTTCGCGGTGCCGCCGGCGGCGAAGTCACCCTCCATGGCCACGGACAGCGTCCGTGCCAGTTCGGCCGGAACCGCCTCCTGGCAGGGCACCTTGTCCCAGGTGACGAACTTGCCGTTGCGGTCGGTGATGGTGTCCACCGGGGTCGGCGGGCACCAGCGGCCGTCGGAGGCCAGCGTGGCGCCCACGTTGGCCAGTTCGAGCGGGCTCACCGGTGACACGCCAAGGGTGAACGAGGCGATCTTCTGCGCGACCACCTGCGTGGCGTAGTCCGTGCCGGCGTTGGCGAAGGCCGGATCGACGTCGCCGGCGTCCAGCGCGTACCCCTTCAGGCCCAGCCGCACGGCCATCTCGGCCACCTTCTGCAGCCCGACCTGGTCTTCCAGTGCCACGAACGCGGTGTTCGGAGACGTCGCCAGCGCCTGGGCAAGAGTCATCGATGCGGGATAGGTGCCGGCGTTCTTGAAGGGCTTGGCCGCCAGTGGGCTGGTGTACTCGGGCGGTGAGTCGATGACCGCGTTGGTGCCCAGCCCCGCCTCCATCGCCGCGGCCGCGGTGAAGATCTTGAAGGTCGACCCGGCGCCCAGCGGCGCGAAGGTCGTGGTCAGCCGTTGCACGGTCTGCCCCTTGCTCGGGTCGAGGCCGTAGGGACGGTTGGCGGCCAGCGCGAGCACCCGCCTCGGCTCGTCCTTGCTGACCACCGCGACCGCGTTCGCGATCCGTTTGGCCGCCTCGTTGTTCGGGTCGGCGTTGGCCACGGCAGCGGCCTTGGCCGACGCCATCACTGCCGGGTCGAGGGTCGTCTTCACCGTCCAACCGGCGCGGGCCACCGTCTTGCTGTCGAACCCGGCGGTGTTGAGGTAGTCTAGCACGTACTGGCAGAAGAAGCCGTTGGTATCGGAGCTGACCGCGGGGATGCAGCCACTGCTGACCCGCTGCGGGTTGAGTCCGAGGTCCTGTTGTTTGGTCTCCTCGGCCGTAGCCTTGGACAGCCTGCCGGCGGCGACCATCACGTCCAGCACCAGGTCGCGGCGCGCTCTGGCGTCCTGCACGTGGTTCTCGTCCAGCGGGTTGTACTTCGGCGGGTTGTTCACCATGCCGGCCAGCAGTGCCGCCTGGGCGAGGGTCAGCTTGTCCGCGGACACCCCGAAGTACCACTGGGAGGCGGCTTCGGCGCCGTATTGTGACGGCCCGAAGGCGACCAGGTTCAGGTACCGCTCGAGGATTTCCGCCTTGGTGTGGGTCTGCTCCAGGCTGAGCGCCACCTTGGCCTCGCGGAGCTTGCGGATCGGTGTGCTGGCGATCGCGTCGGCCTTCTCGGCCTCGGTCTTGGCCTGCACCAGGTAGAGGTAGTTCTTCACATACTGCTGGGTGAGGGTGGAGCCGCCCTGCGCGGTGGTGTCGGCCTGCGCGTTGCGCAGCAGTGCGCGCACGGTGCCGCGCCAGTCAACGCCCTGGTGCTGGTAGAACCGCCGGTCCTCCATGGAGATCACCGCGACCTGCAGATAGTCCGAGATCGAGGACAGCGGGACGTTGACCCGGTTCTGCTCGTAGACGGTGGCGATGGGCGCCCCGCTCGCGTCGGTGAAGGTGGTGCGCAGCGGGATGTCCCCGTCCAACGGGTCCGATTTGGCGTCCTCGATCGCGTTGGTGACGGAGTTGGCGGCCAGCCCCACGCCCAACGTCATGGGGAGCAGCAGGCCCGCCACCAGCACCCCGGCCAGCAGGGTGCCCAGTATCAGTCGGCCCAGACCACTCATCGCTCGCACCGGCCAAGGGTACCGGCGGGTACGTGTGAGAACCGTGACCTCGCGCTGGGAGGGCGGGGCGGGTCCGCCCACGGCACGGGTGTGGTCGGTCACACTCCGTTGCCGAACGACCCGATCGGCGGTGCTGTCGGGCGTGGTTCAGGCCGCGGTCATCCTGCGCCCGATCTCGCGTAGCGCCGGTAGGTCGTGGGCGTCCGAGGCAAGGGCGGCGACCTCGACGACCGGCAGGTCGGTGTGCACCCGATCGAACCGGGCGCGCATGTGCAGCTCGGCGGCGCGGACGGCAAGCCGGTCGGTGTGGATACCCAGCACCGCGGCGGCCAGCGGCGCGCTGCGCTCGATCTTCTCCTGCGCCACCTCCGCGGCGGGCAGCGGCAGCTTGGCCAGCGGCGGATGGGTGCGATTGAGGATCAGCCCGGCGAGCGGCATCCGTTCGGCCCGCAGCCGGTCGGCGAAGTAGGAGGCCTCACGCAGCGAGTCCGCCTCGCAGATCGACACCACGACAAACGCCGTGCCAGGCGCGCGCAGCAGCTCGTAGGTGTGCTGGGCCCGCTCACGGAAGCCGCCGAACATGTCCTCGAACAGCTGCACGAACTGGGCGGCGTCGTGCAGCATCTGACCGCCGAGCACCGTGGTGACCGCCTTGGAGAACAGCGTGAACCCGGCGCCCACGATCTTCATGACGCCCCGGGTCGGTGCGGACAGCAGCCGGATCATCCGGCCGTCCAGGAAGGACGAGAGCCGCTGCGGGGCGTCGAGGAAGTCCAGCGCGGACCTGCTGGGCGGGGTGTCCACCACGATCAGGTCGAACTGGTCGGTCGCCGCCAGGGTGGACAGCTTTTCCATCGCCATGTACTCCTGCGTTCCGGAGAACGAGGTGGAGATGACCTTGTAGAACGGGTTGGCCAGGATCGCCTTGGCGCGTTCGGGGGTGGAATGGGCACCGACCATCTCGTCGAACGTGCGGGCGGTGTCCAGCATCATCGCCCAGAGTTCGCCTCTCGGGTCGGCCAGCTCGACGTCCACCCGGCGGGGGTCGTTGTCCAGGGCCTCGAGGCCGAGCGCCTGGGCGAGCCGTTTGGCCGGGTCGATGGTCAGCACGGCGACCTTGCGGCCCGCGTCCGCGGCCCACAGTGCCATCGAGGCGGCGGTGGTGGTTTTCCCGACACCACCGGAGCCGCAGGTCACCACCACCCGGGTCTTGCGATCCCGCAGGATCGGGCCGAGGTCGAGCACCCGCTTGCTCATGTGACTCCCTGCTCGGCCAGCCGGTCGGCCAGCTCGTAGACCCCGCCGAGATCGCCGCCGTCGACCAGCCTGGGCAGGGACAGGATCGGCAACCCGGTGGCCACCAGTTGCTCGCGGCAGTCGGCCTCGTCCAGCACCCGGATGGCGTGTTCGGCGGCCTGCGCGGCCAGCCCGTCGAGCACCGCGTCGTCGGCGGTGATGCCGCCCTGCGCCAGCCCGGCGGCCAGTCGGGATTTGTCCAGCCGGTTCTCCGACGCGGGCTTCAACGACGCTGATGGCAACCGCGAAACGGTGGCGGCGTTCACGATGATGGTGCCGACCGGAAGGTCGGCATCTCGCAGGTGCTCGATGGCCTCGAGCGTCTCCGTCACCGGCATGTCCTCGAGCAATGTGACCAGGTGCACGATGGTGTCCGCCGAGTGCAGCAGCCGTACGACGCCCTCTGCCTGGCTGTGGATCGGCCCGCGGCGGGCGATGTCGGACATCGCGCCGGTGACGCCGAGGAACGTCACCACCCGCCCGGTCGGCGGCGCGTCCATCACTACCGAGTCGTAGACGAGTTTGTTGTCGCTGCCGAGCCGGGTGACCGTCTCCTTCACCTTGCCGGTGAGCAGCACATCCCGCAGGCCCGGCGCCAGCGTGGTGGCGAACTCGACCGCGCCCATCTTCTTCAGGCTCCGGCCGGCGAAGCCCAGGCCGTAGAAGATCTGGAAGTACTCGAGCAGGGCCGCCTCGACGTCGATGCACAGCGCGCGCACCTCACCGCCGCCAGTGGCCACCGCCACCTTGCGTTCCTCATAGGGCAGCGGCGGCACGTCGAACAGCCGGGCGATGCCCTGCCGTTCCTCCACCTCCACCAGCAGCACCCGACGCCCCTCGGTGGCAAGGGTCAGTGCCAGGGCGGCCGCGACCGTGGTCTTTCCGGTGCCACCCTTGCCGGTGACGACGTGCAGTCGGGCCCGGTGGCAGGCGTTGGTCCACGGCTCCCGGGCCGGCCCGGAGCTGCCGGCCCGGCCGTTGCCCGACGCCGCGCCGTTTGCGGTCGCGCCCGTCTTCGTGCTCATCGGCTGGCTCGGAGTCGTCTCGGGCACTGCTTCGGGTGTGGTGGCGCGCGGCTCGGCAGGTGTCATCGTGGTGTCCCTATGCCCTGACCGCGTCGTCTGTAACGGGGAGGGTGGCGACGACGGTCGGAGTGGGACCGCTGGTGGCCGCATCCTGGGCTGCAGAACCGCTGTCATCGCGGGAGCTGACGGTGAGACTGACGGCTGCGCTCTGCTGCAGGGTTCGACCGACGGTGCAGCTGCGGTCGACGGCGCGCCGGATGACGGTCTCCACCCGACTCCGGTCCTCGACGTTCAGGCCGGTCAGGTCGACCACCAGTTCCTCGTGCAGGGTGGGGTAGCGCACCTCGGCGGGGTCGGACGGGCCCGACACGTGCACGCTGACCGGGACGTCGTCTCCCAGCCGGCGGGCCAGTGAGGCGTCCGCGCTCATGCCGCTGCAGCCGGCCAGCGCGATCTTCATCAACTCGCCGGGGGTGAAGACCGCACCGGCCTCGGCCGGCCCGACGAGCACCTGAGCGCCCCGGGTGTTGTGCCCGAGGTAGCGGCGGGAACCGATCCGGTCCACCCACAGCCCATCCGCGAACGCCGGCGAACGCCCGGTGACGTCGGGCGCTGTGGGCGCGGTGCGCGCATCGGCGCGGGAGTCCGGCGGCCCGGCTGTCTCTGCGGTCATCCCTCGATCCTGCCAGGGGAATCGCGCGGCGGGCTTCGCTTCCGGTCAGCGGCCTTCGCCCAGCGGATCAGCGGTGGTGCTCCGGCACCCCACGATCTGTGGGCCCGGCGGGGCGCGCCATCGAAACCGGCCAGGTCACGGCGCTGATCCGGGCGGCGACGGTCGACTTCCCGAGCCGGTGACGCTCTGGACCAAGTTGCGCGAGGCCGCCGTGCCTGGCGGTGGGACGATCACCCGACGGCCATACGGTCGCGGGGACTGGCGTCATCCACCTTTCGTGCGGGGTCCGGCGCGCGGTTCGGCGGCAGCGGCGACACGGGAGGCTCGGTGGCGGCAGCGCGTTCGACCGATGCGCGGGACAGACGCGCGCGGTGGGATCTGCCCGTGCCGGTCACTCTCGCGGCGATTGCCGGTTTCGTCGACGCGGTCGGATTCAGCAGGATCTTCGGGGTTTTCCCGGCCAACCAGAGCGGCAACGTGATCTTTCTCGGCATGGCCGTGGGCGGCAGCCCAGACGTGCCGTCCGCCTGGCGCTCGGGACTGGCCATCGTCAGCTTCGCCGTTGGCACCGCCGTGGGGCTGGTCGTCTCCCGGCGGGTCAGCGCCCGCCGCCGCCACTCCGTCCTGCTGGCGGTGGAATTCGCCCTGCTGTCGGCCTTGGCGGTCGTCGCCGGACCGATCAGGACCGATCTCGTCATGGACGGTCCGTTGTCGGCCGTGCTGCTGGTGCTGGCCGGTGTCGCCATGGGCGTGCAGACCGACGTGATCTCCAGGCTGGCCGGTGTCGGGATGTCGACGACCTATCAGACCGGGGCGCTGACCCACATCGCGCAGGCCGTCGTCGGACTGGTGGATCGAGGGTTCGCCCAGACGCCGCGGCGCGCCCACCGGCTGAGTCTCGGAGTGTTGTCAGCGGTGTTCGGGGCCTACCTGCTCGGTGCCGTGGTGGGTGCCGGGCCGGGGAGATCGTCCTGGGCCTTGTACGTGCCACCGGTCGTGGTGCTGGTGCTCGGCCTGGCTTCCTGGCGCTGGCCCGGTGCCGAGTCCACGGACGACCACACTGCGTGACGGGGGGCCGATCGGCGGCCGTCCGGTCGCCGAAGGTCACCGACCGAGTGCAGGACGTCACCGGCGACTGTTGCCGAACGCTATCGATAGATCACTGAACGTCGTCGACGCTAGGCGTCGCCGTGCCCGCGAGGTGAGCCCTTGGGCGCGGCATTTCGAGGAACTCCGCGGGTCATCCGAGGACCGCTGACTCTGCTCTCGATAGTCGAATCCGACGAGCCTGAGTTCAGGACGGATGGTCCGATGACGAACCGGGAGGGGTCGATCATCATGACAATTCACATCCCCGGGGGACGGAATTCCGGTGTGCGAGTGGCCCGGGCGAATGGTTCGCGGGCCGATCCGGTCGACCGGTTTTCCAGCGGCAAGGAGTAGCAGTCCGGCCGCCGGGCCCATATCGCGACGTCGCCGGATCGGTGTCGAACACCGAACCAGGGGAAATCCGGCGCAGGCGACCGGGGGCCGGGCCGCCGCTCTCCAGCTCCGGGCACACCGACCCGTCGCACGGAATCCACCGGGGGAATTACCACAGCAGCTTGCATTGCCAGGAGGGGAAGATGTTCGCATTCAGAAACCGGAAGGCATTTGCCGAAAGTGCCGGAATGAACTCAGCCAATCCCGCTACCGCGACTCGTCGATGGTCGACGTTGAACAAGGTCGTGGTGCTTGGTCTGACGATCACTCTCGGCTGCCTGGGCATGCCGGGGCTCGCTCAGGCGGCGCCAGTCCAGACCGCGGCAACATCCGCGGTCACGGCTGCCGCGGTGACCGGATTCGTTCATCCTGGAATCCTGTTGGGCACGCCGCAGCTCAGCTTCGTGAAGGCCAAGCTCGCCGCCGGCGCCCAGCCGTGGTCGACCGGGCTGGCGAACCTGAAGAACGCCAAGGCCGATACCGGCGCCAACAACGGTGTCGCCTACAGCTCGCTGTCCTGGACGCCGCGCCCGGTCGCCTATGTCGGTTGCGGTGCGTACCACAATCCCGACGAGGGCTGCTTCGACGAGGTCAATGACGCGGTCGCCGCCTACACGCAGGCGCTGCTGTGGTACTACACCGGGAACAACGCCAATGCGCAGCTGGCCATCAAGATCCTGAATGCCTGGTCGGCCAAACTGATCGACCACAAATTCGACAGCACCTACAGCGACGGCCACCTGCAGGCCGCCTGGATGGGCCAGGTTTTCCCGCGGTCCGCGGAAATCATCCGCTACACCTACACCGCG
>JBBQGJ010000151.1:0-14751 GCA_038322925.1 Mycobacteriales bacterium
CGTCCTGTCGCTGTGGCTGCACGCCGCCATCTGGTGCTGGTACCTACACGCCCACCCGGCCGGCCGCACCTGGACGGCCCGGCCCTGGTACCAGCACAAGACCACCCCCAGCTTCCTCGACGCCCTCGCCGCGCTCCGCAACGTCCTATGGGCACAACGAATTCCAGACATGTCATCCCCCAGCCCGGACGACACGAAAATCACCGAGGCCCTACTCGACACGCTCGCCTACGCGGCCTGACCAGACGTCAAGACTGCGAAAGTCCACTCAAAGCGGCCAGCAGGTGCCGTCCCCCGGCCGTCGGGGCTTCGGGCGCCGCGAAGGGTGATGCCGTCAGGGCGATGACCTGCATTTGTTCGGGGTCGACGTCGTGGTGCAGCGCGGCCCAGGCACCCAGGATGACGTCGAGCCCGTCGGCGTCGAGGCGTTGCAGGGTGCGCCGGATCGTGGATTCCGAGGCACCTCTCCCCGGTATTCCCAGCTTGTCCAGTGCGTGGGGAGTGGCCACTGCGGCCCACTCGGCGATCGCGACGGATGATCGGGAGCCGGCCACCACAGCGCACCCGACCAACGTCAGGATGCCGTCCAGTTCATGGCGCAGTCCTTGCCGTTGCCGCGGATCGGGCACCGGTCCGGAGCACGGCCAGCATATCTGCCGGTGCGGGCGGAACATCGTCGAAGTCGTCGTTGTCGAGGTCGAACTGGTCAAGCACGCGGTGGATCGAGGATGATGACATCGGGCACGGTCCTTTTGGTGGCCTGTTCGACTGAAGACCTTCAAATCACCACCAGGGCCGTGCCCACCCCGCAAATACCCACCCCACGGCGTGTCGCAACCACATCGGTGCAGGTCAGAGAATCACAAACCGAAATGCCGGGGCCCTGGCGCTGTCCCCCAGTGAGTCTTCTGTTGACAATCGATCCCCGCGTGTCACGAGCGATGACTCAAAGAGCTTGAGTACGCTATTGCTCTTGGAATGAGTCTGTCATTCGCTGGACTGTAAACGGCACCACCGACAGTCGGGCGACACCGGCGGAAAGGCGCCTGGTCCTGCAGTCCGCCGCTCAGGTACACGCCGATTCGACTGCCGCCTTCGCGAGCCACAACCGCAAAGCCGCGAGTGGTCTGGCTGGATCCGTCCGCGACGGCGTCAGCCGAGCGGCAGCGCCCGGATCATCAGCACGGCGGCCAGCGGCACCAGCACCACCGACCGGACGGTGGCCGCCCGGCGCGGCTCCCACGCGGCATGCACCGCGATCTCGGCGAAGTCGGCGCCCACCCGATCGATCGTGCCGCTGATCTCGGTGCCGGACAGCGCCGCCACCGGTTCGGCGGCATCGGTCGAGCCGCTGACGGTGCCGCCGACCGAGCCACCGGCCACCAGCACCACCACGGGGGATCTGTCCCGTGCCAGGCCGCGAACCGCGTGCCGTAGATCGAGCCGCAGCGCCACCGCGGACAGCGGCAACGCCGTCGCCGCAGTGAGCCCTTCGACCAGGGCAACCGCGCGGGCTGCGATCAGCACGTCGCGCCCCTGACCCTCTGAGAGCAGCAGCCAATCCGGCCCGACCCGCGACAGCACCCCTCCGACGGTGGCGCCTCCGGCGACCCGGACCCTGATCGGCTGGCCCAGCGAACCGGCCAACCGCTGGGTGAGTCCGACTGCGCCCACTGCGACCCGCTGGCGGTCGGGCATCTCGGCGACCGCCTCGGCGTCCGCGATCTCGTCGAAGCGAGCCTCCAGGTCGGAGAACAGCCGGTCCCAGCGCATGCCTCAGCCTGACAAACCTTCGCTCGCCCAGTCAACACCGACCGAGCCGATCTCACCTTGACAAAGCCTAGTCGGATCGTTTTCACTTCATTCTATGGCAAACGATGTCAAACGCAACGTTCGCTGGGATCCGCCGATGGCTCGTCCCAGCTCACGGTCGTGGCGGGTGACGGCCGACTGGCACCAGGAGATGACGGGTGGTCACCCCGACTCGAGCAAGGCAGTCCGCGCCGCTTGGGCGAAGATGCTGGGCTGCCTGACCGCGCTCGGTGTGCTCGCCACGGCGCTGCCACGACCCGGCGAGCTGGTGTCGACCGTGGTCGACGCCCTGAATGGGGCGGGCCGCGGCACCGGCGGTGCCGCTGCGGGCGGTATCCGATCGGCCGAAAACGCTACCGGGTTCCTGGATACCGCTGAGGACGCCGTGCTGCTCGCCGCGGGTCTGATCGTCTGGGCGCTGCTGCTCTGGGCGCTCGCTATCGTGATCATCGCCGGGCTTGGCCGACTTCCCGGCGCCGGTGGCCGCGCGGCACGAAAAGCGTTGCGGCGCATAGCTCCCGCTGCCGCCGGGCGGCTGGTGATCGTCGCGGTCGGGATGACGGCGATCGCCGGTGCCGCGGGGTGCGCTGTCCCGGACAGTACTGGCGCCGTCAGCGTCGCGAATGCGGCCACCGCGTCGGGCGCGGCGTCCAGTACAGATCCCTCGACGCCGCTGGTGGATATCGACTGGCCCGATCCGGTCGATGGCAGCAGCAGTTCCCCAGAAACACCCGCGCCGACAGCCGGCGACAGCCCGGCCGGGAGCGCATCCACCGGAACGCAGCCGACCGGCACCCCCGATCAGGGCTCGCCGCAGTCCGGCCTCGATCCCGCGGCGCCGGTATCGACGGCCCCCGCGACGGGCCCCGCGACAAACCCGAACGGGGACCCCACCGACACGACCCCACCCGACACGACCCCACCTGACCCGGCAGCAGCCGACGCACCGGAAACGACTGCGCCGACGGCGATCCCCAGCGCGGCGAACCAGTCACCAGCGCCCACCACAACGGATAAGGGCACATCCCTTTCATCCACCCCCCGCCCGACCGACCCGGCGAGCGCCGGTGATCCCGACGCCCCGTCGAACCCAGCCGTGGGTCCTGCCCGGGCAACGGACACTGACACACCCGCAGCGGCGCCCGGCGCAGCGGCCGAGGCCGACGGATCGGTGACTGTCCAGCCCGGCGACACCCTGTGGGCCATCGCGGCGCGCGACCTACCGTCGGACGCCACCGATGCGGAGATCGACACGGTTTGGCGCGCTCGGTATGCGGCGAACGTCGAGGTGATCGGCGCGGATCCCAATCTGATCATCCCGGGCCAGCACCTGCTACCCGGACACTCCGAAATGAGGCCATGACGATGACAGCAGCAGTGGCGGCAGGTATCACCGAGGATCCCCTGCAGGGACGTCGTCGCGCACCACGTCTCGACGGTGACCGCGTCAATGGCCGGCGACTGCGTGACGATCTCGTCCGCGAATTGCCCGTCGACGAGACCCGAGCACGCGGGCTTCCCTATCTGGCCAGGGTGCCCGAGTGCGAACCGCCCTTCGACGACGAGATCGGGGATCCGTCGGGGATCCGTCCGTTCCCCCGCCGGGCGGTGCCCAGTCGGCCGGTCCCTCGACCTGCCGCCCGGGCAGCCGTGCGCTCCGCAGCCGTCCCGCCGGTAGCGCCCACGCTCACCCGCGAACAGGAGCTCGGAACGAGCCGACCGACGACCAAGGCTCGGGTGACTGCGCCCACCGGTGCGGGCGCGGACTGCGTGCCGGGAACCGACTGGCGGACCGCCGGCGATGTCGGCATCGTCCGACTAGGCGAGCGCGTCGCCCGAACGACACCCGCGAGCGTCGCGGCGCTCGGTGTCACGGGCAGGACGGCCGGTACGTCGGCGCTCGTTCATTCTGCCGGCGTGCCGACCTGGTCGGACGAGGCCGACATCGGAGTGCGTTTGACCACGACGGCCGACCTTCCGTCCGCTGAGCGCAGCGCTTCGGTGCTCGCGCGGGCCGTCATCGAGGTGCAGTCCGGTCGCCGACCCCTCGGACAATTACGCGTGCACTGCGCGCCGGACGTCTACGCCGGACTGGCCAATCGGCCCACGTTCGCGTCGGCGTCGCTACCCCATCTGGTCTCGGTCCGGGTGTGTGAACCCGCCGACGGGGTCGCCGAGGTCAGCGTCGCCTTCCGGCGCGCGGAGCGGGTGCGTGCTTTGGCGTTCCGGATCCAGGGCGTCGACGGTCGCTGGCGGATGACCGCGCTGCAGCTCTGCTGACCCGCGAACCCCGTCTGGCTCAGCCGCCGAGCAGCTTCGTCTTCGCGGCCGCGAACTCATCCGGGGAAAGCACGCCTGCGTCCCGCAGCTTGCCGAGTTGGGTGAGCTGCCCGACCAGGTCGTCGGTCGAGGTGTCGTCCGGGGTCGGGGCGGTCGGGGGTGGCGGCGGAGCGGGCGGTGGCGGTGCGGCGGGCGCCGGTTGCTGGTCGGCCGCCTGCTGCTGGGCGGCGGCCTCCTTCTCGGCGGCCTTCTGCTGGCCGTGCCGACTGACCGCATTGGCCGTGGCGGTTGCCGTGCCGGCGACCACTGCGGTGCGCGCGACCGTGCCGAGTAGTCCGGGACGGCCTCTTCGACGAAGCATGGAATTCCCCTCCAGTGGTGATCGTGTGGGCTGATTCTGCTGACCGAGGCCTGCGAGCTACTCGGCCATGGCGTTTTCCAAGGCCGCTTCCACGACGTCGCGCGGGATCCGCACATGCAGGGTGAGCTCGCCGCCGGCATCCGCGATGGCCCCGGAAACCTTTCGTGCCCAACTGTTCTCGTACACGATCACCACGGCCGAGGTGCCCGGGTCGAGCGTGTCGGTGGCCAGTTCGAGGTCGTCGTCGCTGATCAGCGCCTGACCCTGCACCTCGAGCACCGCCAACCCGTGCTCGTCCAGTCCCTCGGACACGTCCACCACCCGCACCTCACCGTCCATCGACTTGGACACGAACACCAGATCCAGCACCGTGACGAAGCCGCTCGCGACCACCTCCTGCACAGAAGCGACGACCGCCGGATCGGCGCGCTCGCTCGGGAACGACAACACGAGCAACTCGACGGGTCCGATCGCCATGAAAACCTCCTGAAAGGCACGCCGACAACCCGACCGACCGACGGGTCTTTCCTCAATCCTGTCCGAAGTACCCGCACCCTGCTGACCGGGCGGCCGCCGGGCGGTCCCGAAGCGTGCTCCCGCAGCTCAGACCGCCTGCACGACTCCAGGTTTCGGCTCACGCGGCGTCGCGATCCCCCCGGGGGCGTTCCGCACTCTCGTGGTGCGGCTGCGGATTGCGTGCTGGCGGCAGCAGAAGTCTGCGATCAGAGTCCGGACGTGGTCAGACTCGGCGGTGTCGGTGCCGGGGTGCTCAGCGGTTGGCTGAGGAACCGGGAGTGGATGCCGTCCTTCTCGAGCTTCCACTGCCCGGTGCGCGGCGCGGACGTGATGAGTTCCACGGGACCCGCTGGTTGCTTGAGGATGATCTGGCTCCACACGTCGACCGCGGCGAGTTCGCGCCAGCGTTCGTTGATCTCGTCCGGGTCGATGTCGTAGTCGACGTCCAGGTATTCGAGCACGTGGAACAGGAATAGTGGGATATCGGCATACGCGCCCGCGGTGACGTTGGTGATCGAGGACACCCCGGAGATCCGTGGGTTCAGTTCACCGAGGTACACGTCGTCGGCGTCGAGGTCGACGAGGATGTCCACCTCGAAGAAACCGGGGTACCCCTCCTGCGCCAGCCCGTCACCGAGCCGCCTGACCAGGTCCACCGCCTTCGCCCGGTGACGGCGTCGAGCACGGTGGGGAAAAGGTCGTTGCCGCACCAACCACCGTGGTACGGCGTCAATTCGGGGTAACCGGTCAGGTCGGTCATGAACGGGCCGACGATGGTGCCGTGGCGGGTGATGACCGCCTCGACGGCGAGTGCGGTGCTCCGCTTGATTCTCGTCATGATCTTGGCTTCCTGGCCGGCGAACACATCGGCGTGCCGGTTCCAGCCGTCCTGGTCGGCGATGAAGAACGTCGTCTTCCCCGAGTCGCCGTAGGGCAGCTGGATCACCAGGTCGTCCCCCAGCCCCGCATGCTCGCAGATGGCCCGGAGTTCGGCATAGCTGCAGACGGCGGCCAGTACGTTGGGCACGCTGGGGGCGCCCGCCTGATTGCCCAGCCTGGTGGTGGTGATCTTGGAGTCGAGCCGGGAGCGCAATGCGTGCGGCGGCAGGATCAGCTGGTATCCGAGTTCCGCGCAGATCGCCTCGGTCTCCTCGTCGAAGAAGACGGCGGCGATCCGCGGCCGGCCGCCCTCTGCTCGAAGGCGCTCCTGCACCTCCGGGTGACGGAGCAGGAAGTTGACGATGTCCTCGGACGAGGTGAACTCCACGTCCCGACCGGTTTCGGGGTGATCATCCGCGGGGTGGCGCCGTCCCAGGCGTCGTAGTAGGTGATGTAGTTGAAGTGCCGCACCCAGCGATCGAGCCCGAGCAGGTTGAAACCCGTTGGGCCGACGAAGTAGATGGGTTCGTCGTTGGTGCGGAAGAAGCTTCGGATCTCCGAGATGTTCCGCAGGTGGCGGCGTGCTGATGTCATGATCTCTCCTGAGATTGATGGTGTCCGGAGGCAGGGGCCAGGTGGTGAGCGATCGCCCGGAAAGCGGCCAGGGTGTCGTGGAAGCGGACGGCGTCTTGGGGCATCGGCCACGTCGACAGCTTGACGCCGACCGTCCGGGTCTCGAGGTCGACGTACAGCATCTGCCCGTGAATCCCCAGGGCCAGCACGACCTACCCGTCCGCGAATGGCACCCACAATTGATGCCGGTAATGGCCGCCCGGCATGCCGGTGTCGAAACCGCTGGTAGCCGCGAACGCGTCCTTGCCTTCGGCGGCACCGGCCAGCACGTCCCTGGTCCAGCCTTCGGGCAGTACCTGTTCGCCGGAGGCGGCGCGCCCGTCGTCGAGCAGTAGCTGTCCCAATCGGGCGACATCACGCGCGGTGGCGCACAGACCGCCGTCGTGAATCGCGGCGCCCGCCGAATCGATCGCGATGTAGGCGTCGTTCTCCATGCCGAGCCTCTGCCAGATCAACCTCGACAACAACGTGGCCATGTGTACGCCCGCCGCCCGTTCGCAGACCCAGCCGAGGATGTCGGTTTCGCAAGACCGGTAGCGGAACACCCCGCCGTGTGGCCCGGCGGCTGTCGGGACAGATAGTCGTACGTCGAGGTGGGTAGTCCGGCCTGGTACGGGCGCGAACTCGCGGCGCGTTCCAGGATCCGGACTTCCGAGTCGGGGTTGAGGTATTCCTCCGAGAAGGCGATACCGGAACGCATGTCGAGAAGGTTCCGGACGCTCGCACCTTCCTATCCGAATCCGACGACTTCCCTGACATGGTCGGTGATCTGGCCGTCCAGGTCGAGAATTCCGCGATCGGCGGGGATACCCGCAACAACGCCCACGAAGGACTTGGTGACGGACATCAGCAGGTGCCGGGAATTTCTTCCCACCGTGTCCGGGTAAATCTCGTGCACGATCACGCCGTCGTTCACCACCAGAAAGGCGTTGGTGTCCGTCTCCCGAAGCACATCGGCCACACTGCCGGGGTACCCGGAAAACCTGGCTACCGGGACCTCGAGAACGGCCCACTCCCGCACGGCGAACGGTGCGACGGGAGCGCCGCCGCGCCCGATCGCCGCGGTCGGCACGACCCGGTCGACGTGCAGGAACGACCAGCGGTTGAACGGCGCTCGACGACGCCGTTGGGCTCGAACGCCGCCTGCTCGATCTGCGCGTGGTAGTCGGTGACGTTGCGGTTCAACGTCATTCGGCCCACCTCCTGCAACGGGTAGTCGCCGTCCGGCCACACCTTGGTCAGGTCGAACGGGTTGAACCGGTAGGCCTTCGCGTCCTCGAACGGCATGATCTGCATCTTGAGCGTCCAGCTCGTCGGGAACTCGCCCGCCTCGATGTGCTCGTACAGGTCCCGCTGTTGGTTCTCGGTGTCCACGGCGGCCATCTGGTCGCCCTCGTCATGCAATCCCTTTTGCTCGTGCGGTTGGTGGGGCGGGAAGCCGCATCCCCGGGCCGCCGACATCACGCCGGGTAGCAGAGCGACTCCGCCCCGTTCTTCGTATACCCGACCGCCTCGTCCCGAATCATGCGGGGAGGCACTGCCCCCGGCGGTCGTCGGGGCGACCCCGCCGCCGCGGAGCCACCTGCGGGCAGGTCATCACCTACGGGCGGGTCAGATCGCGCCGGGCCGTCCGTGGCAGAGCTTGTACTTCTTGCCCGAACCGCAGGGGCACGGCGAGTTGCGGCCAGGTTCCTTCGAGCCGGCAACCGTCGCCGCTCCCTGCCGCTTCGCCGCTCCGCCCGAACCGCTGCTCCTGGTCTCGGTACCGCCGTCCTCCCGTGGTCCGCTGTAGGTCCACGATGGGGATCCGCTCGACCCGTTCCCCAGGCCCTTGGCCCGCAGGGCGGCGGGCGCCGCAGCCGCTTCGGGTGCGGTGGCGGTGCTCGTAGCGGCGGCCTGCTGGGTGGGCAGCGCCTCGACCGGTCGCTGCACACGGCGCCTTGCCGGCGCGGGTGCGGCGGCCGGCTGACCGCCGTTACCGGCGGTGACCGCTGCCGCCGGCACCGGGGCGGCACCGACCGAGGCTGCCGGGGAGGTCTGCTGGCCGGGAGCCGCGGCGGCTCCCTGGGCCTGATCTGCGGGAACCACCTGGACCTGCAGGTTGTAGAGGAACCCGACGGACTCCTCCTTCAGCGAGTCGAGCATGGCGGCGAACATGTCGAAGCCCTCACGCTGGTACTCAACCAGCGGGTCGCGCTGCGCCATCGCCCGCAGGCCAATGCCCTCCTTGAGGTAGTCCATCTCGTACAGGTGCTCGCGCCACTTCCGGTCCAGCACCGAGAGCACCACCCGGCGCTCCAGCTCCCGGGTGATGGGCGAGGTCAGCGTCTCCTCGCGGCGCTGCCACGCCTCCTCCGCGTCCGCCAGCACGGCCGCCTTGAGCGTGTCGTGGGTGAGGTCGCCGTGCTCTGCGGTGATGGATTCCGGCGTCACCGAGATCGGGTACAGGGTGCGCAGTGCGGTCCACAGAGTTTCCTTGTCCCAGTCCTCGGCGTAGCCCTGGGCGGTGGCGCCGTCGACATAGGCGGTGATCACGTCGGTGATCATGTTCTGCACCTGGACGTGCAGGTCCTCACCGTCCAGCACCCTGCGGCGCTCGTCATAGATGACCTTGCGCTGTTTGTTCATCACCTCGTCGTACTTGAGCACGTTCTTGCGGATCTCGAAGTTCTGCTGCTCGACCTGGGTCTGCGCGCTCTTGATCGCCTTGGACACGAAATTGTGCTCGATCGGCACGTCGTCGGGCATCCGCAGCCGGGTCATCAGCATCTCGACGGTGCCGCCGCCCACCCGGCGCATCAGGTCGTCGCCCAGTGAGAGGTAGAACCGGGACTCGCCCGGGTCGCCCTGCCGGCCGGACCGGCCGCGCAGCTGGTTGTCGATGCGACGTGACTCGTGACGCTCGGTGCCCAGCACGTACAGTCCGCCGACGTCACGGACCTTTTCGGCCTCCGCCTTGGTCCGCTTCAGTGCCTCCTCGTGCGCCTCGGCCCACGCATGCTCGTAGTCCTCGGGTGTCTCAGTCGGGGAGAGTCCCTTGGCGCGCAGCTCAACGTCGGCGCTGAAGTCGGGATTGCCGCCGAGAATGATGTCGGTACCACGGCCGGCCATGTTGGTGGCCACGGTGACGGCGCCGGCCCGGCCGGCCTGCGCGATGATCGCCGCCTCCCTCGCGTGGTTCTTGGCGTTCAGCACCTCGTGCGGGACGCCCGCGCGCAGCAGCAGCCTGCTCAGCAGCTCGGACTTCTCCACCGAAGCCGTGCCGACCAGCACCGGCTGGCCCTTCTCGTGCCGCTCGGCCAGGTCCTCGACCACAGCGCCGAACTTGGCGTCCTCGGTCTTGTAGATCAGGTCGGCCTCGTCCTTGCGCTGGATCGGCATGTTGGACGGGATCGGCACCACCCCGAGGCCGTAGGTCTGGTGCAGCTCGGCGGCCTCGGTCTGGGCGGTGCCGGTCATCCCGGACAGCCTCTCGTACAGCCGGAAGTAGTTCTGCAGGGTGATGGTGGCCAGCGTCTGGTTCTCGGCCTTGATCTCCACGCCCTCTTTGGCCTCAATGGCCTGGTGCATGCCCTCGTTGTAGCGCCGGCCGTGCAGCACCCGGCCGGTGAACTCGTCGACGATCAGCACCTCGCCGGAGACAACTATGTAGTCGCGGTCCTTCTTGTACAGCTCCTTGGCCTTCAGTGCGTTGTTCAGGAATCCGACCAGCGGGGTGTTCACCGACTCGTAGAGGTTCTCGATGCCAAGGGCCTGCTCGACCTTGGTCACGCCCTCCTCGGACACGCCGACGGTGCGCTTGGACTCGTCGACCTCGTAGTCGCCGCCGAGCCCGCCCTCCTCACCCCGGTGCAGCCGCGGGACCAGCCGGGCGAACTCGGTGTACCACTTCGACGACTGGTCGGCCGGGCCGGAGATGATCAACGGCGTCCTGGCCTCGTCGATCAGGATCGAGTCGACCTCGTCGACGATGGCGAAGTAGTGCCCGCGCTGCACCAGGTCGGCCTTGGACCACGCCATGTTGTCGCGCAGATAGTCGAAGCCGAACTCGTTGTTGGTGCCGTAGGTGATGTCCGCGCCGTACGCCGCCCGCCGGACATCGGGGGTCTGCTGCGAGATGATCACGCCCACGTCCAGGCCGAGGAAGCGGTGCACCCGGCCCATCCACTCGCTGTCGCGCTGGGCCAGATAGTCGTTGACGGTGACGATGTGCACACCCTTGCCGTCCAGCGCGTTGAGGTACGCCGGCAGCGTGGAGACCAGGGTCTTGCCCTCACCGGTCTTCATCTCGGCGATGTTCCCCAGGTGCAGGGCCGCGCCACCCATCAACTGGACGTCGAAGTGCCGCTGACCCAGGGTGCGCTTCGCGGCCTCCCGGACGACGGCGAACGCCTCCACCAGGATGTCGTCGGTCGTCTCGCCGTTCGCCAGCCGCTCCTTGAACGCAGCGGTCTGCGCGCGCAGTTCGTCGTCGGACAGGTCGACGTAGTCGCTCTCGATCGCATTGATGTGATCGGCGATGACGCGCAGACGCTTGAGCGTCTTCGCCTCGCCCATGCGGAGAAGTCTGCCAAGAACCACGAACTCACCCTCGGTCGATCGGGCCTCGCCACGGGCAGCGGCGAGAGGTGCCAAGCCGCGTTCGCGGCGCAGCCGGTGACGAGCGTCCTGGAGGAGTCACCCGCCCCCGGCACATTCGACACAGCGCAGAGCCGATCATCAACCCTGACCGTGACCCATGGTAGGCGCACACCGCCAGCCGGCCGACGGGAAGTCGAGCCCAGGATGCTCCCTGACCGTCCTCGGCGCGCGCCGACCGACTACCCGAGGCGCAGCAGACCGTAATCAAAACCCTTGCGGCGGTAGACAACGGAGGCCAGGTGGGTGTCCGCGTCGTTGAACAGGTAGAAGTCGTGGCCGACGAGTTCCATCTGGAACAGCGCCTGGTCCACGGTGATGGGATCAGCCGGGTGGTCCTTCACCCGGACGATCCGACCTGGCCCGCCGTCGGCCGCCGCGCCCTCCTCACCGGTATCGAGCGGCCCGATCTCCACGGCGACGGCGACTGCCGCGCTCTCGACTGCAGCGGCGGCGTTCCCGTTCACCCCGCCGTCAAGCAATTCGTCGGCTCCAGTAGCGACCGCAGCGATGGGGGTGCGCTCGTGGTGACGGTGGTGCCTGCGGTCGGCGGCTCGCCTGAGCCTGGCCTCCAGCTTGGTGACGGCCGCGTCGAGCGCGGCGTAGAACGAATCGGCGCTGGCCTCGGCGCGAACGGCCGGGCCCCGGCTGGCCAGCGTGATCTGCACGCGTTGGCACGTCTTGGACTGCCGCCGGTTGGTCTCGTGGGAGAGCTCGACATCCACGCGGATGATCTTCGGGTCATACCGCTCGGCGCGGGTGAGCTTCTCGGCGACATGGACCCGGAAGTGATCGGGAACTTCGACATTGCGGCCCTTGACGACGATGTCCACGTGTCCTCCTCATCTTGCCCGGCGGGGACGCAATGCCCCCGGCCGGCATGCACGCGACGGTGCTGCTACAGGGCTCGGCTGATCCGATACTGATCGACACAGTTCCGACCCTGATCCGCTCCCGGTCCGATCCTTCGCGGCCGGCCCTTATGGGGACGACACCAAGGAATCAACCCGAGGAATCAACCCTGTGGAGTCACCCTGTCGGATCTACTCCGGGTGGGGATCAACGTCGCTGGTCGAACACCCTATGAGTCGAACCTACCTCTGCGGCAAAACGGCGCAAGGTCAACCCCCAACAGTTCGGCGAAGAGTTCACCCGGCGGGGTATTCCTGCCGCTGTGCCGCGTTCACCTCGGCAAACCTGATGCCCGACGGGCATAGGTTGAACGGGACAGACTGCGGGGGGAGCGGCTGCGGCATGGGGGCCGTTGCTGCACGCCGCTCGACCGGGGAGGGACGTCACATGTCCGGCTGGGTGATCCTGATCATCGGCGTCGTCCTGTGCTTCTTCGGGGTGGGCTCGATCCATGTGGCGGTGCTGGCGTCGGGGTTCGGCCTTGGCTGGTTGCTGGCAGACCTGTTCCACAGCGATGTCTGGACCTCGCTGCTCATCGCGCTCGGATCCGCCGTGATCGGTTGGATCCTGGTCACCCTGGTCTTCAAGTTCGCGGCCTTCTTCGTCGGGATGATCACCGGCGCGCTGATCGGCGCCAGGCTGTACTCCGTCCTCACCCCGGGTGAGGCGAGCATCCCGCTGGCGATCGTGGTGGTCGTCGCGGTCTCGCTGGTGTTCGGGTTCCTCGCCGACCGATACCGCGGCCGGGTGCTGCTGTGGGCGACGGCGATCGGCGGGGCCGGGCTGATCCTGAGCTCTCTCGGTCTGATCTGGCCCGACGCGCTCGGCTTCCTGCGCGATCCACAGGCGGGCGCCGAAACCGTGACGAGCACGCTGATCTGGGTGGCGCTGGCCGGCGGCGGCTGGATCACCCAGCGGCGGTTGTTCCCCAAGGCGTTGCACGAGGAGGAGAAGGTCCGCCGGTAGCGGGCCGTGCGAACGAGCGGCGCGGCCCGCAGACGTCACGGGCACCCTATTGCGGCGACGACGCGGACGCTCGAGGTCAGCTCCCGAGTCATCGACCTGACCCCAGCGGGCCATCAACGGTCGATTCCCTTGCACCGTGCCGTGCGCGGAAGATCGTGTGGTGACGGATTGGGAGAGCTTCGCGGTGATGGCCGGCGGGGCGAGCAGCGCGCTCACCGGACTGCTGTTCGTGGCCGTGTCGCTCGATCGCGTCGCGGTGACGGAATCGCCGTCACTTCGAGCCAGCGCCGCTCAGACGCTGCTGCTGCTCGTGACGCCGCTGCCGATCGCCGCACTGCTCTTGACGCCTGATCAACCGCAGTGGCTGCTGGGTGCAGAGCTCATCTGTTTGGCCGGCGTGATCGCTATCACGTTGATCGTCGTCGGCAGGGCGAAACGTCATCCGTCGCCACCTGTCAGTTCACGACTGGCCAGCATTCTCGATCGGCGTAGTCCCAACCTCCTGACATCGGTCTTTCTCGCCGCCGCCGGGATCACTGAAGCGACAGGTGTTGGCGGAGGCCTCTACTGGCTCGTTCCCACGGTGCTCGCGGCCCTGCTGGGAGGCGCGGTGAATGCCTGGTCGTTCTTGATCGGGCCCGCGTGATGCGTTGATCAGGGCACGCGACCGCCGGATCACCGCGTTGTCACCCACGGCGGCACCGCCGCCAGCACCACTACGCCGGCCACCGAAACGCCCTCCCGGCGCAGCGCCCGGCAGGCGGCCGCGGCCGTTGCTCCCGTGGTCAGCACGTCGTCCACCAGGACGACGACTGCGCCGTCCGGTGGAGCACCCGCTGCCCGCCACCGCACCCGGCCACCGAGGTTCGCCGCGCGCTGCTCGGCGTCCAGACCCACCGAGTCCCTGGCCGCGCCGCCCGTCACCAGGCACGGCGCGACTCCGGCCCGCCACCCGTCACCGGCCAACTGCCGGGCGGCGGCGCGGGCCATCGACGTCACCGGATCTCCACCGCGGCTGCGGGCCGCGGCTCGGCGGCTGGGAGCTGGCACCAGCCAGCATGGCTCGACCAGCACGTGCATGACCATCAACCGAGCGATCCCGCGCCCGAGCGCGACACCGAGGTGGGTCGGCAGGTCCCTGCGGTCCCGTTCTTTGCCGGCGACGATCGCCGACCGGACGGGATCCACGTACCGGCTGAGCGCCCAGACGGGTGGCACGCCGGCGGGCGGTGGCGCCCCGAACGGTGACACCCCGAACGGTGACGCCCCGAACGGTGACGCCCCGAACGGTGAAACTCGGGACGGTGAAACTCGGGACGGTGACGCCCCGGACCACCCGCCCGCGCCCGTCAGCGCCTCCGGCACGATGACCCGCCGGGGCCGGACACGGAGCGTGGAGTCGCACGCGTCGCACCACGGGCCGGGTCCCCCGCAGCCCGGGCACGGTCGGGGCAGGACCAGATCCATCGCCGCCGCGACACCGCCCCGGACGACATCGCGGGCGGTCAACCGGTCGGACCCCACCAGGGCAACTGTGATCAGTGGCAACCGACCGCGTCAACCGCAGCAGGGCCGATTGTGGACAACTCGCAAGGCCCGCCTCGTCCGGGGCGCCTAGAGCGTGTCTGCTAACCGATTCTGAGGTGGATCACGGTGTTGGCCAGGGTGACGCCGCCGAGGAAGGTCAGGGCGTGTTTGTCGTACCGTGTGGCGATGCCGCGCCACTGCTTGAGGCGTAGGTAGCCACGTTCGAC
>JBBQGJ010000152.1:0-14731 GCA_038322925.1 Mycobacteriales bacterium
CTCTTCCGATCTGTGACTTCCGCTGGTGGGCATGGGGATGCCCAGCAGGGTGCGGACGTTGCTGTGTGCGCCATCCGCGCCGAGCACGAACGCGGCCCGTTCGACGTCGACCGTGCCGGATTCCTGATCCCGCAGCGCGGCCCGGTATCCCGTGCCGTCCCGTCCGATGTCCTCGAGCTGCACCCCCAGACGCACCTGTGCCGCCGGAAGCCTGCGCAGGTGATCGAGCAGCACACCCACGAGATGGTCCTGCGGAACGTTTGCCGGCCGGCAGGGGCTGATCAACGCGCTCTGCTGGACGGTCGGGTACCCGACCTCGATCCGGGCCCCTTTCCCGGCCGCGCGCAGCGTGGGGCTGAGCGACATCAGCCATTCGACGTCGTGGCCGCCGTCCTGGATCCGTTTCTCCAGTCCCCAGCTCCGGAGCAGTTCCATGGTGTGCAGGCTGAGCACCGTCGCCCGGGGCAGCGCCGACGGTGTCCGGCGGCGGTCGACGAGAAGGCATCGGACCCCCATCCGCGCAAGGGTGATCGCCGCGACCAGACCGGCGGGCCCGCCGCCGACCACGACGACCCGTCCTCGACTGTAGCCATTTTGATCGAACATCATGTAGTTCAGAATGCAGACTGTTCGTTGAACGACAACACGTCGGATGAAAGTTAGACTGGCCGGGTGACGCCACCACCATCTCCGCCTGTGGCGCGCAAGTACCAGAAACGGCTGCGCGCCGAGAACGCCGAGCAGACCCGCCAGCGGATCCTGGACGCGGTCGCGACGCGGCTGCGCACCGCGCCCACCGAGCCCGTCAGCCTCGACGATGTCGCCCGCTTGGCCCGGGTCGCCCGCTCCACCATCTATGCGGTGTTCGGCTCGCGGGCGGGCCTGTTCGACGCCTTCGTCGACGATCTTTGGGCGCGGACGGGTTCGCCGGCGCTCACCGAAGCCGTGGCGAATCCGGACGCTCGTGGGCACCTCCGCGCGGGCATAGCCGGGGCCAGCAGGATGTACGCCGCCGACCGCGACATCTACCGGGTGCTGTACTCGATGGCTCAGCTCGATCCCGCCTCGGTCGGCGGCGCCGTGCAGAAGATGGAGGCCGAGCGCGCGGGTGGGATGGCCCATGTGGCCAGCCGGCTCGCTGAGGACGGCGCGCTGCGCGAGGGCATGACCGTCGCCAGGGTCACCGACGTGCTGTGGATGCTGTGCAGCTTCGACGCCTTCGATCAGCTCTACACCGGTCGCCGGCTGGACATCGAGGAGACCGTGCAGATCCTGGTCGCCACCGCCCAGAGCGCGGTCTGCACGTGATCGAGGCGCCCCGCCGGCGCGTCCGCGGCGCCGTTCACGGCTCGCCGCGGATGATCGGGCCGCTACAGCCGGCCAGATCATCCGCGGTGCGTCCACTGCCAGCCGACTGGGAATCACCACTGCCGCAGTGCGGTGACCGGGATCCCGGGCAGCGCCGACCGGCCACCCAGGTCGGTCAGTTCCACCGCCACCGCGACCCCGGCGATGTGAGCACCCGCGCGCTGCAGCAGCCGGCAGGCGGCCGCGGCGGTGCCGCCGGTGGCCAGCACGTCGTCGATCACCAGCACCCGCGAGTCGCTGGGTACGTCGTCGGGATGCAGTTCCAGCCGGGCGGTTCCGTATTCCAGCGCGTAGTCCTCACCGAGCACGGCACCGGGCAGCTTGCCGGGCTTGCGGATGGCGAGCACGCCGATCTCCGCGACCATCGCGGCGGCGGCGCCGAGCAGAAATCCGCGGGACTCAAGACCGGCGATCAGGGTGGCGTCGGGCGCGGCGGCGGCCAGTGCCCGAGCCACGTCGCGCAGCGCGCCCGCATCGGCCAGCACGGGGGTGAGGTCGCGGAACAGCACACCGGGCTGCGGGAAGTCCTGCTGCACCCGGACCAGTCGGTCCAGTGAGGCGCCGGCGGCGTCGAGAAGTGCCGTCGGCGACGAAACCGACGGGATCAGGCGGGATGAATCGCCCGTCGGCCCAGCCGGTGTCATCCGACCCCCGTCATGCGGTACGTGGCTGCTAGCGACCGCGTTTGCCGGTCGGCCGGCCCTTGCCACCGGCCGGGCCGCCGCTCGATCCGCCCCTCGATCCCCCGCGCGGGCGCACAGGTTTCGCGCCGGGTTTGGGCGCGGCACCAGGGGTCAGCGTAGAGGTCGCCAGCGGTTGAACAGGTGTCGAGGGAGTCGCGGTGACGACCCCGCTCGACGCAGCCGCCGACGAGGCCGCCCCGCCGGTCCGCCCGGCGCGCTGCTTCTTGCTGGGCGGTGACACCCCGGGCACCCGGCCGATCGGGTCGCCGTCGGCATCCACCACGAGACCCTCGGCCTTTCGCTTGGCCAGCACCCGCGCGGTGTGCGCCTTGATCAGCGGGTCCCGCAGCTTCAGGTCGACGGCCACCGGGACGGCCAGGAAGACCGACGAATAGGCGCCGATCAACATACCGATCAACATGACCAGCGACAGGTCCTTCAGCGTGCCCGAGCCCAGGATCACCACGCCGGCGACCAGCAGTCCCGCCACCGGGAGCAGCGCGATCAGCGAGGTGTTGATCGACCGCATCAGCGTCTGGTTGATCGCGAGGTTCGCGGCCTCCGGGTAGGTCCGGCGGGTCAGCGACGTCAGGCCCTTGGTGTTCTCCTGGACCTTGTCGTAAACGACAACGGTGTCGTACAGGGAGAAACCGAGAATGGTCAGCAGTCCGATGACGGTCGCCGGGGTCACCTCGAAGCCGGAGAGGGAATAGACCCCTGCGGTGACGATGAGGTCATGGACGACGGAGAGGACGGCGCCGAAGGCGACCCGTTTCTCGTACCGGATCCACAGGAAGATGGCGACCGCGATGAGGAAGACGATCACCGCGATCAGTGCTCGCTGGGAGATCTCCGAGCCCCAGGTCTCCGACACCGCCGAATTCGACACACCGCCGGACGGTGCGTAAGCGGTGTTGATCGCGCCCTTGGCGGACACCACCTGCTCGACCGACAGGGTCGCGGAGCTGACCTGGATCTGGTTGCCGACGGTCTGGACCGAGTCCGGCTCGATCCCGGTGGCCGAGGTGACCACCTGGGCGACCTCGGTGGTGGAGATGCTCTGCCCCGGGTTCGGCTGGAACAGCAGGGTGGTGCCGCCCGCGAAGTCGATGCCGAACTGGAAGCCGCGGAACAGGATCAGCAGCAGTGAGGCCACGACCAGCGACGTGGAAACGATGTAGTAGGTCTTGCGGTGACCGAGGATGTTGAAGGCCCCGGTGCCCGTGGTCAGCTTGCTGACAAAGCTCGCGTCGCGGCCGTACAGCTTGTCCGGCGACGGCTTGTGGACCGCCAGTGGACCGGGGTCGTCATGGCGGGTGCTGTCGATCCCAGCGCCGCCCGTGGCACCGCTCTGGTCGTTGGTCATACCGACACCTCCTTGGCGCCGAGCCTGGCATTGGCCTCCCGTTGGGCGGCCCCCGCCTTGGCGACCTTGCCCAGCCCCGACCATCGAGGGGATGCGAACAGCGGCGAGCCGGCCGCGAGGTGGACGAGCGGGTGAGTCACCAGGAAGACGACCACCAGGTCGAGCACGGTGGACAGTCCCAGGGTGAAGGCAAAGCCCTTCACCTCACCGACCGCCAGGATGTACAGGATGGCGGCCGACAGGAAAGACACTGCATCCGCCGACAGGATGGTGCGCTTCGCCCGCTGCCAGCCCCGCGGTACCGCGGACCGGAACGTCCGGCCCTCCCGGACCTCGTCCTTTATTCGCTCGAAGTAGATGACGAACGAGTCTGCGGTGATGCCAATCGCGACGATCAGACCGGCCACGCCGGCCATGTCGAGGCTGTAGCCGACCCATCTGCCCAGCAGCACCAGGATGGCGTAGACGAGCCCGAACGACAGGATCAGCGAGAGGATGGTGATCACGCCGAGCAGCCGGTAGTAGATCAGGCAGTAGATGATCACCAGCAGCAGCCCGATCCCGCCCGCGATGAGGCCGGCAGTCAGGTACTCCAGGCCGAGTTGCGCACTCACACTCACCGACTCCGCGGCCTCGAACGCCAGGGGCAACGACCCGAACTTGAGCGAGTTGGCCAGCGCCGCCGCCGAGGCCTGAGTGAACGAGCCGGAAATCTCGGTGGTCGTGGTGGTGATCGGTCCGGAGATGCGCGGGGCCGAGATGACCTGCCCGTCCAGGGTCATCGCGGTCAGTGTGCCGGTGTGCGACGCCGTGTAGCTCGCCCAGGTGGAGTAGCCCTCGGACTTGAAGGACAGGTTGACCACCCAGCCGGCACCCTGCTGACTCTGTCCGGAGCTCGCGGTGCTGACCTGAGTGCCGGCGATGAGGGTCGGCCCGAGCAGGTAGATCGCGTCGCCGGTGTCACTGCAGGCGATCAACGGCTTGCTGGGGTCGTCCAGCCCCCGGTAGGGCTCCAGGTCCGCGCAGCTCAGGGTCGGCAGGGCGGTGGTGGCCGCGGTCTCCCACGTCGTCCACGCCGTCTGGTCGGTACCGGCGGGCTGGGTCGGGTTGTTCGGATCGCTGCCGGCCGGCCAGGCGGGCGCGGCGGCAGCCGTGCCCGATGCGGGGGTGCCGGTGGTCGCGGTCCCGGTCGCGGCGGTGTCGGTGGCTCCGGTCGCCGGAGCGCTCGCGGCGGCAGTGTCGGTGGCCGGCGTACTGGCGGCCGCAGTGTCAGTCGCAGGTGCGGTCGCTGCGGTGGTGCCGGTATCCGGCGCCAGCGCCGCGTTCGGCGCGCGCAGACCCGCCGGCGAGGTGGGGGACTCGGTGCCCGGAGCGGCGGTCTCCCCCGCTGTCGCGGTGTCGCCGATCGCCGGCACCGTGGCCTGTGCAGAGCCGGGCGCTGACGTCGGCGCGGCCGCGGTGGCGGTGTCACCGATCGCCGGGACGGTGGAGACCGCGGTGTCACCGCTGGGTGCGGTGGTCTCACCGGAGGCCGGTGTGGTCGCGGCGGTTGCACTGGCCGGGGGCGTGTACCCGGCGGGGTAGCTGATCACGGGTGTGCCCTGCCCCGATGCGGCGTCCAGCGGACTGGTCAGCACGGGCCGGATGTTCAACTGGGCGCTGCGGGTCAGGCCGGACAGGTCCTCGTTGCCGGGGACGGTGATCACCAGTTGCCGGGCGCCATCGATCTGCACCTCGGCGCCGGCAACACCGGAGCCATTGACCCGGGTCTCCATGATGGTGCGGGCCTGCTGCATCTGGGCCCGGTCGGGATCGCCGCCATCCTGCGTCTTGGCGGTCAGGGTGATTCTGGTGCCACCCTGCAGGTCGATGCCGAGCTTGGGCGTGTTCGACCCCGGAGTGAAAAACACCAGCCCGTACAGCACCGCAGTGATGCCGAGGAACGTCCAGATCAATCGCCAGGGCCGGAACTGCCCAGCTGGTGTCGCCACGTCGCGCCAATCCCCTCGAAACACCCACAGGTGGTGAACCGACGTCCACTCGGGCCGGGCGTGTTGATCAGGCGGGCGGTCGTCACGCCCACATGATGATGCCCCGGCCCATGGCGGGCCGGGGCAACCACACAGCTTAGTTCAAGTCGTTCGACTTGCGATCCTTGCTGAAATCTATCCGTCCGGTGCTGTCGTCCAGCTGCCCCCCGACACCGTCGATGATGTCCGAATCGTCGAACTCGGTCGGCACCGGCACCACGACCTCGCGGACCGCTGCGCGGATCCAGGTGGTGCGCACGCCGGGGGCGATCTCCAGCTCGATCGTGTCGTCGGCGACCGCGGTGATGGTTGCGTGCAGGCCCGAGGTCGTCATCACCCTGGCGCCGGGCACCAGCGAATCCTGCATCTCCCGGGTCGCGGCGGCGACGCGCTTCTGCTTGCGCATGCCGTAGAACATCATGGCGCCGAGCGCGGCGAACATCAGGATCGGCAGCAGCATCTGTTGCATGGTTCTCCTTGGTGTGACGGCTTGCGGCGCCCACTCATCGTGTCCTCGCGTCCGCGTGGACGGGAGCGGGCGCGTCATCGTTGTCCGCGCACCTAACGAGGCACGGGCACCGTAGGGTTCCCGCCCAGCCACTCTGCGGGTCCATCGGTACGGGCCAGGCTACCGGAATCGGGCATGCTCGTCGGCTCCCTCGACCGGGAACACGTTTCGAACCGCAATTGCGGGTGCGTCAGCCACCGGGCTGCAGCCCGTCGAACAGCGTGGCTTCCACGACCGGGACGCCAGTGGCGGCATCCCGGCCCACGTCCAGGCCCAGGTGTGCCCACGCCGCCGGGGTGGCGATCCGGCCCTGCCGGGTACGGGCCAGCATGCCGACCCGGACCAGGAACGGCTCGCAGACCTCTTCGACCGTGGACGGTTCCTCGCCGACCGCGACCGCGAGCGTGGTCAGCCCGACCGGCCCGCCGCCGAACGAGCGGCACAGCGCGCCGAGAACCGAACGATCCAGCCGGTCAAGGCCCAACTCGTCGACGTCGTAGACGGCCAGCGCCGCGTGGGCGATGTCCACGGTGATCGCCCCGTCCGCCCGCACCTGCGCGTAGTCGCGCACCCGGCGCAGCAGCCGGTTGGCGATCCGCGGGGTGCCGCGGGACCGGCGGGCGATCTCGCTCGCCCCGTCCGGGCGCAGGTCGATGCCCAGAATCGTGGCGCTGCGGGTGATCACCCGCGTCAGCTCACCCGGTGAGTAGAACTCCATGTGCGCGGTGAACCCGAACCTGTCCCGCAGCGGGCTGGTCAGCTGGCCGGACCTGGTCGTCGCACCGACCAGGGTGAACGGAGCGACCTCCAGCGGGATCGAGGTCGCGCCGGGGCCCTTGCCCACCATCACGTCGACCCGGAAGTCCTCCATCGCCAGGTACAGCATCTCCTCGGCCGGGCGGGCGATCCGGTGGATCTCGTCGATGAACAGCACGTCACCTTCGACCAAGTTGGACAGGATCGCGGCCAGGTCGCCGGCGCGTTCCAGCGCCGGCCCCGAGGTCAGCCGGATCGCCGCGCCCAGCTCGGCGGCGATGATCATCGCCAGCGACGTCTTGCCGAGCCCCGGCGGCCCGGCCAGCAGGACGTGATCCGGTGGGGTGCCGCGCAGCTTCGCTCCGGAGAGCACCAGCTCGAGTTGCTCGCGCACCCGGACCTGCCCGACGAACTCGTCCAGCGACCGTGGCCGGATCGACGCCTCGGCGTCGGCGTCGCCGGGCATCAACGCCGGGCTGGTGGTGTCCTCAGGCTCCTCGCCGGCCGACTCGCCGGGGCCGACCGGCCGGGCCTCGAACTCGCCGGCATCGGGGCCCGGCGCCGCCGTCATCGGTTGCGTCCCAGCAGACCGAGCGCCCGGCGCAGCAACACCCCGACATCGCCGTCGGCCACCGCGGGATCGTCGGCATCCGCGGCGACCGCGGCGGTGGCGTCGTCGGCCTGCTTCGCGGTGAAGCCAAGGCCTACCAATGCCTCGGAGATCTGCGACCGCCAGACCAACCCGGCTGGTGCGCCCGATCCGGCGGTGGCCGCGCCTGCGGACCCCCCGACTGTGCCGACAGTGCCGACAGTGCCGACTTTGTCGCGCAACTCCAGCACCAGACGCTCGGCGCCCTTCTTCCCGATGCCGGGCGCTCGGGTCAGTGTCATGGTGTCCCCCGACGACAGCGCGCGCCGCAACTGTTCGGGATCGAGCACCGCCAGCAGCGCCAGGGCTATCTTCGGCCCGACCCCGGACACCGACTGCACCAGTTCGAACAGCTCCTTCGCCTCGTCGGAGGCGAACCCGAACAGGGTCAGCGAGTCCTCGCGGACGACCAGGGTGGTCGCCAGCCTGGCCTGCTCGCCGCGGCGCAGCCCGGCCAGCGTGGCGGGCGTCGTCCGGACCGCCAGACCAACACCGCCGACCTCGATGACGGCGTGGTCCAGGCTGACGGACAGCACCTGGCCGCGGACGGAGCTGATCATGGCCGGGCCACCGCCCGCTCCGTCTGCACCGCCGTCGCCGCCTGCGCCGACCTCGCGGCGACGGCGAGGCGGTGCTGCAGGGGCGAGCGCCACAGGTGGCACAGGGCCAGCGCAAGGGCATCGGCCGCGTCGGCCGGCCGCGGTTTCTCCGGAAGCCGGAGCAGCCGGGTGATCATGGCCGTGACCTGCGCCTTGTCGGCATTTCCGTTGCCGGAGACCGCCGCCTTGACCTCGCTGGGTGTGTGCCAGGCCACCGGGATGCCACGGCGCGCCGCGGCCAGCGCGACCACTCCGGCGGCCTGCGCGGTGCCCATCACGGTGCGGACATTGAGCTGACTGAACACCCGCTCGATCGCGACCGTGTCGGGGCGGTGCCGGTCCATCAGGTCCTCGACCCGGACGGCGACCTCGAGCAGGCGAAGCGAGACGTCGGAGTTCGGCGGGGTCCGCACCACCACAACCTCGACCATCGTCGGCGGGATCCCTGGACCGCCGTCGAGGACGCCGATGCCGCACCTGGTCAACCCGGGATCGACGCCCAGCACGCGCACGAACCCTCCTCCGCCAGCGCCCACGATTGGTCGGCGCGATCGCCACTGTCGGGGCGGGACCATCCCCACGCACCAGCAGGTAGCCGAACACCTGTACGCGAACTGACGCTACCGGGCGGGTCCGACAGGACCGGCGGTGCCACGCCGGGCGACGGTGGCCTCCCCCCGGTCCGCACAGTGCGCCGCCTGCTAGTCGTTCTCGAGTTGCTCGGCGATCTCGTCAGCGATGTCGGCGTTGGTGTACACGTTCTGCACGTCGTCCAGGTCCTCGATCGCGTCGATCAGCTTGATCACCTTGCGCGCGCCGTCGACGTCCAGCGGCACGTTCACCGAGGCGATGAAGGTGGGATCGGCGGAGTCGTACTCGATCCCGGCGTCGGTCACGGCGGTCCGCACCGCAACCAGGTCGGACGCCTCCGAGACCACCTCGAATGCGTCACCGAGGTCGTTGACCTCCTCGGCACCTGCGTCCAGCACGGCCAGCATCAGGTCGTCCTCGCTGACCGACGAGCCGCCCGACTCCCGGGGAACCAGCACGACGCCCTTGCGGCTGAACAGGTACGCCACGCTGCCCGGGTCGGCCATCGACCCCCCGTTGCGGGTGACGGCCACCCGCACGTCGGACGCCGCCCGGTTCCGGTTGTCCGTCAGGCACTCAATCATCACCGCGACACCGTTCGGCCCGTATCCCTCATAGGTGATGGACTGGTAGTCCACCCCGCCGGCCTCGGCTCCCGACCCGCGCTTGACCGCACGGTCGATGTTCTCGTTCGGGACCGAGGACTTCTTGGCCTTCTGGATGGCGTCGAACAGCGTCGGGTTGCCGTCGGGATCGCCGCCGCCGGTGCGCGCAGCCACCTCGATGTTCTTGATCAACTTCGCGAAGAGCTTGCCCCGCTTGGCGTCCTTGGCCGCTTTCTGGTGCTTCGTCGTCGCCCATTTGGAGTGGCCGCTCATGTCTCGCCGAACCCCTCTACGTCGGTGGTGGTGGTGCGTGATGCTTGCGTGATGCCTGGTTGGTCCGTGCCCGGTCGGCCACGTGCTGCCCACGGAGGCTGAACGAAATCGGGCGGCTCGACAGGCGATCCTACGTCCCGACCGACCCCGCCGGACGTCGTTGCGACCTCGGGCGGACAACTGCCGGACCAGAGTGCGGGGCTCAGCCCGATGCGATGACGGTCAGGAACAAGGCGTGCAGCCGGTCATCGCCGGCCACCTCGGGATGGAAGGACGTGGCCAGCACCGGACCCTGACGGACCGCCACCGGGTGCTCCCCCACCCTGGCCAGCACCTGCACGCCCGGCCCCACCTGCTCGACCCACGGCGCCCTGATGAAGACCGCGCGCATCGGGCCGCCGGGCACCCCGTCCAGCTCCAGATCCGTTTCGAACGAGTCGACCTGCCGGCCGAAGGCGTTGCGGCGCACCACGATGTCGATCGCCTGCAGCGGTACCTGATCGAGCCGGCCGTCCAGGATCTGCCCGGCCAGCACGATCATCCCGGCGCACGACCCGAACGCCGGCAGGCCACCGGCGAGCCGCTCGGCCAGCGGTTCGCGAAGCTCGAAGACGTCAAGCAGCCGGCAGATCGTCGTCGATTCGCCGCCGGGGATGACGATGCCGTCGAGATCGTCCAGCTCGCGTGCCCGGCGCACCGGCCGCGCCGTCACTCCGAGACCGGCAAGCGCGACCAGATGTTCCCGAACGTCACCCTGCAGCGCGAGCACACCGACGACGGGGTCGGCGCGGCTCACGGCCGAGTCCCTGCATGCGAAGCCGGTACGGATGGCGTCATCCGCCGTGCAGGCGGCGCGACGAGCATCGTCATGAAGACCCTGGGTGCCAGGCCATCAGCACGGTGATCACCACGAGCAGCACGGTGACCACTCCGGACCCGATCGTGATCCGTCGGTAGTCGGGCTTCTGCAATTCCTGGGTCGCCGAGTCCTGCAGATGCTCGGCGGCGCTGCGCAACGCCGGCACGACGGCAATCAGGTTCAGCGCCAGCGCGACGACGTACAGGATGATCGAGGAGAGCACCCAAGGTGTGCTGATCGTCGTGCCCTCCTCGTTCAGTCCGATCACGCCGAAGCCGAGAACGGCGACCAGCAGCGATAGCAGCGAGAATACGAACGTCGACTGGGCGAGCACCGCCACCTGGCCACCCTGCCCGGACCGCACCGCGCGCATCGCGGTCATCGGCAGGATCGCCATCGGCCCGACGATGAACACGGCCGCCACCACGTGCAGCGCAAAAACCACGGTTTCCATGCTCCTGACCCTATTCCGGCACCGGTTCGGGTCAGGACCAGGTCGGGACCGACGGCATGTCGGTCAGGAGTGAAGAAGCTCCTCGTACACCTCCTGACTCGACGCGCACGGCGAGACCCCGAGCTCGTCACGCAGCACTTCGCGCAGATCCGCATACACCCGCAGCGCCTCGGCGACATTGCCCTGAGCCGCCAGCGCGCGCATCAACAGTTGATAGCCGCTCTCCCGCATTGGAACCAGCCGAACGAGCTGCCGCCCCGCGCGCACGGCCGCGGGCAGTTCGGTGCCGCCCGTGCCGAACGCCGCTGCCGCGTAGACCTCCAACGCCCGCACCCGGATGTCGGCCAGCAGCCTTCGTTCGTCCGCGATCCAGACGCCGTCCTCTCCCGGCAGGAACTCCCGCTCGGTGACGAACAACGCGACCAGCGACGGGCCCCAGGCACCGGTGAATTCACCCAGCGCGATCCGCGATTCCGCTCGGTGCACCGCCTCGGTCGCGGTTTCCACGTCGACCCGCGCGTCGGCCGCCATCCGCAGGCGCACATTCGATCGGCCTTCGATCGATTCCGGGCCGAGAATCCTGCGCAATTTCGAGATCAACGGATTGATACCGGACTCCATGGCCGCCGTCGGGTGACCTGGCCACAGGGACTCCACCAGCTCGTCACGACCGACCATCCGGTGCCGGTTGAGCACCAGAAAGGCGAGCAGCACACGACCTTGGCGCCCCGGCAGCCGTCCCTCGATCCGCTGGCCGTTCCACTCGATGACGGTCGGCCCGCAGAGCTGGATACGTGGCGGCACCGCTGGCGCCAAGGTCATGCCAACATTCTGTCAAGGCAGACGCGATACACCTTCTCAGGAGGACAAGATGGCCAGAATCATTCGATGCGAATGCGGGTACGTGGCGCGCGGTGAGACCGACGACGACGCCGTGAACGCCATCCGCGAGCACATGCGAACCGACCATCCCGCCCTCCTGGACACCGTCGGGCGGGAGGACCTGCTCGGCTGGATCCAGGTCGAATAGCCCGGACCAACCAGGAGGTCGGCAATGACGTCATCACGGACAGCACCCAGTCGCAGCGGAACGGCCCAGCGCGCACCAGGTGACCACAGCGCGGCCCGCGAGGCCGTCCTGGTGAACCCGGAATGGCTCGAACGCCACTTGGACGATCCGGCCTTGCGAGTGGTGGAGGTCGATGTCAGCCCGGCCGCGTACCGCCAGGGCCACGTCCCGGGTGCCGTGTTGTGGAACGTCTATCAGGATCTCAAGGACGCCGACTACCGGCTGGTCGATGATGCCGCGATCGAAGAGCTTTTCTCCCGTTCAGGAATCGCTGCCGATTCCACGGTGGTCTGCTACGGCTACGCACCGGCGATGGCCTTCTGGTTGCTGAAGGTCTACGGACACCGCGATGTGCGGATCCTGGACGCCTCGCGGGGAACATGGGCGGACGCCGGACGTCCCTGGACCACCGAGTTGACCGAACCAGTGCCCACCAGTTATCCGCTGCCGTTACCCGACGAGGGGATCCGCGCGGACCACCGGCAGGTCGCCTCCGCGATCGGCGATCCGACGCGCATCCTGCTCGACGTCCGCACCGATCTGGAATTCAGCGGCGAGCGGTTCTGGCCGTCTGGCGGGATGGAAGAAGGCGGCCGGGCCGGTCATGTGCCGACGGCGATCAATCTCACCACCGAGCGGATCCTGGATGAGGGCGGGCGTTTTCGCGATCCCGACGAGCTGCGCCGGGTGTTCGCGCCGGCCAGCCTGCCGGACGGCGCCGAGATGATCACCTACTGCACTATCGGCGGCCGGGCGGCCACGGCCTGGTTCGCGCTCACCTACCTGCTCGGCCGGGACAGCGTCCGCGTCTACGACGGCTCGTGGGCGGAATGGGGACGGATGGCAGCAGCGCCGGTCGCCCGCTGACGCAGTCATACGATCCGTGCCCATGACCGATCACGTTGCGCCGAATCGGACCTTCTGGGATGGCGACAGCGATGATTACCGGGCGCACACGCCGGGTACATCAGTTCGGACAGGATGGCGTGGGGCGCCGGCCCTTGTTGGCGCGGATCAACTTCCACGGCGCGGATGAACTGGTTCACTTGCGTCACTCCGAACCCACACCCGCGACCTTGGTGCGCGCCGGCGACGTTGATCCGCGCCATGGACCGGCTGCGGACCGGCTGCGGACCGGCTGCGGACCGGCTGCGGACCGGCTGCGGACCGGCGGCGGGGCAAGCACTCTCGACCCCCGCCGCGAAATGTCATGGAAGCCGCCGTTCTCACCGGTCCCGGAACACCACAATCCGCATCGTTCCCCGCACCGTGCCCGACCGCCGGCCGTCGACCGCGCCGCGGCATACGCCACCATGGCCGGGCACGCCGCGGCCCGTCGGCTCACCGTCGACGTCGAACACCCGCCGCTGTCCGAGGTCAGGACCGCCTGGGCGCCGCAGAACGCTGTCCCGCACGGCAACCTCGTTCTGGTCCCGAGCCCGCCGTGGGACGCTCGGCGGCGGTACTGGATCCTGATCACCGGGTTCGGCAGTACCCGGCGCAGGAGGTGGTCGGTCATGGGAATCCCCCAGGCGCCGGCCCTGCGCCTGGAAGGGCGCTGCCGCCGATGACCGGCTGGGGGTTGGTCCGGTCGAACCGGCCGATGCGATTGCTGGTGATCTCCCGAGCGATCTCCTTCGTCGGTAGCTCGACGGGACTGGTGGCGCTGCTGCTGCACCTGGCATCGACCACCGTCGGGGTCGCTGCGGTCACCCTGCTGCTCTTGTGCGGGGACATGCTGCCCGCGTTGCTGGCACCGCTGACCGGTGTCTTGGCCGACCGGATCGAACTACGCCGGCTGATGGTGATCTGCGAGGTCGGTCAGGCGGTGGCCACTGCGGTGATAGCGATCTGGCTGCCCGCGGTGGCGATCCTGTTGGCGCTGTTCACGATTCGCTCGGTGCTGGCTCAGATCTTCCAACCCGCGTCCCGCGCCGCGGTGCCGACACTGGTTGCCGACGAACACCTTCCGGCCGCGAACGGAGCGCTCGGATTCGGCGAGCACGGCGTCGCGGTGCTCGGCCCGGTACTTGCGGCGGTACTGCTGCCGCTGGTCGGTATCCAGGGATTGCTGTTGATCGACTCCGGCAGTTTCCTGCTCTCCGCAGTCCTGCTGATCGGGTTGCCCAGCATGCCGGCGACCCCGCTGGAACTGGGTGAGGAGGGCTCGTTCCTGCGGCATGCCGGACGCGGGCTGCGGGAGGTGTGGCGGGCGGTCGGGCTGCGGGTGGTGATCATCAGTTTCGCCGCGGTGGTCGCCTTCAACGGCGTCGACGACGTCGCACTCGTGTTTCTGGCGACCGGTCCGCTCGGCGGCAGCCAGTCCGCGGCAAGCCTGCTGTACGCGGGCGCCGCGCTCGGGCTGATCGTGGGGTACGCCCTGGTCAGCCGGATGTCCGGGGTCTGGTCGACGGCCCTCATGCTGGTCGTCGGGTATGGCGTGACGAGCCTGGGCAACCTGCTCACCGGGCTGGCCGGGGCGGTGATCGTGGCGCTGGCGCTGCAGACCATCCGCGGGCTGGGCATCGCCGCGCAGGACGTCGCGGCGTCCACCTTCATCCAGCGCGGGGTCCCGCGGGCCTTGCAGGGCAGGACGTTCTCCACCTTCTACGGCGCGATCGGGCTCGCCGCCGGACTGTCGTACGTGCTCGGTGGCCTGTTGCTGGCTGCGACCGGGCCGCGCGTCACGTTCGTGGTCGCGGGGGCGGGTGGGGTGCTGGTCGCGGTGATCACCGGGGTGGTGCTCGCCGCGGACGCGAGGAAGTCCCGCCGATCCGGTGACTAGCCCTCAAATAAGCGAGTCGGCCGCCGGGTCGATGCCGAGGTCGAGATGATCATGCTCGCGGATGTTGGTGGCCCAGTTCGGGTGTGTGGGGGTGACTCGAGATGGGTGGGACGCGTGTGACTGGTGTTGTGAGCGT
>JBBQGJ010000153.1:0-14560 GCA_038322925.1 Mycobacteriales bacterium
GTGCCGCCACGTCTTGGCCTCGGTGTCGTGCACCGGGCAGGAACCCTGATCGCAGCCCGCCACCGCACACCCGAAACGCGCGCCCCGCGGGAAGTCCAGGTACAAGTCCAGCCGGCCCTGCGCCACGTCGAAATCCGAACGGGTCACCCGCCACGGCTCACCCAACCCCAAAGCCGCCTTGAACAGATCCAGGGTTTCCGACATTCGACCAATCCCTCAACACTGGGCTACGGAACGTCACGACCCTACTAATTGCGACGGTGTCGGGGTGCTTGAGTGGCTTGGAATCCGCTCGACCCGATTGCGCCCGGTCCGTCGTGGCCCCGCACACGGACCCGGCATGCGATCAGGTCCTCCGTCCCGGGTGCCGGCGGGTGTGCCCACCGGTGGGCGGTTCGCGGCGTCCCGGCACGCGGATCCGGGGACGGACCTGCTGGACCCGGCGGCGGAGCGGGAGTTGTTCGGCCGGTTCAGCGCGTCGGCGCGGCATTGGGGGAACCGGTTGGGGGTCGAGGTCGAGGACCTGCTGCAGGACACCGCGGTCGAGTTCTACACCTCGCTGGCCAGGCAGCGCACCGCGGCGGCCACGCAGCCGGGGTTGAACGGCCGGGAGGTGACCGTGCGGTCGGCGACAAGGTCGCGGATGGCGAACCCGGGCGGCTGGATTCACCGGATCACCTACAACATCGCCGCTCGGCGGGTGGCCGGCACGGACCGGTCGGCGGACCTGGCTGCGTTGCGGGAGTTTCGGGCCCGCCGCGATGAGGTGGAGAACCGTTGGGGCCGGGGGCTTTCCCAGGCGGAGGCGGACCGGTTGGACGACGAGATCCGGTTGGCCCGACCTCCGCGGCGCCGCCCGGCGCCCGGGTATCACCGCCGGGTGCGGACAGTGTCGACGGACGCGATGGAGCAGGACTGGGACGTACCCGCCGAGCCGGACCCGATCGACGGCGGAGAGTTCGCGGCGCACACCACCGGGGCCGTTGCTGAATCCCTGCTGGTCCGGGGGTCGGCCAGTCGGTCCGTCGTGAGGGGTCTGGCGTGGGATGTCGTCGCCGACGTGACCGGCGCGCCGGTCGTGGTGCCCGATGTCCTGGATCCGGCAGTGGCGCGGCGGGCGCAGCGGCGGGTCCGGGACGCGGGCGGCGCGGCGGCGGTGGCCCGCGCGGCGCGGGACGGGGTGTCGGGGCAGGACGTCGAGGCGTTGTGCGTCCCGTTCGGCCGACTCGACAAGGAGGAGCGGGCGGCGGTGGTCCGCACGGTCCGCCGGTCCGGGGGGTACGGGGATCAGGTGTGGGCGGCTGCGTTGCGCGCCGCGACGCGCCGAACCGGCCGCTGAGAGCCGGCGGTCACCGACTGACAAACGGGTGCGGGCCGGTTCCCCGCGGGGGTGGTGTGCGCATGTTCCGCGGGAGCGTCGGCGGCAGCGTGCCCCGGCGCGGGGACGGGGCGGTGGTCGGCAGCCGATGGACGGCACCAGGGTCAACCTCACGGCCGGCTGGACCTTGATCTGGGGGACTGTCAGCGGCGCCCTGGGCGGTGTCGGCGGCGCATTGACCGTGTTCGGTGTGCTGCTGGTGGTGCTGGGTTTCGCGTCCTGGCTGTGGCAGAAGCGCCGCGGCAGCGGCGGGGGACAGGGCCACTCCGGGCTGTTGTGGACGATGCTGATCGGCGCGCTGTTGGTCACCCCGGGTGTGGTGCTGCCGATCCTGCTCACCGCGGTGGACATCGTGTTGAACGCCGCGATCGCCCTGTGGAACCGGGTGAACACGTGACGGGTCCGTCGTGCTACACGCTGACCGGTCTCACCCGCACCGCCGGGGCGACACGGCGGGTCGTCGTTCAGGGTTTCGACCTGCCGTTCCGTGGGGTCCTGGTCGCGGCGGCCGGGTTCGCGGTCGGGCTGCTGCCGACCGTCGCGGCGGTGTTGCTCGTCGGGACCTGGGGGCTCGCGGTGATGGCCTTCGTGCAGGTCGCGGCGTTCCAGTTGGTCGAGCGCCATACCCGTGGCGGGTTGCATCTGAGGACCTACCGTGCGTTGCTGGACAAGCGTCGCGGCACTCGCACGGTTGGCCGGTTCCGTTGTTGCGGGGTCACTGTCGACCCGGCGCCGGGCGTGTTCCGGGTCGTCACGGCGGCGAGCGTCCCGGGGCGCACCGCGCCGGCTAGTTCCGGTGTGCCCGGGCTGTTCGACGGCGACGTCGACCAGCCCGTATCGGCGTCGGCGGGTCGCCGCCCGCGGCTATCTGTCGCTTGAAACCGTTGGCCGTGAAACGTCTTTCTCACCGCCGGTCCCGCGCGGGCGTCGCGCCGGCGGGGCTGGTCGCGGTGATCACGCTGATGCTGCTGACGTGTGTCGCGGCACCCGCGGCGGCGCAGGCACGGGTCCCCGGGCAGGAGCGCCCGATACCGGTGGCGGCGCCGTCCGGGATCGGCGTGTCGAGCGACGGCTGCGGCGGGGCGGACGGCACCGGCACCCTCGCCGGCGCCGACACGAACCTGGCGATCAACCGGTGGGCCGACGTCGCGGACTCCTTCCACGACCGGCTCGACGGCGACCTGTGGAACGACGTGATCGAGAAGATCCAACGCCGCGCCGTGTACTCCACCATGCTGTCCACCGGGAACTCGATGTGGCAGGCCAGTTCCAACCTGGTGTCGTTCGCGACCCGGTTCTGCCTGCTGGACACCCTCGGCGCGGACGCCGACCGGGTGGCCGCCGCTGTCGGCGGGGCGTTCCTCGGCGACGGCGGGCCGCTGCTCGCCGCGATCATCGCCGCCGCGCTGGCCGTCGCGGTGTGGCGGCAGTCCCGCGGCCGCGGCCCGGCCGCGTGGCGGGGCCTGGCCCGCTCCGGGCTGTTGATCGCGGTGATGGCCGTCATGGTCGCCGGGGCGTCCCGCACCACGATGGTCACCGCACCCGAGGACGGTTCCACGTTCACCGATTTCGGGACCGGGTCACCAGGCTGGGCCGCGACCAGGGTGAACGCGGTCATCGCGGCCCAGGGATCCGCCCCGGCGAAGGCGATCGCCGACCAGGGCAGCGTCCAGGAACAGGCCGGCGACACCGGCGACCCGCTGTCCTGCGCCAACCTGACCGCGAACCTGCGCACCAACTACCAGGACCTGTACCTGTCCGGGCCCGGGAACCTGGGCGCGTCGGTGCCGCTGGTGATGTCGCAGATGTGGGAGAACACCGGCCTGATGGTGTGGGTGAACAGCCAGTTCGGGCCGGGCAACCCGTACGGGCAGCGGGTGTACTGCCACGTCCTGGAGGACCGCATCAACACCACCCGGTGGTCACAGTCCAACACTCAGGTGCCCACCCGGGCAGCCGGTTTCGGCCCGTCGCAGGGCAGCGGCAACGGCACCGTCCTGGGGCCTGATGCTCGACGGCAACCACGCCGGGATCCCCGGCGTCAACGGCGACGCGGCCGCCTGGGACTTCCGCGGCGACAACTCCACCCAGGACGCCGCGGTGATCGGCTGGGCCGCCTGCCGCTGGGACGGCGACTGGACCGTCGACCCGCAGTGGGCGCGGGTCGACTCCGGCGGCGACTCCGGCGGCGGCAACCAGTACGACACCGCCGACTCCGGGAACCCAATCTCCCCGGACGACTGCCGCACCTGGTGGACCGACCCGGGCGCCGACATCACCACCACCGCCATGGACTTCGAGGACAACCCCGGCCACATCAGGGCCGCCACCGCCGGCGCACCCGCGGTCGGCAACTTCCTGGGCAACTGGCACGGCACCGACAACTCCGCCGCGTTCGCGCTCGCGTTCGCGTTCGCGTTCGCGTTCGCGTTCGACCTGTCCTCGCTGATCATGCTGCTGGTGTTCGGCGGCATCGCGCTGGGCATCATCGTCGCCAAGGTCGCGATGGTGGTGATGATCGCCCTGGTGATCATCGCGCTCGTCGCGTCGCTGTGGATCACCCCCGGAAGCACCCGGCTCGCGTCCTACGCCAAGTTCTACATCGGCCTGGCGGTGTTCACCTTCGGGATCTCCGCGTTGTTCGCGCTGCTGAACATGATCACCGGGTTCCTGGTCGGCGCCGGCGCCCGCCAGTTCGGGCCCGGCAGCATCCTTGCGGTGCTGTGGTCGGGATTCGCCCCGGTCACCGCCGTCGTCGTCCTACACCTGCTGTTCAAACACGTGCTGCGGATGCCGTCACCGTTCAAACCGTCCGGCGCCATCGCCTACGCCGGCGCGATCGGCGGCATCGGCGCCGCCGCCGGAGCCGGGTTCGACCGGCTGCTCACCAGGGCCCGGTACCGCGGCGAGTACCGCGCCCGGCAATACGCCCGCAACAGCTTCAGCGGCGGCCGCGGCCGGCCCGGACACCGGACCCGCCCCGGGTCGATGGCGATGCACCCCGCCGGACCCGGCCCGCGCGGCGGCGGCACACCGACACAGCTCAGCACCGCGGGCACCGCTGCGGAGGTACGGGCGGCCCGCCGGTTCGTCCGCACCGGGCAACACCTCCCGCAAAGCCGGCTCGCCGCCGACACCCGCGACTGGGCCGACCACACCGCCGACGACGCCCGCCGCGCGTGGCGGACATTCTTCGACCACAACCGCACCGACCCCGCCGACCGCGGCGACTGGGGCAACCTCGCCGGCGCCGGCGGCGCCACCGTCCGCGCCGCGACCGCCGCCGTCGGGCACCGCGCCGTGCTGGTCACCGCCGGCCGCGGCAGCTACCAGCTCGACCGTGCCAAAGCGGGTTTGGGCCGTGCCCGCGCCGCCGCCGGGAACGCCCTGGACGACATGCGAACCCGGCCCGTCCGGACCGCCCTCGCCGCCGGCGGCTTCACCCTCGCCGCCGCCACCGTCGGAGGTCCCCTCGTCGCCGGCGCCACGGGAGTCGTGCTGGCCCGCCGCGCTCTCCGCGCGCACACCGACCATCGCGCCGCCACGCAGACCCGCGATCGGCAGCGCGACGCGGAATACCTGCGCCTCCACGCACAACACACCGGACCCAGCAGCCCGCCCGGGAACGCGGCGAACGACTCGGTCACGCACGCGGAAACCCATTCGGCGGCAACGGATACCAACGACCACTGAGCACGCGACCCCTGCTCGCCGTGGCCGAGGACAGCGTTGAGGTACTGACCTGTCCGGCCAAGGTCGAGATACAGGGCGACGTCCAGGGCCGCCCCTGCGTGCGTCGTCGGCGGCAGCGGAGTCGGCCCCTGTGTGCGTCGTGGACGGCCGCTGGCGGCACCTACACCGGCTGAGGGACGGCCCGGACCTTCGGCGCACGGATAGCTCGTGGCCAGAGCGGTAAGCCCGCGCTGCCTGTCCGCGGCGGGCGCACAGTCCGGGGTGATGGCCAGCGTGCCTTTGCGCCGTCGGTGATGCCGAGTCCGGCGGGGCATCGGCGTTGCGCGCCGTCGCCGCTGGTGGTTCGAGTCCCTGGCAGCGCCGGGTGTCGGCGCGCGGGTGGGTTTGGTGTTGGGGCGTGGTCGTTGCGCATGTTGAGCGGTCGTGCGCGCGGCTGGACAGCGGACGGTGGCGGCGGGCCGCGTTCGCCGTGTCGCCCTGATCGTTGGCGTTCCGGGTGTCCCGCTCGCACTGACGGCGCTGCTCGTCTGCTTGGTCGTGGTGCTGTTCGGGCTCGGCAGCGGTGCGGTGCTGGGCGCCCGGGATTCCCTGTCGGTGTCGGCGGCCCGGTCAGCCGGCGTCCCGGATAGTGACGTCGCCGTCCTTCGGGCGGTCGGCGGCAGGGTGGGTGTCCCGTGGCAGCTGTTGGCGGCGTTGGCGGACGCGGGAGGCAACGGTGCCGCCACGGACGCTCAGTTCACGGGTCCGTTCCGGATCCGCTCGGGCACCGTCGGCATCACCGCGGAGCAGGCGGGTTCGTTGCCCGCGGCCGCTGACTTCATCGCCCGGGCACTGCGTGCCGCCCTGGCCGATCGGGAGATCGCGGTGAGCGCCGACATGCTCACTACGTCGGCCATCCAGGCGTCATCCGGCGGCTTCGACACGGCCGGCACCCGTACCGCGGCTACCGACCCCGCGACCGCCCAGGAGACGGCGATCCTCGACGCGCTGACCGCCCTGCCGGTGCGGAATACCGACCGGGCCTTCATGACCGGTGTCTACCGGGCCGCGGTTCGTATGGCGCTTGGCCGGGGCACCGAAACGTGTTCCACGGCAACGACAGCGGCTGCGCAGCAAGCAGCGGCGGCGGGGATGCCGTACCCGTTGCCGGCGGCGCACGGGTTCACCGGCGCCGAGGAACCCATCGACGACCAGGGAAGGGTGCCGTCCGGGAAGGGCAACGGCACCGTCACCTGGTCGAAGTTCGCCTCGCTCGGGCAGGCGTACCGGGACTTCTACATCACGATGCGGTGGGAGTTCGCGGCGTGGAACTGGGACGGCACCAGCACCGGCATCGACCAGGCACAGTTCGACTGGTTCGCCCAGCGGCCCCGGCTGGTGCTGGTCACCGATCCCCGCACCGGCGCGTCGATCGTCGCGGCCGCGTTGGAGGCCGGTCCGGCGCCGTGGGTCGGCGTCTCGGCGACCGGGCCCGGTTCCGGTGGCGCCGCCCACGGCTGGGCCGGCCCGATCCGCGGGACGCCGGATGGGTACACGGGCATCGTCAGCGGGTTCCCGCCGGCCGCGCTCGCCGCGCTCGGCGACGCGTCGGGTCCGGCGCGCACCGGGTACGCGGGGCAGACCGGCGACGACCTGACCTACCGGTGGGCTCCCGACCAGAACGCGACACCGGGACCGACCCCAACGCAGTCGGCGGGCGCCGGATCCGGCGGGGCGGGTTCGGGTCGCTGCGCCGGCTCCGATACCGCTGACACCGCACCCGTCCCGGTCACCGGCGGGGTCACGGCGAGCGGCATGGCCGTGGTCATCCCGTCCGGTGACACCGTTGACCCGGCCGCCGCCGGGCACACCATCACCGTCCCCACTGCCGACGTCGCCCGCGGACTCGCAGCGGGCCTGAAAACCGTTGGCCTGCCGTACGTGTGGGGCGGCGGCACCGACGACGGGCCACCCGACAACGGGTGCCCCCGCGGCGGCGGAGAGAAGAACTCCTGCGGCAGCACCGTCGGCCTGGACTGCTCCGGGCTGACCGGCTGGACGCTCGCCAACGCCGGTTTCCGCGTCCCCACCGACTCCGCCTCGCAGCGCGCCGCCGGCACCGGCATCCCACGCACCCAGGGCCGGCCCGGTGACATCATCGGCTACCCGGGTCATGTCGCCGTCTACCTCGGCGTGATCGGCGGCGTCGACTACCTCCTCGAAGCCCCCGATGTCGGCCTCCGGATCAGGGTGGAACCGGTGAATTGGGCCGGCGCCGACACGATGCTGCACCGGTACTGGTCCTAAGACGGCACCCTCGGCGCGTGCCTGCTCGGGCCGCCAGTCATGTGCGGCGTCGCGGGCTCAAGTGCTGCAGCCGCCGGTGGTCGTGTTCCATGCCATCCGGTCGAGCCGTTGGGTGGCGTTGAACCGGGCGGTGTAGGTGCCGGGTGGTCCGCTCAAGGTCAGGATGACCTGGCCCGCGCCCGTCGCCTCGCTTGTCGCCGCGCCGTCGACGGTGAGCGTGAGAGTGCCGCTGCCGCTGCCGGTGCCGGCGAAGGTGATCTGGGTGTCGGTGGTGCAGGTGAGGGTGATTGCCCCGCCAGTGGGCGCCGGCTCCAGTTGGGGAGTGTCCGATGCTGTGATCGTGAAAGTCGCCCGGCTTCCCTCACTTGCGGCGGGCGAGCCGGGTGCCGGTGGCGGGGCGGTCGCCGCTGCGAGTGCGGACGCGGTGATCATACCGGCAGCGAAAATAGGTGCCGTGATGGTGACGGTGACCCGGTGCCCGAGGTACCACGCCAGGGTCTGCGCGGCGGTCCGCTCCAACGTGACGTCGAAGCGGCCAGCGCCGCGCTCACCGGTTCCGACGGGCATCGCGCGGTCCGGTCGTTCAGAAGTCGTCGTCGTCAGAACGGGCAGAGCCACCGGCAGCAACCTGTTGCGCCGCGGCGGTTCCGGGTCGGGTCTCGGCCGCTCCGCCACGCCGGTCGTGGTCCGCCCGGCGGTTGGTGCTGGGGTCGTTCGTGGTGCCACCGGATGCGGTGCGGTGGACCTGGACGGTGGCGTACCTCAGCGACGCGCCGACCTCGTCGGCGTCCAGTTCGATCACGGTCCGCTTCTCGCCGTCCTTCGTCTCGAACGACCGCTGGCGCAGCACGCCCTCGACGACGACGCGGGCGCCTTTGCTCAGGGAGTTGGCGAGGTTCTCCGCGGGTTGCCGCCAGATGCTGCAGCGCAGGAACAGTGGGTCGGCGTCCTTCCATTCGCCGGTGGCGCGGTCGAAAGCTCGGGGGGTGGCGGCGACGGTGAAGTCGGCGACGGGCGTGCCGCTGGCGGTGTAGCGCAGTTCGGGGTCGGCGGTGAGGTTGCCGACGACGGTGACTCGGGTTTCTCCGGCCATGAGGGTTCCTTTCGGAGGTGCGCCACGTTCGTGTCGCCGTGGCGGCGGTGGTTGTGTGCTGGTATCTATGCGGTCAGGGCGTGATCGGCCGCGAGACGGCGGCCGTGGCGGTGAACAGCCGCCGGAACGCGATGGCCTCGGCGAGATGGCAGCGGACGTCGTCCATGGCGCGGTGGGTTTTGTCCTGGTTCACGGTGACCAGGTCGCCGCCGGTCCACATCCGCCAGGCGCGGCGCAGCACCCCGACGTCGATCGGCGCGTAGTGCAGCATGCCGTGCAGCCGGGGCATGTGCCGTGCCGGGAAGGGCTTGTCGAAGGTGGCGACCCCGGATCCGGCGATGTGCAGCTGCCCGCCGGGGACCGAGTGGGCGTGCAGCATGTCGATGACGCGCTGCTCGGCGTCCCGCAGCGACGTGGCGTGTTCGGTGTCCGTTGCGGGTTCCGGGCGGTCGGCGGCGCGGAGGTCGCGGAGCAGTCCGTTGCGGTTGTGCATCGCGGCCACCTGGTCGTCGGCGAGCAGTCGGTGCAGCGCGGCGGGGGAGGGCCGCACCAGCATTTCGCTTTCGGCGAGGACCGTGAGGTCGGTTGTGGTGAGCAGGAACGCGGCCTCGATGATCTCGTCGTGCGCCGGGTCGAGACCGGTGGTTTCCAGGTCGGTGAACAGCAGACGGGTTTCTTTGGGCATCGGGTGTCCCGTCGAAGGTATCGGTCGGTCGTGGGTTCAAGCCGCTGCGCCGCGGTCGCCGGGCCGGGTGTCGGGTCCGTCCGGGGCAGCCGGTGACCGATCCGGCGGCGGCGCGGCGGGGGGGAGCTGCCCGGGCAGGGTGAACATCGGCGGCGGTCCGGGCTCCGGGTCGACCGGGACGCTGTGCGCGGCGCGCTGCTTGTTCGCCATGCTGCTGATGTGTGCGGCAAGCACCAGCTCCGCCGACGCCGCGTCCACCGCGGAGCCGGTTCCAGTCGCCGCGACGGGCGGTGCGGTCACGGTCCGGAGCTCCGGGATGTCGCCCAGTGCGGTGATGAGAACCACCAGGTAGCAACCGCTCTCGTCCGCGGCCGGCACGAGCCCGGACCGGGCGCCGGGTGCCGCGGTGCGGATCGCCTGCGCTGCTTCCTTGCCGGTGAGCACCGGGTAACGGGCCTGCAGGTCGGCCCGGCCGGGCCAGCCAGCGCCGGCGCGGCGGAGCATGGTGCCCGCGGGCAACAGCAGCAAGTCGAGCGCTACCGGGCCGGCGCAGCGGCCGCGCACTGCGGGGGCGACCCGCGCCGCGGCGCGCATCGGCGGCTCGGTCACCGGCTCGGTCACCGGCTGGGCCTGCGGCCGGAGCACCGCGGCCGGAGCGGGGTCGGGCGGGACCGGGACGGCGGATTCGGTCGCCAGCACGTCGGGGGCGGCCGTAGCGGCGGGGCTGAGGTGTAAGGGTGCCTTTGCAGTCCACAGCTCAGTGATGCGGCCGCCCGGCGGGGGGAGCCAGGCCGGGTCGGGGTCGTCGACGGTGACGGGGTAGACGGTGCTGACCATGATTTCCCGGGCGGTGACCGCTTCCGCGGTCTCGAATTCTGTGTCGTCGAAACGGGTGTCGTCGAACCCCGAGTCGGTGACCGGTCGGGTGGTGGTGATCCGACCGCGGACCGCGGCGACCCGTCCCGTTTCGGGGACCTGCCCGCGGCGGCGTAGGTCGGTGAGCGCCCGGTCCCAGATGACGCAGCGGACCCTGCCGCGGGACCCTTCCAGGGGGAAGGTGCCCATCCGGCCACGGGAGTAGCCGCGTTCCGTGTAGTCGGTGACCAGCCCGACGGTCAGCACCGTTCCGGCGCCGCCGATGCGGTGGATCGGGGTGGGCCGGATCCCGAGGTCACGGCCGGCGCCGTCGCGGGTGCCGGGGGTTCGCCAGTCCCGGAGCCGGTCGCCGAGCACGGTCAGTGGGTGGCCGGTGAGGGTGGCGCCGGTGCGGGCCCGTTCCCGGGCGGCGCGTTCCAGCACCCCCCAGTCGGCGGGTGGGACGGGCAGGTCGGGGTGGTCGCGGGCCGCCCTGGCGATCTGCAGCAGCCCGAGGCGGGAACCGAACGCGTCGCAGGCGCCGGCCTCGATGAGCGCGTCGACGGTGTCCGCGGGCAGCGGCGCCTCGGTGCCGTCGTCGCCGGGCACGGTGACGCGGCGCAGCAGGTCCGGAAGGGAGGTGAACGGGCCGTTCCGGCGGCGTTCGGTCACGACAGCCCGCGCCGCTGCGGCGCCGACGCCTTTCACCTCGGCCAGGCCCAGCCGGATGGCGCCGCCGTCGACGGCGGTGGACGCGGTGTCGCTGTCGTTGACCGACGCGGGCAGCACGTCGATGCCATCGGCGGCGAGGTCGTCGAAAGCCTGCTGCCGCTTGTCGTCGCGGGTCGCCACGGTGAGCAGGGCGGCGCCGTACTCCACCGGCCAGTTCGCCTTCAGGAACGCGGTGACGTAGGCGAGGGTGCCGTAGGCGTAGCTGTGCGACTTGTTGAACGCGAACGCGGCGGCGTGTTTCATCGCGTCCCACACCCGGGTCGCGGTCGCCGCGGAGAACGCGATCTTCACGACCGCGCCGGTGTCGTCGCGGACCTCGGCGGCGCAGCCCGCGGCGAAAAGCGCTCCGACGGCGGTCATCTCGGCGGGGTTCTTCTTGGACACGGCCTTGCGGAGCCGGCTGGACTGGGCGGGGGTGAACCCGGCCATCACGGTGCCGAGCCGCATCATCTGTTCCTGATAGACGATGGACCCGAGGGTTTCGCCCAGCACGTCGGCGAGGACGGCCTGTTCGGCGGGGTCGTCGGTGAAGATGCCGTAGTCGACGGTTTCCCGGCCGGCGCGGCGTTCGGCGTACCGGTCGTGCATCCGTTCCCCGAGGGGTCCGGGCCGGAACAGCGCGACCAGCACGGACAGGTGGTCGATGTTGTCCGGGCCGACCCGGCGGGCGAGTTCGGTCATCCCCGGGGAGGCGAGCTGGAACAGGCCGGCGGTGCGCCCGGTCTTGATCAGCTCCCAGGTGGCCTTCACCCGCGGGTCACCCGTGTCGGTGGGCAGCTGCTCGGGGTCGACCGTCTCACCCGTGCGCTGAGCGATCAACCGCACCGCGTGTTTGACCATGTCCAGGTTCTTGATGGCCAGCACGTCCAGTTTCAGCAACCCGACCGCGGTGATGTCGGCGCCGTCGAATTGGGTGACCCAGGTGCCGTCCCGGCCGTCGCGGCGGTCCCGGCGCAGCGGCACCAGCGTGTCCAGGGGTTCGGCGGCGATGACCACTCCGCAGGCGTGCACCCCTTCGGCGCGGACCTTGCCGTCGATCCGCAGGGCCGTGTCGAGAACCCTGGCGTGGTAGGGTTTTTCGGCCCCTGCGCGGCGGAGGGCGGCACCGGCGGGGTTCGCCGGGTCGAGCAGCGCGGCCAGCGCGGCCGCGGTGGGGACCCGGTTGGCGAGGGTGTCGCCGACGGCGGCGCGCCGGTCCGGGGGGAGCAGCACCCGGGCGGCGTCCTTGACGGCCTGCCGGCCGCGGGCGTACCCGAAGGTGCCGAGCCTGGCGACGTTGTCGGCGCCCCACCGGCGGGTCAGGTAGGTGAACACCCAGGCCTGCCCGTCGGAGTCGAAATCCAGGTCCACGTCTGGCATGTCGGCGCGGTCCGGGTCCAGGAACCGTTCGAACAGCAACCCGTTGGCCAGCGGGTCGACGGCGACGACGCCGAGGCAGTACAGCACCAGGGACCCGGCGGCGGACCCCCGCCCTGGCCCGACGAGGATCCCGTGGGAGCGGGCGGCGGTGACCGCGTCGTGCACGATCAGGAAGTAGTCGGCGAACCCGAGTTGCCGGACGGTGCGGAACTCCCGGTTCAACCGGTCCCGAACCTCACCCGGGCAGCGGTTCCCCGAACCGCCGGGCGGCGCCGTCGGCGACCAGGTGCCGCAGGTACCCGGCGGCGTCCGGGTAGCCGGCGGGGACGTCGAATTCGGGGAGCCGTTGCCGGGGTTCGGGCAGCACCCGGTCGTCGACCATGTCGGCGATCAGCAGGGTGTTGTCGCACGCCTGCTCGCAGCCGGCGAACAGCCGGTACATCTCGTCCGCGGTCCGCAGGTGGTACCCGGTGCCGGTGAACCGCCACCGGTCCCGGTCGGTGAGCATGGTGCCGGGCTGCCCGACGCACAGCCACAGGTCGTGGACTGCGGCGTCGTCGGCGCTGGTGTAGTGGCAGTCGTTGGTGGCGACCGGCCGCACCCCGGCGTACCTGGCCAGGTCGAGCAGGTCGGAGCGGACGCGGTTCTCGGCGGGGATGCCGTGGTCCATCAGTTCCACGAATATGTGCTCGGCACCGACGATGTCCCTGAGCCGGGTGAGGTGGTCGCGGGCGCCGGCGGTGTCGCCGCGGAGCAGCCGCCCGGCGACGGGCCCGCCGATGCAGCCGGTGAGCACGATCAGCCCCGCCCGGTGCTGCTCGAGCAGGTCGAAGTCCATCCGCGGCTTGGACCAGAACGAGTCGGCGCTCGCGGTGGCCATCCGGGACAGGTTCGACCAGCCCTGCGGGGACTTTGCCAGCAGCGTCAGGTGCTCGTAGGTCTTAGTCCTGACACCGGTCCCCGGGTCCCCGGGATCGGCGTCGGTGTCGGATTCCGCTGGCACCTGGATGCTGTCGTGGTCGTGCCGGGACCCGATGGCCCAGTACGCCTCTTCCCCGATGATCGGTTTCGCCCCGGCCGCCCTGGCGGCGGTGTCGAACCGCCACGCCCCGGCGAGGGTGCCGTGGTCGGTGACCGCGACCGCCCTGGCGCCGTCCGCGGCCGCCGCCTGGCAGATCCGGTCAGGCGGCGAGAGCCCGTCGCGGGTGGAGTGCTCGGTGTGCACGTGCAGGTGCACGAACTCCCGGCTCATGCCGAGCCCGGGATCGCCCGGAAGCCGTTGCTGCGTAACCGTTCGACGGCGTGCAGGGGCCAGTGGGCGGTGGGCGGCGTCGACTGGCGCACTCCGCACCTCCCGTCCCGGATCGCTGCCCGACTGGTCCCGCGGTGGTCACCGTGTGCGGGACATCAGCGACCCGGCCGGGCAGGAATCGACGGCGCGCCGACGGAGATTGCGTCCCTGTAGGCGTCCACCCATGCCTCGACAGGCGCGAGGAACAGCGGCGTGCTGCCCGCGCGGTCGACCACGGTCAGCCGGTGAGACCTCGGCACCGCCGGGTCGCGGGCGCGGATCAGGGTCAGGGCCCGGGCCACGCTGCGGAACCGGGACGTCCCGGCCGGGACGGGTGCGGGCCAGTGGTGGCAGCAGGCGACCCAGCGGACCGCGTGCGCCCGGGCACGGGGCAGGGGGATCAGCCCGACGGCGAACCGGGACCCGGCGCGCGCCGCCTGCGCGGTCGCGCCGTCGGCCGCCGCGCGCAGGGCGTTCAGCGGGTCGGCCCGGCACTTCACCTGCACGGTGACGCCGGGGAACACCCACAGGTCCCCGGTGTCCTCCCGCCGCCCGGCGCCGAGCAGTCGCTGCGGGCTGGCGACCACCAGGTCGGGTGCCAGTCCCCGCAGCACCGTGACGGCCTCCCGCTCCGCTCGGTCGCCCTTGCGTTTGCTGCTGTTCACCACCGTCGTCGCTATGCGGTGGGGGGCCGGTTCGGCCGGGGCGCGCATGTTGTGCCGCCGACGGTCCGGCGGATGGCGGCCCGGTATGACCGGAAAGGGGGCGCGGTGACAGCTGTTCCAGCGGTTCCGGTGTCAGGGCTCCGGCGGCGGACCTACATGACCGAACCGGGGGAGCCGCTGGAGGTCGCCTCGTCGACGCTGCGTTCCGCGGCCCGCTACCGGACCTGGGCGGCCGACACCGGCATCGGCGCCGAGTGGGTGAGTCCGAACCCGTTGTGCTGCGTGCCGCTGCCGGTGTACCCCGCCGCGTGGCCGACGGGGCGGCGGCGGTGGCCGGGACTGCGGCCCGCGATGATGTGGCACCCGCTGCTGTGGCTGCCCGACCGGCTCGCCACCCGCTACACCATGCTCGACGACACCGGCGGCCGCAGCGCCGAACCCGACGACGTCTGGGCGCTGCGGGTCTGCCTCGAGTTGCAGGCCTCCGGGTTGTACGACGCGGACACCGGCAGCTGGCTGGACG
>JBBQGJ010000154.1:0-14560 GCA_038322925.1 Mycobacteriales bacterium
GTCCGCGGTCGCCTTGACCCCGGCCTCGTTGACGTCCAGCACGGTCACCGACAGGCCCTCACTGGCCAGCCGCTCGGCGATCGCCGCGCCGATTCCCCGCGCACCGCCGGTCACGATGGCCTTGGACACACTGAAACGATCTGACATGGCATTCTCCTAGAGCTGTGGTGGTGATGGGCGATTCGAACGACGTGCCCGCTGACCCGGGCAGCGGACCGCCTCGGCGGAGGTCCTTCGTCGCTCACCGCCAGCCTGCGCCGCCCGCGTCGGCGAGGTTAGGGTCGAAGGTCACATCCTTGAAAGGCTCGCATTACCAACCAACTTCGATGACCGCGCAGAGTCACCGTGTCCTTCCCATGCGCCGCCTCATCACCCGATCGCCGGGAGCGATCGGTCTTGTTGCGGGTTGGCGTCGTTGCGGGCGGGCGACTACCCCTCGCGGAATTGCACGCCGAAGCCGCCGCGCGGGTAGTGCCAGGTGAGTGCGCCCGGCGCCGCGACGGCCAGGCAGGTGCCGCATTCCAGGCACGCGGCATATTCCACCGAAATGGATCCGTCGGGTTCCTCGCTGTACACATGCGCCGGGCAGCAGTCCACGATCGCCCGTCCACAGCCGGTCGCCTTGACGACCTGCTGATGGATCTCGATGTGGCTCTCGTCCTCGTCGAGCTCGAAACGGTTCCTGGCAAGGCGCTCGGGGATGGAAATTGGCTTCACAGTGCTCGTACCCCCGCAAATCCGTCGCTGATCAGGTGCCGGATCTTCACCGGTGATTTCTTGAATGCCGCGAATGCCACCTTTGCGAGGTGTTGGCGCGGCTGGGTGTCCAGATTGAACGCGCCGTACAGGACGTTGCCGATGAGTTCGCCGTAGTCCTTGTACATGCGCTGCACCTCGAGGAACGACGGCGCCTTGGCGTAAGTCTTCATGTCCTGACCGGCGAACGAGGCGAACAGCTTTTCCCGATAGCCGGCCAGGCCGGCCTTCGAGGTGTCCTTGGAATTCAGGGCAGAGGAAATGCCGGCCGCCGCGGCCACCCCGGAAGCGACGGCCAGGTCCATACCGCGCACGGTCAACCCGGTGTTGAGGGTGAGGCCGGCGGCGTCACCGACCACGACCATGCCGTCCATGTCGATGTCGCCGACCATCTCCATTCCGCCTTCAGCGACGAGATGGCAGCCGTATTCGGTGATCTCGCCGCCTTCCAGGTAGGGAGCGATGAATCGGTGTGACAGGAAATGATCGAAGATGTCGGTAGCAGATTTTTTCTTCTCGACCATGTCGTCCAGTCGGAGGACGACGCCGATGGAGATCGACTCGAGGTTGGTGTACATGAAACCGCCACCGCCGACCCCCTCGGTGCAGTCGCCGACGACGGCGAACGCCGCGCCCTCGTCACCGGTCAGATTGAAACGCGCCTCGATGGTCTCCCTCGGCAGGGTGATGACGGCTTTCACGCCGGTGGCCAGGTGGTGCAGCGGCTGCTTGTGCCGCAACCCGACCTCCTGGGCGATGAACGAATTCACCCCGTCGGCGGCGACCACCACGGACGAACGAAGTTCGTCGTCGCCCGCCTTGACGCCGACCACCCGCTTGCCGGTGGGACCGTCCTTGGTCAGCACGCGATCCACCCGCACCCCGGGCATGACGAAGACGCCGGCCTCCTCGCACTTCTCGGCCAGCCAGGCGTCCAGTTTGGCCCGCAGCACGGTCACCGCATTGACCGGGTCGGACAGCCGGATGTCCTTGTAGTCGATCCCGATCGAGCTGTCGGCGTTGAGGAAGTTGATGTAGTTACGGGTGACGCGGCGCTCGACGGGGGCCTCGGTGAGAAAATCGGGGAAGACCTCCTGGATGCCGCGGCAGTACAGCACACCACCGGACAGGTTCTTCGATCCCGGCGCATCACCCCGCTCGATCAGCACGACCGAATGTCCTTGCTGGGCAAGCTGGTAGGCGGTGATCGAGCCGGCGATGCCGGCGCCGACCACGACGACGTCGAAGTCGTTCTCCGGCTCGTTGGCCCCTGATGCTTCGGATTCTGACATGTCCGGTCCCGTCACTTGAGGGCGTCGGTCAGCGCCGGCAAGATCTCGTACAGATCTCCGACCAGGCTGTAGTCCGCTTCGGCGAACACCGGGGCGTTCGGATCGGAATTGATGGCGACGATGGTCTTGGCACGGCGAACCCCGACCATGTGCTGCAGCTGACCGGAGATCCCGATGGCGAAATACACGTCGGGAGAGATGTTCCAGCCGGAGCAGCCGATGTAACGGTCCCTGCCGAGCCAGTCCAGTCCCTCGGCCAGCGGCCGCGAGCAGGCGATCTCGGCGTCGGCGGCGCCGGCCAGACCGTCGATCAGCGCGAGGTCGTCCTTGGTCTTCAGTCCGCGGCCGATGCCGACCACCCCCGCCGCGGCACCGAGGTCGGCCTGCTCGAACACCGACGGTTTTGTCGTCAGCACGGTCATCGAGAGCGGCACGGCCGCTACCTCTTCGATTGGCGCGGATCCGGTGCCGGCTGGGACTGTGCCGCCGTCCAGGACCAGCACAGCGGGTCCGCTGACGGCGACCCTGTCCTCGGCGATCCCGCCGTATACCGTCCGCTTGACCAGCAGCTCTGCGCCTTCGAGGGTCACCGCCGTTCCGCCGGTCAGCGCGGGCGCCTGCAGCTTGGCCGCGACGGCTCCGAGCAGCACGCGCTCGCTCGGCCCCATACCGCCCAGCACGACGCCGGGGGCTGCCGCGATCGTGTCGGCCACGGCGGTGGCGTAGGCCTCCACCGGTACGTCACCGGGCTCGCCGAACCAGATCACCTTGTCGACGCCGCCGGCGGCCACGGTCTCGGCGACCTGGCGCGGGCCGACGACCGCGGCGGTGACCTCCCCGCCCAGCGAGCGTGCGGTCGAGATGAGAGTGCCGATCGCCGGGTCGCCCGCGACGACTATCCACGTATTCACAGTCATTTCTGGATCAACCTGTCTTGTCGAGGATGTCTGTACAGGGCTGTCTGTTACAGGGCGCCGTCGCCGCGCAGGGCGGCAACCAGCTCGGCGGCAGCGGCGGCCGGGTCCTTGGTGTCGATCAGCTGCTGTTTGCGGACTTTCAGATCCGGCCGCGAGGTCCCCTTCACGGTGACTGCGCCGCTCGATGCGGGCACCCCCAGCTCGGCGAGCGTGACGGTCTGGACCGGCTTCTTGGTGGCCGCCAGGATGTCCTTCATCCCCGGCAGCCGGGGCACGGCCGCGTCCGTGGAAGCGGCCAGCACGGCCGGGCCGGAGATCTCAAGGACCTGGGTGCCGCTGGCGATGGCGCGCTCGACCCGCACGGACCCGGCTTCCCCGGTGACGGAGCTGACCTCGGCGACGGCCGGCCAGCCCAGCGCTCCGGCCAGGACCGTCGGGACCATCTTGCCGCCGCCGTCGATCGACGAGTCCCCGGTGATGACCAGGTCGACGTCACCGATGTGCCGGACCGCGGCGGCCAGCACGGTGGCCACCTCGGCGGAGCCGATGCCGTCCAGGGAGTCATCGGCGACGATGACGGCGCGGTCGAAACGCCGGGAGAGTACGGTCTTCCGTGCCATCGTGGTGTCGACGGCCTTGGTTCCGACGGTCAGCCCGATGACCTCGCCGCCGACGGAATCGGCGAACCCGCGGGCCAGTTCGACTGCGGCCGGGTCGTATTCACTGATGCCGGGCTTCGCCCTGCTCCAGTCCACCGCCCCGCCGGTGCCGACGGTGGCGTCCTGGGGGTTCGAGGCCCACTTGTATGCGACAACTATCTTCACGACGGATCTCCACTCACCTTGCAGCCGGACCGGACAGGACACCCGCACGCCCTCGCCGGAGCGGGCTGCGGAACACCGTCGGTCTCCTGACGGACACCGGTGGTGTCGAACGAGGGTGACCGCCCGCCCGAGTATCCGGTGGGGGCGATCACCCTTTCGATCAAAGCGCCTGGTGGCGTCCGCCTACAGTGCTTAAAGTCCTATCTTCTTGATGACGGCACCGCCGCTGACGACGACCTCGTCACGCTGGTTTGTCACGGTGGTGTCCAGCTTGAAAATTCTCTTCTCGTCGCGCTTTTCCGCCACCGTGACGGTCGCGGTGACGGTGTCGCCGATCTTGACCGGCAGCTTGAACTCCAGCGTCTGTCCCAAGTAGATCGAGTTGGGGCCGGGCAACTGGGTGCCCAGCACGGACGAAATGAAGCCGGCCATCAGCATGCCGTGTGCGATCCGCTCCTTGAACATCGACTTGCTGGCGTACTCGGCGTCGACGTGCACCGGGTTGAAGTCGCCGGTGGTACCGGCGAAGTTGACGATGTCGGCCTCGGTCACCGTCTTGGAGAACGATGCGGTGTCACCGACCTTGACATCCGCGAAAGCCAGTTCCTTCATTGCTCCACCACTCCTTTACGGCACGAAATACTCACCGCAGGAGGCTTCCGGCGATGACCATGCGCTGCACTTCGGACGTGCCTTCGTACAGTTCGGTGACCTTGGCGTCGCGGTAGGCCCGCTCCACGGGGTAGCTCTCGGTGTACCCGTAGCCGCCGTGGATCTGGATGGCCCGGTCGGCGACGTGCGTGGCGGTCTCCGAGGCGAACAGTTTCGCCATGGCCGCGGCCGTCCCGTAGGGCAGGCCGTTGTCCTTGTTCCATGCGGCCCGGTAGACCAGCAGTCGCGCAGCGTCGATCTGGGTCGCCATGTCGGCGATCATCCATTGGATGGCCTGCAGCGCGGACAGCGGCTTCCCGAATTGCACGCGCTCCTTGGCGTAGGCGATGGATGCATCGAGCGCTCCCTGGGCGATCCCCAGAGCCTGAGCGGCGACGCCGATCCGGCCGCCGTCCAGGGTCGCCATCGCGATCTTGAAACCCTTGCCTTCCGCCCCGAGCAGGGCGTCCTTGGGAATCCGGCAGTCGGAGAAGTAGAGGGGAGTCGTGCTCGACGCCTTGATCCCCATCTTGTGTTCCTTCTCGCCGACCGAGAAGCCGGGCGCGTCGGGTTCCACGAGAAACGCGCTGATCCCCCGGGTGCCGGCCGCTGGGTCGGTCATCGCAGTGACGATGTAGAGGCCTGCGTACCCACCGTTGGTGATGAAGATCTTCGATCCGTTCAGGACGTACTCGTCGCCCTTGAGTACTGCGGTGGTCTTACCGGCGGCGGCATCGGTGCCCGCGCCTGGCTCGGTCAGCGCGAAGGCGCCCAGGATCTCGCCGGCCGCCAGCTTGGTGCCGTACTTCTCCTTCTGGGCGGTGCTGCCGAATTCGAAGATCGGCCAGGTCGCCAACGACGTGTGGCCGGACACGATGATGGACGTGCTGGCGCACACCCTGGCCAACTCCTCCAGGGCGATCACATAACTCACGTTGTCCGCGCCGGCACCGCCGAATTCCTCGGGGATGGGGACGCCAAGGATGTTCAACTTGGCCATCTGGGGGATGAGCTCTTCGGGGAAGCGGTGGTCGCGGTCGATCTCGGCGGCGATCGGCGCCACTTCGGTCTGGGCGAACTCACGCACCATTTCCCGGATGAGGAGTTGGTCTTCGGTCAGTTCAAAATTCATGGTTTCGCCCTTCGGTGATCGGATCTACGAATTGTCTACTGCACATCTTGGATCACTCCGACGTGGGAGTGGAGACGGGGGTCGCCGTCCGTCATCAGCCGCCGCCGGGGAGCATCAAGTTCCTGCTCGCCGTCCGGGCGACTGCGGCGACCGGGCCGCACATGGCGATGGCCGTGACGTCCATTGTCAATCACCCGATCACTGAAGTCCCATTCGTGCATAATGTCGAAATGGTCGAAAGGCAGTCGACCGTGATGACATCGACGCACAGTGGGAATTGTCAACACAATGGCCCATACCGTACCTCTTGGCACATCACCCGACAAGCGAGCCGTGGTGAGCACTTGCTCACATCGGAAATACTCGTCGGTAACCTTCCAACGCCCACCGACAGCGCCCGGAATGGGGACGAAAGCCTCTAGTGCACAACGGGTCTCTGTGGCGGGGGAGACCGTGCTGTTGGCCCGCCGAACGTGGCGATTCGTCCTCTGTCGGCCTTTCCAATCGTCGGTCCGCTCGCTTGGGGTGGATACTATTGTCGTCGCGGCGGCCCGGCGATCACCCGGGACGAAGGTCCTGTGCACACCGGGGCGAAGGTCCTCATCCAGAAGGCACAAAGGCTTGGGCGATGAAGGGGTTTTTCGCATAGGCTGGTAACTAGGTTGACGAAATGGTCAGTCGCGATTTTGGTGTTGTAATCTTGATAGACGACCTCTTGAGGTCCCCCATGAGGTCACAACCGCTTCCCGCGCGGATGACGCCGGGAACCTGCCCATCGGGGTGAGTGAGTCAATGACCACCGCAAACGGATCTGTACCGCCGGTAGCCCGGCCCGAGGCGATCGGCGGCGCCGAGGACGTCGGCAGTGTCGACCGACTGGCGCTGCTGGGCACCGCCGTCCATGTCGCTGCCCAGGTCCCGACCGTCGCGAGGGCCGGCACGAAGCTGGCCGGCGAGTTGGCCAAGGTCGTGGTCGGGCGTTCCGCGGTGGAGGCCGAGCCCCGTGACTGGCGGTTCAAGGATCCGACCTGGACCAAGAATCCCGGGTACCACCGGTTGATGCAGGGCTACCTGGCGACCTGCTCCGCACTCGGTGAGCTGGCCGAGGAAACCGATCTGTCCGATTGGCGTTCGCGGGAGCGGGCACGGTTCCTGGTCTCGGTGCTCACCTCTTCGTTGGCGCCGACCAACACCCTGCTGGGCAACCCGGCCGCCCTCAAGCAGACCTTCGAGACCGGCGGCAGCAACCTGGTCGCCGGCGCGAAGAACTTGGTGTCCGACTGGCGGCACAACGGTGGCCTGCCCTCACAGGTGGACCGGTCCCAGTTCGTGCTCGGCAAGGACGTCGCGGTCACGCCGGGTGCGGTCGTCTTCCGCAACGAGGTCCTCGAGGTGCTGCAGTACACCCCGCAGACCCCGAACGTCCACCAGATCCCGGTGGTCGTCGTTCCTCCGCAGATCAACAAGTTCTACTTCATGGACCTCTCGCCGGGCCGGTCGCTGACCGAGTTCGCGCTGCAGAAGGGCATTCAGTTCTTCGCGATCTCCTGGCGAAATCCCGGCCCGGAGCACCGGGACTGGAACCTGGACACCTACGGCCAGGCCATCATCCAGGCCCTTGACGCCGTCGAGGAGATCACCAAGTCCAGGCACGTGCACCTGTTCGGACTGTGCGCCGGCGGCATCACCACGTCGACCGTGCTGAACCACCTGACCGACCTCGGCGACGATCGGGTGCGCAGCGTGAGCTTCGGGGTCACCCTGCTGGACTGGAACGTGAAGATGCAGGCCGGGATGATGATGTCCCCGCAGCTGCTCAAGCTGGCGGCCTGGCGGTCGAGGTCCAGCGGCATCATGGACGGCCAATCGACGGCGGCGGTGTTCACCTGGATGCGTCCGAACGACCTGGTCTGGAACTACTGGGTCAACGATTACCTGATGGGCAAGAAGCCGGCCCCGTTCGACATCCTGGCCTGGAATGCGGACAAGACGAATCTGCCGGCCGCTCTGCACAATCAGTTCCTGCAGATGTTCCAGACGAACATGCTGGCCAAGCCCAACCAACTGACGGTGCTCGGTTCGAAGGTGGACCTGAGCCAGGTCAAGGTCGACGCCTACATCACCGGCGGCACCACCGACCACCTCACTCCGTGGCGTGGTTGCTATGCCTCCTCGCAACTGCTGGGCGGGCACACGACCTTCGTGCTGGCCAACACCGGCCACATCCAGACGCTGATCTGCCCGCCAGGAAACCCGAAGGCAAAGTACTGGGTGGGCGGCGAGCCGGGTCAGGACCCCGATGTCTGGAAGGGTTCCGCCGAGGAGCGCAGCGGAACCTGGTGGGGACACTGGGCGGACTGGATCATCGAGCGGTCCGAAGGCGAGAAGAAGGCGCCGGCCAAGCTCGGCAGTAGGGCCAACCCGGTGCTGGGCGACGCCCCCGGAACCTACGTTCTCAAGCAGGCCTGACCACAGTGCTGATTCGCACCTGATTCGGTCCCGAATCAGTCCCGAATCAGTAGAGCACCAGCCGCCGTCCGAGCGTCACCACGGTCCGCAGGGGACCGGGTGGCGAACGGGCGGCGGAGCTGTCTCAGCCTCCGGGCGGCCGATTCAACAGCTGCCACTGACGAGATCCACCAAATCAGGACCTTTGTCACTGCCGGTGCACCGCCCCGCTCCCATAGTGTTCGGCCTGCGCCCGATGCACTGGAACAGTCGCGGGCGCGCGTTGTTGTCGGTCGCGTTGCCCTCGTCTTCGAAAAAAGCCAATACTGCGATGGAGCGTCGTTGTCGGGCGCGAGCCGGGCAGCGGGCAGGGTTTCGTCCGCATCGTGTTCTGTTACTGATCCTGCGTACCACGGAGGCTGCCATGAGTGTTTCGACCATCGGTGTCGTGCAAGAAAGCGCCGACGGTGAGCGCCGGGTTGCGCTGAGCCCGGATGGTGTCCAGCGGTTGCGCAAGGCCGGTCACGACGTGCTGGTGGAGACCGGAGCGGGTGGTGCCGCCTGGTTTCCCGATTCCGAATACGAGGCCGCCGGCGCGCGGTTGGTGAGCAAGAACGAGCTGTTCGGACGAGCGGATGCGGTGCTCTGCGTGCAGCCACCCGTGGAGGCCGATCGTGCGCTGCTGCGCCCAGGCCAGGTCCTGGTGGGGCTGCTCCAGCCGCTGACCGACCCGAAGTCGGCCGCCGGATTTGCCGTCGCGAAGGTGACCGCCATCAGCCTTGACGGTCTGCCCAGGACAGTCAGTCGGGCGCAGTCGATGGACGCGCTCAGCTCGCAGGCAAATGTCGCCGGTTACAAGGCGGCGCTGGTCGCCGCCGACACCTACAGCAACTACCTGCCGATGTTCATGACCGCAGCCGGGACCACCAGGCCAGCATTGGTGTTGGTGATCGGCGCCGGCGTCGCCGGGCTGCAGGCGATCGGCACGGCCCGGCGTTTGGGTGCGATCGTCACCGGGTACGACGTCCGGGACGCCGCCCGCGGGGACGTGCTGTCCACCGGGGCCACTTTTCTGGACCTGGGTGTGCAGGTGTCCGCGGTCGGCGAGGGTGGATACGCCCGGGAACTGACCGCGGAGGAAAGGCAGGCGCAGCAGGACGCGCTGAACGCCGCGATGAGCAAGTTCGACATCGTCATCACCACGGCCCAGGTGCCGGGTCGGCGACCGCCGCTGCTGGTGTCCGCGACCGCGCTCGCCGGGATGCGGGCCGGATCGGTCGTGGTCGACCTCGGATCCAGCGCGCTGGGCGGCAACGTCGAGGGCTCGAAGCCGGGGGAGAGTGTCGTCACCGCCAACGGGGTGACGGTGGTGGGCGCCGCGAACCTGCCGTCGGCCGTCCCGAAGGCGTCCTCGACCGCGTACTCCCGTAACATCTGTGCACTGCTGGCGCACCTGATCTCCGACGGCGAACTCACCGTTGATCCCGCCGACGAGATCACCGCGGGCGTGCTGATCACCCACCGCGGCGAGGTCGTGCACCCCGCCGTCAAGGCGCTTCTCGGCGCAGGACCGGACCGCAAGGCCGCTCCGGCGAGCGACCAGGGAACCCCGAGCACCGATCCGCCCATCACCGAACCATCCACCGTGCCGACCGGGAAGGGGCAGAACGGATGACCCCGCTACTGTTCGCCGACATCACCATCTTCGTGCTGAGTCTGCTCGTCGGGTTCGAGGTGATCAGCAAGGTCCCCGCGACCCTGCACACGCCGCTGATGTCCGGCGCCAACGCCATCCACGGTGTCGTGGTGGTCGGCGTGATGCTGCTGGCGGTGACCGCTGACACCGCGCTGGACTACGTTCTGCTGTTCATCGCCGCGGCGTTCGCGGCAATGAACGTGGTCGGCGGCTACCTCGTCACCGACCGCATGCTCGAGATGTTCAAGCCCCGCGCCGCGCCGCCGAAAGCTGTTGCAGCTCAGGGTACTTCGGAGACGACCAAGGGCGGTCAGCTGTGAGCGGCATGGACATCCTCACCCACACGCTGTACCTGATCGGTGCCGCCAGCTTCGTGCTCGGTCTGCACCTGATGAATTCGCCTGCCTCCGCTCGCCGCGGCAATCAACTCTCCGCTGCCGGGATGATCGTGGCCGTGGCGACCACCGTGCTGGTGCTCGTGCAGGGTCCGGCGCTGAGTTGGATCGCAGTGGTCGTGCTGGTCCTGGGGCTGCTGGTCGGCGGTGGCGCCGGGCTGGTGACCGCGCGCAGGGTCAAGATGACCGCGATGCCGCAGCTGGTCAGCATTTTCAACGCGGTCGGCGGCGGCGCCGCCGCGCTGATCGCGATCTACACGGCGATCGACATCGCCGGACCGGCTTCGGTGACCGAATCCTCCGGCGTCACGGACCTGTCCATCGGCCTCGACCTGCTGATCGGTGGCGTCACCTTCTCCGGGTCACTCATCGCGGGCGGCAAGCTCGCCGGCAAGATCTCCGGGGCGCCGATCGTTGTTCCCGCCGGGCGGCTGATCAACCTGGTGCTGGCCCTGGTCGCGGTGGCCAGCGGCATCGCCTACATGGCGGGCTTCGGTGGCGTGCCGATCCTGATCCTGCTCTCGGGGTGCGCGTTGGCCCTCGGGGTGCTCTCGACGCTGCCGATCGGTGGCGCGGACATGCCCGTGGTCATCTCGCTGCTGAACGCGTTCACCGGCACCGCCGTCGCCATGGCAGGTTTCGTCATCAACTCGACGCCGCTGATCATCGCCGGAGCGCTGGTCGGCGCGGCCGGCGGCATCCTGACCAAGCTGATGGCCGATGCGATGAACCGCTCGCTGGTCAGCATCATCGCCGGCGGGTTCGGCACCGGCGACAGCCTCACCGCCGGTCCGATGGACGCCGGGTCCGGGACCGTGCGGGAGATCACCGTCGACGACGCGGCTCTGCAGTTGGCGTACGCGGGCAGGGTGGTCATCGTGCCCGGGTACGGTCTGGCCGCGGCGCAGGCCCAGCACGAGATCGTCAAGCTCGCGCAAACCCTGGTGGACCACGGCATCGACATCGAATTCGGCATCCATCCGGTCGCCGGACGCATGCCAGGACACATGAATGTGCTGCTGGCCGAGGCCAACGCGCCATACCAGCAGATGAAGGACATGGAAGAGGCCAACCCGCAGTTCAGCCGTACCGATGTGGTGCTGGTCGTTGGCGCCAACGACGTGACGAATCCGGCCGCCCGCAGACCCGGCAACTCGGTGTCCGGGATGCCCATCCTCAACGTCGACGAGGCCAGGAGTGTCATCGTCATCAAGCGGTCCATGGGGCACGGCTACGCCGGCATCGACAACGAGCTGTACACCGACCCGAAGACCGCCATGCTGTTCGGCGACGCCAAGGTTGCGCTGACCGCACTGGTCGCTGGTCTGGACGCGTATGTGAAGTGACGTCCGGCCGGCCCAGGGGTCCCGGGTCAGGGGGCTCCTGAGCCGGCCGGCATATATCAATCGCGGGGATCGTAGGCATCCAGCCCGTGCAGCGGGTACACCGCAAGGCGGGTGTCCTGGATGGCCCGGTCCACCGGCAGGTCGACGATGCCGTCCCAGCGCGGGAAGGGCACCGATTGCGATGTGCCGTCGGACATGTCGGCCGGCAACGGGACGTCGGGACGCGCCGCCGATGCCAGCGCGACCCACTCGTCGGGCAGCGGGGTGACCGGATCGATGTCCCGGTCGGCCACGATGGCCAGCAGGTTCGACCAGGAGCGCGGCGTCACCCGTACCGGCGAGTATCCGCCACCGCCCAGCGCCAGCCATCTGCCCGCGGTCACCGTCTCGGCCAGGTCCCGCAGCGCCAGGTACGACGTGCGGTGGCCGTCAACGGTCAGGCTCAGATCGGTCAGCGGATCCTCGCGGTGAGAATCGGTGCCGTGCTGGGTGACGAGAACCTCCGGACGGAAGGCTCGAACGACTCCGGGCACGACCGCGTGGAAGGCCCTGAGCCACAGGGCATCCGAGGTTCCCTTTGGCAAGGCGATGTTGACGGACATGCCATCCGCCCGGCCTTCGCCGGATTCCTTGGCGAAGCCGGTGCCGGGGAACAGGGACAGCGGGCTCTGGTGGATGGAGACGGTGAGCACCCTGGGGTCTGCATAGAAGGGGGCCTGCACACCGTCGCCGTGGTGGGCGTCGATGTCGACATAGGCGACCCTGCGCACCCCGGCCTCGAGCAGCGCGGCGACGGCCAGCGCGGCATCGTTGTAGACGCAGAACCCCGAGGCGGAATCGGGCATGGCATGGTGCAACCCGCCGCAGAAGTTCACCGCGCGATCGACCTCGCCGCTGGCGATCGCCCGGGCGGCGGTGACCGAGCCGCCGGCGATCAGCGCTGCGGCGTCGTGCATCCCCGGGAAGATCGGATCGTCCGGCGTGCCGAGCCCGTGGCCTACCGAGAAGAGAAATCCCTTGGCCGACGCCCGCCGCACCGCGTCGACGTAGCCAAGGGTGTGCACCAGGGCGAGGGTGTCGGCGTCGGCCGGCTTCGGCGCGACGACCTGATAGTCGTCCAGGACACCCAATGAGCCGGCCAGCTGCCAGGTCAACTCCCAACGGATCGGATCCATCGGGTGATGTGCGCCGTGGTGGTAGCCCAGCATGCGTCGATCCCAGACCACCAGCGGTCGGCTCATTCGGGGCAAGCGCCGGTCGGCGACCCGCAACCCGCGGGTCGATCGGGGCGGCGCATATGTCCTCCTTGACGGCCCGCGTGGTCGCGGCAGTATCCTGAATCTCTGCCGGCGCGCCGCGAGGGATGCCGCACGGCTACAGAATTCGGTGCTGGTCGTGTGAGTTGATGATCTGGAACACATCTCTGGTTCACGGAGCCCCGCAACGGCAGACCGGTCACCACTGTGCAGTGGGAAACGGACCGTGAACAGAGTCCAATGCCCCTATTTCTGACCCGATGGCTTGAGCATAGTGAAAGCGACCGCAGCGTGGCCGTCTTCCGGTCGCGGGTGCCGACCGAGGAGGACTCATGGAGTTCGATCGCGCCGTCAACGGCGACCGTGCGGTAGATCGCTCGAAGGACGTGGCGTCGCTTCCTGATCTTTTGCATGGTGTTTCGCGTTCCGGCCCGGTTCGCGAGCGGAGGCCGGTGTATGTCGACCTGTTGCCGCCGTGCAACGCAGGCTGCCCGGCGGGGGAGAACATCCAGGCCTGGCTGGCGCACACCACAGCGGGCCATCCCGAGCAGGCGTGGCGTGAACTGACCACCAACAACCCGTTCCCGGCGATCCATGGGCGGGTGTGTTATCACCCGTGCGAAAGCGTCTGTAACCGTGCGAATCTGGACAGCGCGGTGTCCATCCATTCGGTGGAGCGTTTCCTGGGCGATGCGGGGATCGAGCAGGGCTGGCAGTTCGATCCGCCGACGACTACCACCGGCAAACGGGTGCTCATTGTCGGCTCCGGTCCCAGCGGGCTGTCGGCTGCGTACCACCTGCGCCGGCTCGGCCACGACGTGGAGATCCGCGACTCCGGTCCGACGCCGGGCGGGATGATGCGCTACGGCATCCCGTCCTACCGGCTGCCCCGCGACGTGCTGGACGCCGAGATCGGCAGGATCGCCGCGATGGGCGTGCGGATGGTCTGCGACTACCGGGTCGAGGACCTTGCGCTCGAGCGGCAGCAGGGCGGATTCGACGCGGTCTTCGTCGCGATCGGTGCCCACCTGGCCAAGCGGGTGGACATCCCCGCCAAGGACGCCGCCCCGATCATCGACGCGGTGCAGTTCCTGCGCAGTGTTGCGTCCGGCGAGCGTCCGGTGATCGGCCGGAAGGTCGCGGTGTACGGCGGCGGCAACACCGCCTTCGACGCGGCTCGGGTCGCCCGCCGGCTCGGCGCCGACGAGACGGTGATCGTCTACCGCCGCACCCGCGGGCAGATGCCGGCGCATGAAGAGGAAGCGCAGGACGCCGAGCGCGAGGGCGTGCGGGTCAACTGGTTGCGCACCATCACCGCCTTCGAGGGCGAGGAATTGCAGATCGAGGTCATGGAGCTGGACGCGGAGGGCTTCCCGCAGTCGACCGGGCGCTTCGAGACGTTGGCGGCGGACACCGTGATCATGGCCGTGGGTCAGGTCACCGAGTCCGCATTCCTGCACACGTTGCCGGGCGTCGAATTCGAGCGGGACGGCACGGTAAAGGTGAACTCCTCGTTGATGACCGGCTGCCCGGGCGTGTTCGCCGGCGGCGACATGGTGCCCAGCGACCGCACGGTGACCGTCGGGGTGGGGCACGGCAAGAAGGCCGCCAAGCACATCGACGCGTGGCTGCGCTCCGTGCCGGCATCGAACCTGCCCAAGCACCCGACCGCCACCTTCGAGAAGTTGCATCTGTGGTATTTCGGCGACGCCGCTCGCCAACAGCAGCCCGAGCTCGCGCCGGAGGAGAGCATCACCGGCTTCGCCGAGGTGGTCAGCGGCCTGACCGCGGACGGCGCGCTGTACGAGGCGACCAGATGCCTGTCCTGCGGCAACTGTTTCGAGTGC
>JBBQGJ010000155.1:0-14494 GCA_038322925.1 Mycobacteriales bacterium
TACCCACATCCATTCGCCACTTTCGGTCCTTCCCCGCACGGAAAGGGACCGAAAGTGGCGACTCGGGGGATGTTGCGGTCGGGAGAGTGGAGCGGCTCACCGCCAAGCCCCGAATCACCGCAAACCGGTCTACCGTCGACAGTGACGGATACCGGGGACGTACACCGGGCGGAGGGCGATGGGCCGTGCTGGGTCTTGAGATTGTGGCAATCGTGCTGATCGTGATCGCCTTCCTGTTCGGCACCAGCGCGCGCGTCGTCAAGCAGTACGAGCGCGCCCTGGTCTTCCGCTTCGGACGGATCGTCGGCGAGGTGCGCGGACCCGGATTGGCCGTGATCGTTCCGGTCATCGACCGGTTGCGGAAGATCAACATGCAGATCGTCACGCTGCCCGTGCCCGCCCAGGACGGGATCACCAGGGACAACGTGACGGTCAACGTCGACGCCGTCGTGTACTATCGGGTGATCGATCCGGTGGCGGCCATGATCAATGTTCAGGATTATCCGTTCGCGGTCCTGCAGGTCGCGCAGACCTCGTTGCGGTCGGTGATCGGCAAGAGCGATCTGGACGACCTGCTGTCCAACCGGGAGCGGCTGAACCAGGGCCTCGAGGTGATGATCGACAGCCCGGCGCTGGGCTGGGGCATTCACATCGACCGGGTGGAGATCAAGGACGTCGCGTTGCCCGAGTCGATGAAACGGTCGATGTCGCGGCAGGCGGAGGCCGAACGCGAGCGCCGCGCCCGGGTGATCTCCGCCGAGGGCGAGTTCCAGGCGTCGGAAAAGCTCTCCCAGGCCGCCGCGGTGATGGCCGATACGCCCGGCGCCCTGCAATTGCGGCTGCTCGAGACGATCGTCCAGGTGGCCTCGGAGAAGAACTCGACGCTGGTGCTGCCGTTCCCGGTCGAGTTGCTGCGATTCCTGGAACACAATTCGGCCCCTCCCGCTCCGCCGGCCGCTGCCGTGTCGCCCGCCCCTGGATCGCCCGCTGCTGTGTCGCCCGCCCCTGGATCGCCCGCCCCTGGATCGCCCGTCGATGCACGCCTGGCACCGACGTTGCCCAGTCAGACCGGCCCCACCGCACCGGCAGCCGCTCCAGCAGCAGTGATATCCGCCCCGGTTACCCCACCCGCCGAGCCCGCTGTGCCCAACGGACGGGCGTGATCGACACAGGCACGCCGAGGGTTCTGGCGCGTGCCCACCTCATCGCAGGTGAGCAGGTTTGCTGAGGCGTTGCTGAGACCCGGGACATTGCGTCGGTGACGTCTGGGACAGTGGACCAGTGGAGATCGGGATCCTCGGTCCGCTGGAGGTGCGCGCCAGCGGGCGGATCGTCGCAATCACCGGGTCGCGGCTGCGGAGCCTGCTGACCCGGCTGGCAGCCGACGCTCCCGGGGCGGTCTCCGTCACCGAGCTGATCGATGCGGTGTGGCCGGAGGGCCCCCCGGGTGACCCGGTCAACGGGCTGCAATCCCTGGTCTCCCGGTTGCGGCGCGCCTTGCTGGAGCCGGCCGCCATCGCGCAGGTCGCGGGCGGCTATCGGCTCGCCGTGGACCGGGGCCACGTCGACGCCGTCGCCTTCTCGGATCTGATCAGCACCGGTCATCGGCAGCTGACGGACGGTGCCGTGCAGAGCGCCAGGGACACCCTGGTCAAGGCGCTGTCGCTGTGGCGGGGAGAACCGTTGGCGGACGCGGGGAGTGTGCCGTACGCGGTGGCCAGGACGGCCCGTCTGCACGAGCAGCGGCTGGAGGGGCGGGCCGACCGGATCGAGGCGGATCTCCGGCTCGGTCACTCGGCCGACGTGATCGCCGAGCTGAAAGAACTCCTCGCCGCGCATCCGCTGCGGGAGCGGCTCACCGGTCAACTGATGCGAGCCCTGGCTGCCGACGGCCGCACGGCCGAGGCGCTGGCCGCCTATGAGGAGCTGCGCCGCGACCTTGCCGACGAGCTCGGTGTCGATCCGGGAGCCGACCTGCGGGCGGTCCACATCGCGCCGCTCCGCGGCGAGATAGCCAGCAGCCCAGCGGTTCCCGCGATGCCGGCAGCGAATGGTATGGACATGCCTGCCGAGCCGGCGATCCCGGATCACCCGCCGGCAGAACGGCTGCGGCACAGCAACTTGCGCTCGTTCCTGACCAGCTTCGTCGGCCGCGATGACGAGGTGCAGCGGGTGTCGGACATGCGACGACGGTGGCCGGCTGGCCACCATCGTCGGGCCGGGCGGCGCCGGGAAGACCCGGTTGGCGACAGAAGCGGCGCGCCGCTGCGAGTCGGACTTTCCCGACGGGGTGTGGCTGGTGGAACTCGCCCCGGTCAGCGACACGGCCACCATCAGCCAAGCCACGCTCGGCGCTCTCGGGCTGCTGGACACCCGATCGGTGGACCGTCGGGTGGACCGGCACCCGCGCGACACCACCGAGCAGCTCCTGGACAGCCTGCAGGCCGCGCACTGCCTGCTGATCATGGACAACTGCGAGCACCTCGTCGGGGGCGTCGCGAGCCTGGTGGACCAGATCCTCGCGGACTGTCCGGGTGTCCGGGTGTTGACCACCAGCCGGGAGCCCCTTGGCATCGTCGGGGAATCGCTGTGCGTGCTGCCGCCGCTGGGCCTGCCACCGGACAACTCCACCGCCGCAGAAGCCCTGCGCTACCCGGCGGTGCAACTTCTCGCCGAACGGGCGCAGGCGGTCAGCGCCGGCTTCGAGGTCGACGACGACAACGTCGCGCAGGTCATCGAGATCGTCCGCCGGCTCGACGGGCTGCCGCTCGCCATCGAGCTGGCCACGGCGCGGCTGCGGGTGCTGCCGATCGGGGAGATCGCCGCCCGGCTGTCCGACCGGTTCCGGCTGCTCGCCGGCGGCAACCGCACTGCGGTACCCAGGCACCGGACCCTGCGCGCGGTGGTCGAGTGGAGTTGGGATCTGCTGACCGAGCAGGATCGACTGGTCGCGGAACGGCTGGCGGTCTTCCCGGCCGGCACCGACCTGCCGGCCGCGGTCGCGGTGTGCAGTGGGATTCAGGGTGACGACCCGGTCGCGGCAGACGATGTCGGTGACCTGTTGCTGGCGCTGGTCGACAAGTCCCTGTTGCAGCCGGTCGGCGACGGGCTGCGCTACCGGATGCTGGAGACGATCAGGGAATACGGTGTCGAGCGGCTGGCGGAGCGGGCCGAGCTGGACGACGCGCGACTGCGGCACGCCCGATATTTTGCGGCGCTGACTGCCGATCTCGACCCGGTGCTACGGACCAGGGATCAGTTGGCCGCTCTGGAAGTGATCCGCGTGGAGCAGGACAACATCCTCGGCGCCTTGCGGTATCTGGGGGACTGCGGCGACGGGATCGCGGCGGTGGATCTGTGTTTGTCGCTCACCTGGTACTGGTCGATGATCGTGCGGACGGCGAGTCCCGGATCTGGCTGGAATTCGCGCTCTCGGCCGACGGCGCTGACCGCCACCCTGATCGTGCGTATGCCGAGGGTGCCAGGGCGATTTCCCGGATCGCCTCCGGCGAGATGCCCGGCCCGGGTGGCTGGGACGAAGCTCGCGACCAGCTGCGGCACATCGCTGCCCGGTTGTCCGCTTCGCCGCCACCCCGGGTGGCCGCGCTGGCCGTGCTGGCGCCGATGCTCGGCTACTTCGGTGGCGACAACGCCTTGGCCGAGTCCTGATGGACCCGATCCTGCACTCCCCGGACCCGTGGGTCCGGGCTACGGCCAGGACCGGCCGCGCGGCCTTCGCCGAGAACGCCGGGGACACCGACCTCCTCCGCGCCGACGTGGAGGCGGCGTACCTGGACTTCGAACGGATCGGCGACCGCTGGGGCTTGTCCTCGATCCTGGCCAGTCGCGGGCTGGTCCGGACAATGGACGGCGATCTGGCCGGCGCGATGGCGGACTACGAGCGGGCGTTGGCGCACTCGCGTTGAGCTGGGATCGCGGGAGGACACCCTGCTGATCCACATCCGAATGGCCTCGGTGTCGTCGAGAAGAGGCGACTTCGACAGCGCCAGGGCATACGTGCAGATTGCCAAGGACCAGATGGCGGGCCAACCGCAATTCACCGACCGGGCACTGATCGCCGACGGCGTGCTGGTGATGACGATGTGGTTTTCCGGCGACCGGGACGCCGCCCTTGCGCTGTGCGCCGATTTGCGCTCCAGGATCGCCGGGCCGGCGGGCGACGACCCCATGCGGGAGCACGTCGTGGCGCTTGTCCGTTCGGCGACCGGGTACATCGCCGCAGGTTCCGGCGACATCGTCGAGGCCGCAACCGATCTGCGCATGTCCTACCCGGCGATCGTGCTGGTGACCGCCGACCTGCGGCGAGCGCTGGGTGAGAGGTTCACCGAGAAATATGCCGAGGGAAAAGGTCTCGCGACGCCAAGAGCGGTCGCCGCGCTCGCCCCCCAGCGCCTGCGATCAGCGATCCGCCGGTACGGGGCCGAGACCGGCAGCGTCGAAGAGGTCGACGACGGCCTGCCGGTAGGTCTCGGGTGACGGCGTGCCCACCAGCGCCTGCTGCGTGACGAAACCCTGCACGAGCGACACGACCACCGGGGCGAGATCGCGCGCCGGGATCCGCAGCTCCCGACCGGTCCCTTCCCATTGTTCGAAGAGCCTGATGATCTGCTGACGCAGCACCGCCATGATCTCGTCGGCCAGGTCGGCCAGCACCGGGTTCCGGGTGGCCTCGCCCCAGACCGCCAGCAATAGCGGGAAAAGATCGCCCGGTGCCTGGGCGCGGGCCAGCACGGGTTGCTGGATGAGAAAACCGACCACTTCGGCGGGACTGGGGGGCGGTTCCTGCCGGGACCACTCGGCCAGCCGGCCCGAGATGCCGCCGAACACCTGGCCGGCCACGGCCAGGATGATCTCCTCCTTGGACTTGAAGTACAGGTAGACGGCCCCTGCCGAGAGCCCGGCCTCGGAAATCACGTCGGCCATCGACGTGCTGTGAAAGCCGTTGCGCGCGAAGCACTTCCATGCGGCGATGAGGATCTGTTCGCGGCGTTGCTCGCGGTGGGCATCGGAGACCTTGGGCATTCCGCCATAGTAAACCGAATATTCGTTCTTGACGATCGCGCCCGCTGGGTGCATCCTCGTCTCAGGAAAACGAACGATCCTTCTTGGAAGGAAGGGAACAGTCATGACCGTGTCAGATGCGCCTCACGCGATACCGGCATCCGCCTCCGAGACGGCAGTACCCCGCCGCAGTCACCCGCGCCCGGGCGAGCCGGCGCGCGCCGTGGCCATGGTGCTGGGGCTGACCGCGGGTCTGTCGCTGATCCTGGCGCTGTTCGTCAGCATCGCCGTCAACTCGGGTCCGAACGGCGTGCGGTTGGCCGTGGCCGGTCCGGCACCCGCGGTCCAGCAGATCACGGCCGCGGTGACCCGGGCAGGTGGCCCGGACGCGTTCGAGGTCACCGTGGTCGGCGACGAGGCCGCGGCCCGCGCGGCGCTGGAGGAACGCACGGCAGACGGCGCGATCGTCGTCGGCCCGAACGGCCCGACGGTCTTCACGGCCAGCGCCGGCTCACCGGCCATCGCCCAGGCGCTGAATGCCGCCGCGGGGGAGTTGTCGGGTGCACAGACAGCGGGTCCGGCGGTCGTCGACGTCGTCCCGGTACCGGAAGGTGACGCCCACGGAGTGGGCCTGGCCGCCGGTTCCCTCCCGATGATCATCGCCGGACTTGTCCTCGGCGCCGCCGCTGCGCTCTCCCTGCGTGGCCGGTGGACGGTGCTTCTCACCGTGCTCGGCGGCGCGGCGGCGATCGGGCTCAGCTTCGCCGGAGTGCTGGCCTGGCTGGGAGTCTCGGGCGGCAACTACCTGGCGGAGGCGTCTGCTATCACCCTCGCCGTGGCAACGTCGGGACTGGTGGTGGCCGGATTCGCCCGGCTGATGGGTGTCGCGGGCGTGGGAGTCGGTGCCCTGCTGCTGGTGATCGTCGGGAACCCGCTGTCCGGTATCGCCACCTCGCCGCGACTGCTGCCGGGTCCGTGGGGCGAGTTCGGCCAGTTGCTGCCCACCGGTGCGGGCGGGACCCTGGTCCGGACCGCCGCGTACTTCCCGGAGGCATCGGTGGCCTTCCCGGTGTGGGTGCTGCTCGGCTGGGCGGTGCTGGGCGCGGGCGCCGTACTGATCGGTCAGGACCGCGGCAGGAGTCCGCAGGGGACGCCGGCGATCGACGCGGGGCGGCACGAGGTCGTCACGTCCTGACGTGGTCCGGCAGGGCCCGCCCCACGGCGAGGAGGAAACACGAAGGAGGGCCCATCCCCCGACAGGGATGGGCCCTTCTCTCGTTCGTAGGGGTGGTGGCGCCGTCAGGCGCGGCGCCGGTAGCCACGAAGCGCCAGCGGCACGAAGACGATCAACAGGATCGCCATCCAGACCAGCGTCCACATCAGGCTTTCCGCGACCGGCCCGCCGATCATCAGCCCCCGCACCGTGGTGACCAGCTGGGAGATGGGATTGACCTTGACGAAGGTCTGCAACCAGCTTGGCATGGTGTCCGGGTTGACGAAGGTGTTGCTGGCGAAGGACAACGGCAACACGATCAGGAACATCACGCCCTGCACCGCTCCTGACGTGCGCACCGTCATCCCGACGAACACCGAGATCCAGCAGAAGCACAGCGCGAAGGCCAGGGAGATCCCGATCCCGGCGGTGGCCGCCATCGGGTTGGTCTCGATCCGGAAGCCCATCAGCATGCCGAACCCGAGGGTGACGACACACAGGACCAGGTACCGGCCGATGTCCGCGATCACCGCGCCCACCAACGGCACCGATCGGCCGATCGGCAGCGATCGGAACCTGTCGAAGACGCCCTTTTCGATGTCGGAGTTGAGGTTCTGGCCCAATGCCACGCCGGCCATCGCGATCGACTGGCCGAGCAGGCCGGGCAGCAGGAACTGCAGGTAGTCCTGGGAGGTCCCGCCGATCGCGCCGCCGAAGATATAGGTGAACATCACCAGGAAGATGATCGGTTGCACGGTGACGTCGATCAGCGCCTCGGGGGTGCGCCAGGTCTTGATCAGACTCCGCTTGGCCAGCGCGAGGACGTGCCGGTGGTAGCCGCCCGCCGAGAAACTGGATACCGAGGAATTGGCCAGCGAGGAACCGCTCGCCGTTGCGGTGGGTGCGGGTCGGCCGTGCCGGGCCGGCGCCGAAGTGGCGGCCGTCGCGGTGGGTGCCTGACTCATGCTGCTGCCTCGACCTTCTCCCTCGTGGGGTTGGTGTCCGGGTCGGCCTTCGTGCTGGAGTCAGTCCCGGTGTCAGTACTGCCGTCCGGGGAAGGACTTTCGTCGATGTGCTGGCCGGTCAGGGTCAGGAAGACCTCGTCCAGGCTCGGCAGGTGCAGTGAAAGCTCCGTGACCGCAATGCCTTCCGCCGTCAGCGCGGCAACGGTGGCGGCCAGTGCCTGCTCGCCGTCGACCGGCACGGTGATTTCGTCCCGGCCGGTGACCTGGTCCGCCTGCGGGGAGATCGCGGCGAGGATGCGGCGCACGTCATCCAGCCGGTATCGGTCGGCCGGCTTCACCCTGATCCGCTGGCCGCCGATCGTGCGCTTGAGACCCTCGGGGGTGTTGTTCGCGATGACCCTGCCGCGGTCGATGACGGTGATCTGGTCGGCGAGGGCGTCCGCCTCATCCAGGTACTGGGTGGTCAGCAGGACGGTTGATCCGTCGGTGACCAGCCGGCGAACCACGTCCCACATGTCCTCGCGTTTGGCCGGGTCGAGGCCGGTGGTGGGCTCGTCAAGGAAGATGACCCGCGGGCGGCCGACGAGGCTGGCCGCGAGGTCGAGGCGGCGCCGCATCCCGCCCGAATAGGTCTTGGCCACCCGGCCGGCCGCTTCGGACAGGTCGAACCATTCCAGCAGTTCGGCGGACCCCGCACGGGCGTCCCTGGTGTTCAGGTTCAGTAGTTGGCCGATCATCACCAGGTTCTGGGTTCCGGTCAGGTCCTCGTCAACAGAGGCGTACTGCCCGGTGAGCCCGACGATGCGACGTACCTTCGATGCGTCCCGGACGACGTCGTACCCGGCGACGGTGGCGCGGCCGGAATCCGGTCGCAGCAGGGTGGCCAGGATGCGAACGGCGGTGGTCTTGCCGGCGCCGTTCGGGCCGAGGACACCCAGCACCGTGCCCTCTGCGGCGGCCAGGTCGACCCCGTCCAGGGCCTGGGTGGCACCGAAGCGCTTCGTGAGCCCTTCGGCTTCGATCGTGTGTGTCATGAATGATCTCCTCGAGTGGTGGTTCTCGAGGACATCGTGTGATCGCAGCCTGAGATATCCCGCACACAGCACTGACACGGCACTGGCACGGCACCGACGAGGGTGTCGGTGCCGGCCCAGTGTGCTGCCCAGGCGACCTATCGGGCTTGTCCGGTGCCCGCTGCGGCCTCACCCTCCGCCTCAGGGTTGTCGTCTGCCGCGGACGTGTCGACCTCCAGGAGCTCGGCGGTTTCCAGCTCCACCTCGGCGTCGTCCTCCAGCGCGGCAGCCACGATCAGTTCGGCGGCGGCCTCTTGCTCCAGTTCGGCGGCGACCTCGAGCTTGTACTCCGCGTCCTCCTCGAGTTCGGCCGCGACTTCCAATTCTTCGATGGCGGTCACCTCGAGCGCGGTCTCTTCGTCGTCGTCATCGGAGCCACTGTCCGATTGAGCGTCCGAATCCGCCACCGCGGCTCCGGCCGCCGCTTCGCTCTCCTGGGTGTCCTTCCATTTCAATTCGATCTCGAGTTCGGTTTCGTCACCGTCGATTTCGATTTCCAGCTCCCACTCGATCGAATCGCCGACCGCCAGTTCGATCGAATCGCCGCCCGAGGTCAGCTCGATCTCCGAGCCGTCTGCCAAGGCGTTACCCAGGGCGATCAGCCGCTCGGACACCTCCTGACGGGTCAGCCGCAACTTCCTCTTGATCTCGACCTTGGGCATGGGAGTTCCTCTCCTGCTGGGGTTGTGCACGCTGCGCGCTCACCGTATCCACCACCCGCGCCGCCGGCCTTCACCCGCCTCGGATGAAACACTGCCACCGACCCTGACCGGTCACGCGGGCTCGGCGCCGTTGAACAGGATGTAACCGGCGACATCCACCACGACGTGCACCGCGCCGGTGGACCCATTGAAGATGCTGATCTTCCCGGCGGTACCGACAGTGTTGATCGAGCCGACCGGGACGACGACCGTGCTCGCGATCGTCTGACCTGCTTGGAAGTTCAGGCTCGAGGTAGCGGTTCTGGGGATGCCGGATGGCCAGACCGTCAGGTACCCGCCCCCGGTCGGGGAGACGGCCGTGACGTTCAGCACGACGGCGGCAACCCCGGTCGCCGGCAGCGGCCCCTGTCCGCTGATCTGCAGCTCGGCGGTGCCCGACCCGCCCAGCGCCCCGACCAGCTGCAATGGGGTGCGGGAATCCGCGATCCGGGTCGGGGTGACCGCGCCGAACGCGCCCGCCTTCGACGGGTTTCCGCCACGAAGGTAGCCGGACACATCCACCACCAGATGGACCGCGCCGCCGGAGCCGTTGTAGAGCGAGACCTTCCCGCCGGTGCCGACCCGGACGATGACTGCATTCGGGATGGTCTGTCCTGCAACGAAGTTCAGGCTCGAGGTGGTCGTCATGCTGATCCCGGTTGGCCACACGGTGACGAACCCGGACCCGGTCGGGCAGACCGCGGTGACATTGAGGACGACCGCGGCCGCATCACCCGGGATTCCTCCACGGTCGGTGAGCTGAACCTCGGCCGTGCCGGAGGCCGGGACCGCGCCCGGAATCTGCTGACCGACGCGGGAGTCGGCGACGCGCGAGGGCGTGACGGGTTCGAACATCCCGTCCGCCGTCGAGGTCCCGCCCATGATGTAGCCCGTCACGTCCACCAGCACGTGGACACCCCCGGCGGATCCGTTGTACACACCGACCGCCCCAATACCGCCGACGGGCACGATCACCGTGTTCGGGATGTTCTGTGCCGCAACGAAATTCAGGTTCGACGTAAAGGTCTGGGGAGTTCGCGCCGGCCACACCGTGAGGTAGCCGGCGGCGGCCGGCGCCACCGCGGTGACGGTGAGCACGGCCGCCGCGACGTCGCTGACCGGGATGCCGCCCTTCCCGGTGACCTGCACCTCGACGCTGCTGAATGCCGGCACGGTGCCGGGGATCTGCAATGACGTACGGGAGTCGGCGATCCGCATCGGGGTCACCGGCACGATGGCGCCGGCCACTTGCACGGTGAGTGTGGCGCAGGCGGACAGCCCGGTTCCGACGGCGGTGACGGCCTGTACCGACACCGAGTAACTCACGCCGGGGCGCAGGTTGACGAACGTGTTCGACCGGGTGGCGGCGGACACCAGGGTCGACGACGGCCCCGCTCCGGTGGAATCCGTGCCGTTGCGGGAGATGCGGTAGCCGGTGACGGCCGACCCGCCGTCGGACGCGGGCGGCGCCCAGGTCACGGTTCCGCTGCCGGACGGAGTGATGGTGCTGGTCGCGACGCCGGTCGGGACGCCCGGCACGGTCGCCGGCGTCGTGACGCTGCCGGATGCCGCCGGACCGTCACCCAAGGTATTGATCGCCCGCACGGACAAGGCGTACGTCGATCCCGGCCGCAGCCCGGTGAAGCCGTACGAACCCGTGGACGCGGAGACGACCGTCGACGTCGGCCCGGTCCCGCCGGCGTCGACGCCGTCGCGCGCCACCCGGTAACCGGTGATCGCCGACCCGCCGTCGGACACAGGGGCGCTCCAGTTGATCGTCGCCGCGGTGCCGTTCCCGGTCGCCGCGACCGCCGTGGGGACACCGGGCGTGGTGGGCGATCCGTTGATCAGCCGCACCGTCGCCCCGGCCGGGGAGACTGCGGTCACCGCGAAGGTGTATCCGTCGGGTGTGCGCCAGCTCGATCCGGCGCCGAGGGTGGCGTCGGTGAAGTTGTTGTAGCTGGCCGGCTTCTGGTCAAGGAGTTCGAACTTCGACGTGTAGGCTGCATCGTCGAGATGGATCAGCACGCCGTCGGTGACTCCCGCCGGTATGCCGGCATCGATCCCGGTGCGCTGCCGGTATTCCAGCCAGTAGGTGCGGGTCGCCGATGCGGTGAAATAGGCGGCGTTGACCGCGGCCGCCGTTTCCAGCGGCGCGATCGTCACGGTGCCCCCCGGCGTGAGCGCCGCCTTGTGACCGACGAGCCAGGACATTCGATTCTTTTCACCGGCGCTGAACGAGCCGACCAAGCCCGATCCCCCCATGGCATCGTAATCGTCGCCATATTCGGTGCTGACGCAATTGGCCGCGCTCGCCAGCGCGATTCCGTTGCCCGAGGTGGCGTCCCTGCAGGCCAGCGAGTTGGCGTGCAAAAGGCCGTAGTTGTGGCCCTGCTCGTGGACGGTCACCCGCCGGTCCATATACCCGTTCAGCCAGACCTCGGTACCGGATACCGACGCCCACCCGGCATATCCGGAGCAGTCGGAATAGGCCGCGCCGTCGTGCGGAAAATACAGCACGATTCGGTCATAGTTCGCCGAGTTGTAACCCGCCGCGAGCGCGGCGGATCTCGCGTTGGTCATCTCGTTGTGCATGTCGCCGAAGCATTTGTTTCCGGCCGGGGCCGCGATGCGCAGCCATGGTGTCACGGCGCCGGTTTGGGTCAGCGCGCCGTAGGACGCCTGGGAGTACCAGCCACTGGAGTCGGTGAACATCTGCCGTCCCGCTGACTCCTGGGTGACCGAGTCCGGCGCCGTCCACGAGGCCAGTATCACCAGCACCCTGGTCGCTCCGGTGACTGCCGGGGCCGCGAGGGCGGTGACGCCCGCGCTGACCGTGGACGCGGTGATGTCTGCTCCGGAGAGGGTTCCACTGACCGTGACGTGTGCCCCCGGGCGCGGCCGGGCGGTGGGCGGCAGGTGCAGGTGGTAGGCCCGTTCCCCCACGATCAGATAACTCTGCTCGGCGGGCGCCAGGGGAGACCCGAGCACGGGCGCGGGATCGGCGACGATCAACTGGTAGGTGCCGGACAGCTGAACGGACGCGGGTGCCGGCTGGGCCGCCGCCGGTCCGGCGCCGAAGGTCACCATCAGGACCGCCGCGGCGGCGCAGGTCAGCAGCACCCCGAAGCTGCGCAGTCGATCTCGCATCATGGCCCCCCGACGGCGTCGGCCGGTCTGGCCTTCGGCACCGCCTCTTGGTCCCCAGGCGGCCCCGGGTCGGGCACCGGTGCATTGCCGTCACGGTCACTCTAGGTGTGCAGCAGGTCACGGTCGAATGTCGAAAGTCTCTCTGGGGCAAGTCTTTCGGCCCAGAATCCGGCGCGCAAAGGCCTCAATCCGGGCAGCCTCGACCGGCACCGACAGCCTGAATGGCGCGACGCCGCGGAGCGGCGGTTCATGCCGCCCCCGCGCCACCGATGCATGAGCCGCGGACATGTGGAAGCCTCCCAGCGAGGTAGGTCGCTCACCAGTTCATCCCGCAGCAGTTCATCCCGCAGCGCGACCCGGCCCGAAGGGAATCACGATGAGTAGCGACCAGGTCCTGGCGCCCGCCACCGAGTCCTCGGAGGTGCCGGCTGAGGATCGGCAGTGGTGGAAGTCCGCCGTTGTCTACCAGATCTACCCGCGCAGTTTCGCCGACTCCGACGGCGACGGTGTCGGTGATCTGGGCGGGATCGCCGCCAAGGTCGACTACCTGGCCGAGTTGGGCGTTGACGTCATCTGGTTGTCTCCGGTGTACCCGTCTCCCCAGGACGACGCGGGCTACGACATCAGCAACTACCTGGACATCGAGCCCGTCTTCGGCACCCTCGCCGGTTTCGATGCCTTGCTGGCGGCCGTGCACGGCCGCGGCATGAAGCTGGTGATGGACCTCGTGGTCAACCACACCTCCGACGAGCACCCGTGGTTCGTCGAGTCGAAGTCGTCGGCTGACAACCCCAAGCGCGATTGGTACTGGTGGCGACCGGCCCGCGAGGGCATGCACGGCGGCGATCCCGGCGGCGAACCCACCAACTGGGGTTCGTTCTTCTCCGGCTCGACCTGGCAGTTCGACCCCGACACCGGCGAGTACTACCTGCACCTGTTCTCCCGCAAGCAACCCGACCTCAACTGGGAGAACACCGAGGTCCGGCGGGCGGTCTACGAGATGATGCGCTGGTGGCTGGACCGCGGCGTGGACGGCTTCCGGATGGACGTCATCAACATGATCTCCAAGGACAGCTCCCTGCCGGACGGGCACCCGCACATCGGCCAGTGGGGCGACGGATCGCCCTACTACATCAACGGTCCGCGGTTGCACGAGTACCTGCAGGAAATGCACCGCGAGGTGTTCGCCGGACGGCAGGGCCAGTTGCTCACGGTCGGCGAGATGCCAGGCTGCACCGTCGAAGAGGCCCGGCTGTTCACCGACCCGGCCAGGGCCGAGGTGGACATGGTGTTCCAGTTCGAGCACGTGTCGCTGGATCAGGGCGCATCCAAATGGGACGTCCACCCGCTGCGGCTCGTCGATCTGAAGGCGTCGCTGGGCCGGTGGCAGGCGGGCCTGGCCGAGGTCGGCTGGAACAGCCTGTACTGGAACAACCACGACCAGCCGCGTGCGGTGTCCCGGTTCGGCGACGACGGCGAGTACCGGGTGCGGTCGGCGAAGATGCTGGGCACCCTGCTGCACCTGCACCGCGGGACCCCCTACGTCTACCAGGGCGAGGAACTGGGGATGACGAACGCCCCGTTCCAGCAGATCAGCGATTTCCGCGACATCGAATCGATCAACCATTTCGCCGAGGCTGTTGCGGCCGGTCAATCGCCGGATTCCGTGCTGATCGGTCTGCGCACCATGGGCCGGGACAACGCCAGAACCCCTGTTCAGTGGGACGATTCGGCCAACGCCGGCTTCACCACTGGGGAGCCGTGGATTCCCGCCAACCCGAATCACCGGCAGATCAACGCCGCCGCGGCGCTGGCCGATCCCGATTCCGTCTGGCACCACTACCGAGCGCTGATCGACCTGCGGCACCGCGAACCGGCCGTGGCCCATGGCGATTTCACCATGCTGCTGCCCGAACACGAACAGATCTACGCATTCACCCGCAGGCTGGATGACGCGGAACTTCTTGTCCTGGCTAATGTCTCGGGCCGGACCGCGATCGCCGACCAGATTCCCCACGCAGCGCAATGGGAGAACAGCGAGCTGTTGCTCACCAACGCCCCCGCCCCGGAACCGTCGCAGCCGCGGCTGTCGCTCTTGCCCTGGGAGGCCAGGGTGTACCGGCGGGTGGTCCGCTCGGTGATTTGGCGAGGGTGATTTTGGCAAGGGTGATTTGGCAACGGTGATTTGGCAAGAGTTTTTTTGGCACGGATGCGCTGAATTACCACCCGTATCCGTCGAGCGTGGCCTCGATCCGCGGCAGGAAACGTGGGCCGAAATGCCGCACATTGACCAGGAGTTTGTGCAATTGCAGCGCCGGCCGGCGCTCGTCGAATCCCGGATCGACGGGCCATTCCGCCTCGTAGGCGTCG
>JBBQGJ010000156.1:0-14416 GCA_038322925.1 Mycobacteriales bacterium
CGCTCGGGCGCCGCACCGGGCGGTTCCTCACCCGCTCCGGCCGGGCCCGCCCGGAACTGCGTGACGTGCTGTGGACCACCCGGTTCAGCATTCAGAACCGGCTGGCCGACACCTTCCGGTCCGGCCCGGTCTTCCTCGCCGGGGATGCGGCTCACGTCTACAGCCCGGCCGGCGGTCAGGGCATGAATCTGGGTATTCGGGACGCCGCGGAATTGGGCGAGGTGCTGTCCGACGTGCTGTCCGGCCGCCGAGACCCGGATCACCTGGACACCTACAACGACCGTCGCCGGCCGTTGGCGCAGGATGTCGTCACCCTCACCGACCGAATGACCCGGGCGGTCACCCTGACGAATCCGGTGAAACGCGGGATCAGAAATGCGGTCGTCACCCTGATGGGATTGATTCCGCCATTGCCCGGCAAGCTGGCGACGAAGCTGTCCGGCCATGCCGAACCGCTGTTCGGCGAGAGTGCCGACCGCGGCGCAGATTCCCTGGCGCCGGTGGTCCGCGTCTGACCGCCGAGGCCCTGCCCGATGACGCGACCGCGTGGCACTGCGGTCGCGTCATCTTTTCTTCTCTGAATCTTGTGTCGCTGAATCTTGTGCCTGATGGCCTGATGGCCTGGTCACCTGGTCCGGTCCTGGACATTCCCTCCAGCGCGTCTCTAGCCGAACCCTGCAGACTGTCTCCAGTCCCTGACGTCCGCAATTCCCCAACAAATGGAGTGATCACATGAACACTGCCGACCTTCGCCGCATCCTCACCGCCTGCGCAGGAGAGGACGAATCGATCAGCCTGTCCGGCGATTACCTTGACCTGGAATTCACCGACCTCGGCTACGACTCGCTGGCTCTCATGGAGATCGCGGCGCGGATCAACCAGGAGTATGCGGTCGCGGTGTCCGAGGACGAGATGACCGAGCTGGCCACGCCTCGCGCCGTCCTCGATCGGGTCAACGAGCTGATGGTCAAGGCGGCCTGAGACACCACCGTTCCTCGGCACAGTCGCAGGACCCGACAGACCAAGGCCGGCGGCTCCAGAGTTCTGGAGCCGCCGGCCTTGTGGTTGTTGCTGTGCTCAGTCAGTCGATATCAGTCGACATCAGTCGACGCGTGCTGGCCGGAGGGCTGGACGGCACCCACGACGGCGAGGTCGGAGGGCCCGGCGGGCTTGCTGTCCGCCGACGGGTGCCTGATATCGAACGGCGGCGGCACCTGCATCGGTTGCGGGCGGTAGGCATTCTCCCGGCCGATGGTCTCGACCCGATGCCTGCCCCGCCTTGGCGGGGCGGACGGGAAGACCACCGCCTGCTCCTCGGAGTCCATGGCCGCGCTGGCCGGGTTGCTCTTCACCAGCAGCAGGGCGATCACCCCGGCCAGCAGCGCCCCCAGCCCGCTGAGCAGGAAGATCAGGTCGAGGCCGTCCGCGAAGGCCGCCTGGATCGCCTGCTCGGCCGACAGCCGAAGCTCGGCGGGCACCGCCGCCACCAGTCGCGGCGACTGCCCGGTGGACAGCACCGATGCCGCGAGATCGGGCGAGCTGAACATGCCCAACTGCTCCTTGGCCCTGGCCGCGAACACCGTGCCCAGCACCGCGATGGCGATGGCATACCCCAACTGCCGGAACGTGTTCGTCGCGCCGCCGGCCATCCCGGCCCGCTCCCGCGGCGCGGCACCCAACGCCGCGTCGGCCAGCGCCGGGTTGGTCATGCCGACGCCGAGGCCGGTGACGAACAAGCCGGGCAGCAGAACTGTCCACTCCGAACCGGCCGACACCCGGGTCTGGATGAGCACGCCGATGCCGATCAGCAGCAACCCGACACCGACCGGGATCTTGGGCGCGAACTTGTGCATCCGCCGGCCGGTGATCGCGGCCACCACGAACGAGGTGATGCTCAGGGGCATGAAGACCAGGCCGGTCTGCACCGGATCCAGGCTCTGCACCGATTGCAGCCACACGGAGACGAACGCGAGGTTGGCAAAAGCGCAGCCGTTCAACATCAATGCGGCGAACATCATCGCCGCGAACGACGGCTTGCGCATGAGGGTCATGTCGAGCATCGCGTGCGGCTTGCCCTTTTCGATCAGCACGAACACCACGAGACCGACGATCCCGACATCGAGCGACACCAGCGTGATGGGGTCGCTCCACCCGTTGTCGTTGCCGCTGATCATCCCGTAGACGATGGCCGCGACCGCCGTGGTGAACACGACGGTTCCGCCGATGTCCACCCGGGTGGCGGCGGGATTGCGCGACTCGGACAGCCCCAGCACGCTCACCACCAGCGCGATGACCGCCACCGGGAGGTTGACCAGGAAGATCGCCCGCCAGCTGAAGTGCTCGGTGAGCAGGCCGCCGATGATCGGACCGGACGCTGCGGCGGCGCCGTTCACGGCGCCCCACAACCCGAACGCGATGCCGCGCTCCTTTCCGGTGTAGGTCGCGGCGATCAGCGCGGTCGTGGTGGCGAACATCGCGGCCGCGCCGACGCCCTGGACGGCGCGGGCCGCGATCAACATCGAGATGTTGGTGGCGAGGCCGCAGGCCAGCGACGACACCGCGAACACCACCAGGCCCGCCAGATAGACGCGTTTGCGGCCCAGCAGATCGGAGGCGGCTCCGGCGGCCATCACCAGCGCCGCCAACAGCAGGGCGTAGATGTCGAGAATCCACTGCAACGACGAGAACGATGCGTCGAGTGCCGTCGAGATGGCCGGCAGGGCGACGGTCACGATCGTGACGTCGACCAGCAGCATGAACGTCCCGAGGCAGACCGCAAGGAGTGGTACCCACCTGCGCATCTTTGGTCCCCCTGATCAATGGTCGGAGTACTGAACACCTACATACTAGCCGAACACTGTTCGGAGCGCTAGAGTAGTGTTCATGTCGGATCCTCTGTTGCGTTCGGACGTCGTGACGGGCGCAGTTCCCGTCACCGAGGCGGCGACCATGCCCGAGCCGCCGTGGTCGTCACTGCGGAACAGGCCCGCGCGCCCGGTGCGCCGGCCGCTCACCCGCGACGCGATCATCGACGCCGCCCTGCGGGTGGTCGACAGCGAGGGCCTTGTCGCGCTGTCCATGCGCCGGCTGGCCACCGAACTGCGCGTGGTCCCGGCTTCCCTGTACGGGCACGTGTCCGGCCGGGAGGAATTGCTGCAACTCCTGCTGGACCGGGTGGCGGGCGAGATCGGCCGTCCCCCAGCGGATCCCGACGATTGGCAGGCGGCCTGCCGGGAGTTCCTCCGGTCGCTGCGCTCGGCGCTGGTGGGCCACAACGATCTGGCGTCCGCGGCGATCGGCAACATCCCGACCGGACCTCACTGGATGGAGCTGGTGGACGGCCTGCTCGGTTTGCTGGTGGCCGGCCGGATGCGGCCGGCCGCCGCCGCCTACGCCTCCGATCTCCTCATCGAGCACGTCATCACCGACGTCTATGAGGGCGCGCTGTTCGCGCAGCGCATCGACGCGGATCCGGGCTACTTCGATTCGCTGTCGCAGTACCTGCACGCGCTGCCGGCCGACCGGTTCCCGAACATCGCCGCGATGGTCGACCACTTGACCGCGGGGGGCAGCGGCAGCGGTGACGCCCGTTTCGAGTTCGGCCTTGACGTCATCTTCCATTCCCTGGCGAACGCCACCGTCGCGACGGACGAAGAGTCGACGCGGGCGGCTGTCGTCCGACCGGTGCGCGGAATCCACGTACCGTCGACGGCATGACCTTGGCCCACTCCGAACGCGCAGCCCTCGCCGATCTCTTCGACGAACTCGGCCCCGACCAGCCCACCCTCTGCGAGGGCTGGGATACCCAGGACCTGCTGATCCACCTGGTCATCCGGGACGGCCGCCCGGATGCCCTGGCCGGAACCTATGTCAAGCCCCTCAAGGGCTGGACCGACAAGGTGGCCGCCGGTTACGCCGAGCGAGCATGGTCCGAGCTGGTCCAGCAATACCGCTCCGGGCCGCCGGTGTGGAACCCCGCGGGCTGGGGCAAGCTGGACGACCTGACGAACGGCGGCGAGATGTTCATCCATCACGAGGACGCCCGCCGCGGGCAGCCGGGATGGGAACCGCGCGAGCTGGACGCGGCGTCGGTGGCGGAGCTGGAGAAGATGCTCGGATCCGGGATGTCGAAGCTGGCGCTCCGCAAGTTCCCGGTCGGCATCGTGGCCGAACTGCCGAACGGCCGGCGCATTCCGCTCAAGTCCGGTGAGCCGGCGGCCGTCGTCGCCGGTGAGCCAGGCGAGATCATCCTGTGGATGTCCGGCCGGGACGCGGCGAGGGTGACCTTCACCGGGGACGACGAGGCGGTTTCCGCGCTGCAGGCCGGCTCCCGAGGATTGTGAGCGGGCCGGTTCACGAACGGTTCCACCGGCAGTCCCCATCACGTCTTGTGCCGACGGCCGGGTCGTGACCGGAACGGCTAGCCGCGCCCGGTAGGTTTGCTGAATATGACGACCCTCAGCGCCGGGCCCGCCGGCCGGCCAGGCCGGCCCTTCGGTACCACGCTTACCGCGATGGTCACCCCGTTCACGGCAACCGGCGAACTCGACGTCGACGCCGCCGGCCAGCTGGCCGAGCGTCTGGTTGCGGCCGGCAACAACGGTGTGGTGGTGAACGGCACCACCGGTGAATCCCCGACCACGACCGACGCGGAGAAGGAACTCGTCATCCGGGCCGTGGTCGAGGCCGTCGGCGACCGGGCCACCGTGGTGGCCGGCGTCGGCACCTACGACACCGCACATTCGGTCCGGCTGGCCAAAGCAGCCGAGAAGGCCGGCGCGCACGGCAATCTCATTGTCACGCCGTACTATTCGCGTCCCCAGCAGGAGGGCCTGCTTGCGCATTTCGCGGCCGTCGCCGACGCGACCGATCTGCCGGTGATGCTCTACGACATCCCGCCGCGTTCGGTGGTGGCGATCGCACCCGACACCCTGCTGCGGCTGTCCGAGCACCCCAGGATCACCGCGGTCAAGGACGCCAAGGGTGACCTGCTCGCCGGGTCGAAGGTCATCGCCGGGTCCGACCTGGCCTACTACTCCGGTGACGACCCACTGACGTTGCCGTGGATGAGCATCGGCGCCGTCGGCATCGTCAGCATCATCGCGCACGTCGTCGGGCCCCACGTCCGGGCGATGGTCGATGCGGCCGAGGCCGGCGACTACGCCACTGCGCGCAAACTGCACGAGGCACTCCTGCCGGCGCACCGCGCCATGGGTCGCACCGGGGGCGGCGCCGGCCTGGTGTTCGCCAAGGCCGCCCTGCGGTTGCAGGGCTTCGGGGTCGGCGACCCGCGGCTCCCGCAGATCCCTGCCACCCACGCGCAGACCGACCTGATCGCCGAAGACCTGGACGAGATCGGACCGCTGCAGTGAGCCCGACCGGATCGAGCGGATCCGCCGGCCAGGTCGCCGCGCCGGATCCGCCGCCGAGGTTGCCCCAGGGAGCGCTCCGGGTGGTGGCGCTGGGCGGCATCGGCGAGATCGGCCGGAACATGACCGTCTACGAGTACGACGGCCGCCTGCTGGTCGTCGACTGTGGGGTGCTGTTCCCGGAGGACGGCCAGCCCGGCGTCGATCTGATCCTGCCCGATCTGCGTCTGGTCGAGGACCGGGTCGACGACATCGACGCGGTGGTCATCACCCACGGGCACGAGGACCACATCGGGGCGTTGCCCTGGCTGCTGCGGCTGCGCAAGGACCTGCCGGTGATCGGGGCTCGATTTTCCCTGGCCCTCATCGCCTCCAAATGCCGCGAACACCGGCTGACGCCGAAGCTCGAGGTGATCGCCGAGGGCGAGCGGCGCGTCATCGGGTCCTGGGACCTGCAGTTCTTCGCCGTCAACCACTCGATTCCGGACGCGCTGGCTGTCGGTATCCGCACCCCGGCGGGCACCGTGCTGCACACCGGGGACATCAAGCTGGATCAGCTCCCGCTGGACGGCCGGCTCACCGACCTCGCCGGGTTCTCCAAGTTCGGCGAGGAGGGCGTCGACCTGTTGCTGGTGGATTCCACCAACGCCGAGGTGCCCGGATTCGTGGCGCCCGAGCGGGAGATCGGGCCGGTGCTGGACACCTACATCGCCAAGGCAAAGCAGCGGGTCATCGTCGCGTCGTTCGCCTCACACGTGCATCGGGTCCAGCAGATGCTCGACTCGGCGCAGAGCCACGGCCGCAAGGTCGCGTTCGTCGGGCGGTCCATGGTGCGCAACATGCAGATCGCCCAGGATCTCGGCCTGCTGTCGGTGCCCGACGGATTGGTCCGATCGCTGGACAAGGCCCTCGACCTGCCGCCCGAGCAACTGCTGCTCGTCTCCACCGGTTCGCAGGGTGAGCCGCTGTCGGCGCTGTCCCGGATGTCGCGCGGCGAGCACCGGTCGGTCAACCTGCGCTCGGGCGACACCGTGATCCTGGCCTCGTCGATGATCCCGGGGAACGAGACCAGCGTGTTCACGGTGATCAACGAGCTGTCCCGGATCGGTGTCACGGTGGTGCACCAGGGCGTTGCCAAGGTGCACGTCTCCGGCCACGCCTCCGCCGGTGAACTGCTCTACCTGTACAACGCCGTGCGCCCGCGCAACGTGATCCCGATGCACGGCGAATGGCGGCATCTGCGCGCGCAGGCCAGGCTCGCCGTGCTGACCGGGGTGCCGGAGGACCGGGTGGTGCTCGCCCCGAACGGCACGGTGGTCGACCTGATCAACGGCAAGGCGCGGCTCAGCGGGCACGTCGAGGTCGGCATGGTCTACGTGGACGGCAACGCGGTCGGGGACGTCGGCGACAACACGCTGTCCGACCGGTTGGTGCTCGGCGAGGGGGGCTTCATCTCCATCACCGTCGCGATCGACAAGCACACGGGACGGGCGGTGGCCTCGCCGACGATCTCCGGACGCGGGTTCTCCGACGACCCGAAGGCGCTGCACGCCGTGGTCCCGCTGGTCGAGGCCGAACTGTCCAGGACCGAGGCCGACGGCATCACCGACCCGCACCGGGTCGCCCAGGCGGTCCGCCGGGTGGTCGGCAAGTGGGTCGGCGACACCTATCGTCGGCGACCGATGATCGTGCCCACGGTGCTCGCGGTGTGACGTGCCTGACTTGCCCGCCGTGCCCGAGGGGCCGATCTCCCCGCGCCCGATCTCCCCGCGGCTGATCTATCACTGCTCGCTGGTCGCCGACTGGCGGGCGGCGCAAGCAGCGGGCGAGTACACGGTCTCCTCGCGAGGCCGGACGCTCGAGCAGGAGGGCTTCGTGCACGCCGGTTACGCCGGGCAGATTCCCTGTGTGCTGCAACGCTTCTACGCCGACGTCGCCGAGCCCATGTGTCTGCTGGTGATCGATCCGGACAAGCTGGGCGCCCGGGTGATCGCCGAGAACCTGGCCGGCGGCGACGAGCTCTTCCCGCACATCTACGGTGCGATACCCGTCAGCGCCGTGGTCGAGGTCACCGCGCTCGTCAGGGACGGACAGTCCGGGTGGCGATCACCGGTCGGCTGAGCCCGGCCGCACCACCCGGAGGCGAGGGCCCGCTTCGGTGAGTCGGCGGCCCCGGTGGTCGCCGGGGTTCTTGGCCCGGTGAAAGCGCCCGCCGCCGCGGAGCAGCGGCGTCGGCTGTGGTGGGACGCCGACCTTGTCACCCTGCAGTGCGGCCAGGTCGTACTCCACGTTCCCGACCACCAGCAGTTGGCCGCCGGTTGTCACCAGCGCGGCGATGGTGCAATCGAGCCAGCCGAGCGCTTCGGTGAGCAGCGGAGCCCCGGAAACCGGGCCGCGCCGGAACGGCAGCCTGGCGAATTGCTCGGCACCGTCGGGACGGTGCCGGCTGGCGAAATACCTGGCGGTGAACTCCTGATGGTCGGCCAGCAGGGACAACCCGAATCCCGGCGCACGGGAGAGCACCTGGTGCATCGAGCCTGACCTGCGCACCGCGAAGGTGACGACCGTCGGGTGCAGCGACACGACTGACAGCGACCCGATGGTCAGCGCCGCGGGGATGCCGTCGGCGATCGCGGTGAGGACCGCGACTCCGCTGGGCAGCAGCGAACTGGCCTCTACCGCCGGATTCGCAGCTCGCTGATCGGTGCCGGCAGGGTGGGACGGGAGAAAGGCGACCGAACGCAACGCGCGGGTCGTCTCCCGGCTCGCCGAGTCGGGACTGTCCGTTCGCATGCCGTTGCCTGTCATCCTGCCCCCCGAGGGAACTTCACCGGCTCTGCTTGCCGGGCCGCCTCCGACAAGAGAGCGGGCACGGCCGCACCGATACCGGACCGCTACCTTTCCGTACGCCGACCACCCGTTCGGGCTCGCCCACGACGGCGGACATCCCCTCCGACGGTCACCCTCTGATCACGCCCGCCGATCATTCCGGTGTCAGTACCTTGCGGTTGACGCGACCTCAGGATCGAACGCCAGCCGATACCCCCGTTTGACCACCGTCTGGATCAATCGCGGATCGCCCAGTGCCGTGCGCAGCCGCCCGATGGCGACCTCGACTGCATGCGTGTCGGAGCCCCCGCCGGACAACTCCGAGATCAGCTCGGCCCTGCTCACCACCTGGCCCGGGTGCCGGGAAAGCTTGCGCAGCAACGCCATTCCGGTCGGACCTGGGGTCACGAACACCCCGTCGACGAGCACACCGGTGCCGCGAATCTCCAGCAGGTGCCCCGCGGCGGTCACCTTCCGCGCGAGCCTGGCCGGCAGTTGGACGGATAGCTCCCGCACCATCGCGCCCAACCGTGCCCGACCCGGTTGAACCACGGGGATGTCGGCCCGGATCAACGGGGCGGCCGTCACCGGCCCGACAGCAACCGCCACCACCTGGTGCTGCAGCATCGCTGTCACGGCGGGCAGCAGATCCTGATCCTTCGCAGTCTGCAGGAAGCTGACGGCGGCCGGTGCGCTGGTGAAGGTCAGCGCGTGCACATCGCCATGGGCGACCTGCGCGCACAGCCGCAGCAACGGGCCCGGATCAGCCGGCCGCACCCATCCGTAGACCTTGGCCTCGAGCACCGAGGCGCCGGCGGCGCGCAGCGCATCGACCATGTCGCGCAGCGGTTCGCCATGTTCCTGCAGGACGACCCGGCATCCCTGAAGATCCATGGTCAGCAACCGTTCCAGCACCTCGGTGGATGATTCGGAGCCCGGCGACCATTCGCCGAACAGCCCGGCGGCGTGCATCGCACCGACCACTTTCGGCCCGCGGGCAAGCAGCGTCGCGCCGGACAGGGCCCGCAGGAACGGCTCGACGACGCCCCAGCCGTCGGCCGCTTCCACCCAGCCGCGAAACCCGATCGCCGTGGTGGCCACCAGGATGTCCGGCGGCTCCGCGATCACCTGAGCCGTGATCGCCCTGAGGTTGTCGTCGTTGGCCACCGGAACGATCTGGATGGCCGGGCCGTAGGCGACCGCGGCGCCGTGTCGCTCCAGTGCGGCACCGAATTCATGACGCCGGCGGGCAGCCGTGATGCCGATGGTGAACCCGGCGAGCGGGCCCACGCGCTGGGTGACGGAATGCCCCGAACGCCCTGGAGCGGTCACCTGCCCTTCCGGGCGCGCACCGGTGAACAACGGTCATCCGTGCCATTGGCGGCCATGGGTTTCACTATTCGCTGCGGACAAGTCCCCGCGTTGCCGTGCTGTTTCGTCCACATGGCGAGCCACTTCCGCACGGCGGGTCTTGTGCCCGCTCGGCGAGTCAGGAATCCCTTGCGCCCCAGGGCTCCGTCCCGGTATTCCGCCCTCACAGCCTGCCGCGCCGGCATGTGCGGGAAACGCAACGGACGGGTAACGCCACCGTCACCGCAGAGCGTAGTTGCTTCGTCACGATGGGTCCCACACGGCGAGGCAGACCCGCCGCGTGCCAAGCGGTCACCGCCGACCTCGTCTGTCGTGTCGCCGATCCCTGTCGGGGATCGGTCCACCCCAGAAAGGAGTCGCCTGTGACGTCCACCGACAGATCCGGCGCTGCGCGCGCCAACAGCCCCACCAGTAGCCCCACCACTACGCCCACCGATACCCATTGCCCGTACTGCTCCCTGCAATGCGGCATCAGCATGATCGCCGGCGACCGCCCGGCGACGCTGGTGCCGCAGGAGGATTTCCCGACCAACCGCGGCGGGCTGTGTTCCAAGGGCTGGACTGCCGCCAACCTCCTCGACCACCCGGACCGGTTGCTGAGCCCGCTGGTTCGCACGATCGCCGGGGACCGCACCAGCCCCTTTCGCGTAGCCGAATGGGACGAGGCGCTGGACCTGGTGGCCGATCGCATCACGTCCGCGCAGCAGCGCTACGGTCTGGACAGCGTCGGCGTCTTCGGCGGCGGCGGGCTGACCAACGAGAAGGCTTACACTCTCGGCAAATTCGCCAGGGTGGGGCTGCGGACGTCGGCCATCGACTACAACGGCCGGTTCTGCATGTCGTCGGCGGCAACCGCCGGAAACCGCGTCTTCGGCGTTGACCGCGGGCTGCCGTTCCCGCTCTCCGACATCGCCGATGCCAGGGCAATTCTGCTCGTCGGGTCCAACCCGGCGGACACCATGCCGCCGGCCATGCAGTACTTCGACGCCGGGCGGGCGGCCGGGGCCACCCACATCGTGGTCGACCCGCGTCGTACCTCCACTGCGAAGGGCGCGAGCCGGCACCTGGCGCCGATCCCTGGCACCGACCTGGCGCTGGCGAACGGCCTGCTGCACATCGCGATCCGGGACGGCCTGATCGACCAGCGGTACATCGACGAACGCACGACCGGGTTCGAGGCGGCCAGGGCCGCGGTGTCCGCCTACTGGCCGGACCGGGTGGAACGCATCACCGGCATCGACGTCGGCTCGCTGCGCACAGTCGTGCACACGCTCGCGCAGGCGCCGTCCGCGATGATCCTGACCGCGCGAGGCGCGGAGCAGCACAGCACCGGCACCGAGACCGCGCAGGCGTACATCAACCTGGCGCTGGCACTGGGGCTGCCGGGGAAGCGGGCCTCCGGCTACGGCACCATCACCGGGCAGGGCAACGGCCAGGGCGGCCGGGAACACGGGCAGAAGGCCGATCAGCTGCCGGGCTATCGCAGGCTGGACGACCCCGAGGCCAGGGCGCACGTCGCCACCGTCTGGGGCGTCGACCCGGACGAATTGCCGCGGCCCGGCCGGTCGGCCTTCGAGATGATCGACCGGTTCGGTACCGACGGCTGCGTCCGTGTCCTGCTGGTGCTGGCGTCCAACATCGTGGTGTCGGCGCCGGACGCCAACCGGGTCCGCAGCCGGCTCGCCGGGCTGGACCTGCTGGTGGTGTCCGACATCTTCCTGTCCGAGACCGCGGCGGTTGCCGACGTGGTCCTGCCCACCGCGCAGTGGGCGGAGGAGGACGGGACGATGACCAACCTCGAGGGCAGGGTCATCCGGCGCAGGATGGCTCTCCGGCCGCCGGCGGGCGTGCTGGACGACCTGCAGATGTTGCGCCGACTCGCCACGAAACTCGGCAGGGGACAGTACTTCTCGGACGACCCGCGAACGGTGTTCGAGGAGTTCCGGCGGGCCAGCAGCGGCGGCATTGCCGACTACGCCGGGATCAGCTACGAACGGATCGACGCGGAAAAGGGCGTGTTCTGGCCTTGTCCCAGCCTCGATCATCCTGGCACCCCAAGACTTTTCGCCGAACGCTTCCCGACACCCGATGGACGGGCGAGGTTTTTCGGTGTCCGCTTTCGCCCGGTGGACGAGGTGCCCAACTCCGACTATCCGTACGTGCTGACCACCGGCCGGCTGCTCACCCAGTACCAGAGCGGTACCCAGACCAGGCGGTTGGGCGGCAGCATGGTGCCCGATCCGCACGTGCAGATCCATCCGAACCTGGCGCGCCGACTGGGTATCGGCGCCAGCGACATGGTGGAGGTGCGTTCCCGTCGGGGGGCGGCGGTGTTCCGCGCCCAGTTGTCCGATGAGATCCGGCCGGAGGTGTTGTTCCTCCCGTTCCACTGGGGCGGGGCTTCGAATGCCAACGCGCTGACCGATCCGACGCTGGATCCGCACTCGAAGATGCCCGAATTCAAGTCCTGCGCGGCCACCGCGCGGCGGATCGGTGGGCCGGACGACCTGGCGCTGCTGACCACCGTTCCCGAGCAACCCGAAGTGCTGGAATTTGCTTCCTCCCCGATCCCTCGAACTCCACAACGATCGCCGCACGGACCACCGCAAGCATCACCGCACCGGAAGGACGTCGCTGTGCACACGAAAAACCGTTTCCTGCAAGGCATCTACCAGTTCACCGGAGGCGGGATCGACAAGCCGGCGCCGCTGGATGCCGCGCTGAGCTACCTGGTCCCCGACGGATCGGTCGCCCAGGCCTTGTACTTCCGGGGCGGCAACACCACCGACGAGTTGATCGCCGTGGTGCTGATGCGGGACGGGGTACCGATGCGGTACTTCCCGATCGGCGCGAAAGCCGATGTGCACGTGCCGCTCCGGGTGGTCGAGGACCTCGAGGGCGGCACCGCGGTGGAGCTCTACCTGGCGGCGCCCGAGGGGCTATCCGGCTCGGTCATCGTCGACGTCGGACTGGTGGAGATCTGATGACCCTGCTTCAAGACGCACCGATCACCGCGGCCGACGAGGACCTGGACCCCGGCGCCTACGACACCCGGCGCAAGCTGGTGGTGATCGGCAACGGGATGGCCGGCGCCCGCGCCGTCGAGGAGATCCTGCAACGCGGTGGCGCAGAACAGTTCTCCATCACCATGTTCGGCGACGAGCCGTACGGCAACTACAACCGGATCATGCTCTCGCACGTGCTGTCCGGCGAGGAGACCGACGCCGACATCTTCCTCAACAGCCTTCCCTGGTATGTGGAGAACGACATCACCCTGCACGCCGGGGTGCGGGCCACCCGGATCGACCGGTTCAGCAAGCTGGTGTACGCGGTGAACTCAGCCGACGGGACGACCTCCCAAACGCCCTACGACGTGCTGATCATCGCCACCGGCAGCCGCTCCTTCATGCCGTCCATCGAGGGTCTGCGAACGGCCGACGGGGAACTCCTGCCAGGGGTGTTCGCGTTCCGGACCATCGACGACACCCGCGGCATGATCAACTACGCGCAGCACGAGGATCACCGGCGCGCCGTGGTGATCGGCGGCGGACTGCTCGGTCTGGAGGCCGCCCGTGGCCTGCAGGCCTACGGGCTGCAGGTCGACGTGGTGCACGCCGGGGCGCACCTGATGAACGCGCAGATCGGCCCGGCCGGCGGCGAGATCCTGCGCAAGAGCGTGGAGAAGCTCGGCATCGAGGTGCACACCAAGGCCCGCACGACGGCGATCATGGGCGAGGACAAGGTCCGCGGCGTCTGGTTGCTGGACCACCCGCTGCTGGACTGCGACATGGTGGTCGTCGCCGCCGGCATCAGGCCGAACGTCGACCTGGCCGTGACCAGCGGCTTCACCGTGGAACGGGCCATCGTCGTGGACGACTACATGCGCACCATGGACGATCCCGACGTCTACGCGGTCGGCGAGTGCGTGCAGCACCGCGGCGAGGTCTACGGACTGGTCGCGCCGCTGTGGGAGCAGGCCGTCGTGCTGGCCGATCAGGTCACCGGCACCGACACCACTGCGGCCTACTTCGGGTCCCGCACCGCGACCAAGCTCAAGGTCGCCGGGGTGGACGTGGCGTCGATGGGCGTGCAGGGCCCGGAGCGCGACACCGACGAGCACATCGTGTTCTCCGAGCCCAAGCGCGGCGTCTACAAGTCCCTGGTCATCCGCGACGAGAAGCTCATCGGCGCAACGATGCTCGGCGACACCTCGAAGGTCGCGTTCCTGATGCAGGCCTTCGACCGGGGGCTGCCGCTGCCCGAGGAACGGCTGGAGATGCTGTTCAAACTCGGCACTCCCGCCGAGGAGGTCGGCGCCGCGGAACTGGCCGACGACGCCCAGGTCTGCAACTGCAACGGCGTCTCCAAGGGCGCCCTGGTCGCCTGCGTGGAAAGCGGGGTGAAGTCGGTCGCCGGGGTGATGGACCAGACCAGGGCCGGCAAGGGCTGCGGGTCGTGCAAGACGATGGTCTGCCAGATCGTGGAGTGGGCCGCCGGCGGCGCCGTCCAGGAGGACCCGTCGGCGAACTGGTACGTGCCCGGCGTCCCGATGGACAAGCCGGAATTGATGACGGCCATCAGAGACCAGGGCCTTCGATCTGTGTCGGCGGTTTTCGCGGCATTGGCCCCCTCCGGTGCGGAGGACGCGAAATCCAAGATGGGGCTGGCCTCCCTGCTGAAGATGATGTGGGCGGACGAGTACATCGACGAGAAGGACGCCCGGTTCATCAACGACCGGGTGCATGCCAACATCCAGAAGGACGGCACCTTCTCGGTGGTGCCGCAGATGAAGGGCGGCGTCACCACTCCCGCGCAACTCCGCAAGATCGCCGACGTCGCAGAGAAGT